>JBLIOG010000142.1:0-9578 GCA_047639625.1 Gammaproteobacteria bacterium
TACTCGACCTGATCGGAGCCGCCCGACCTTCTATCGCTGATCCTTACCTTCCAAATAAAATAGACGAAGGTCGAATCGAAGAAATTCGCGAATGTATCGGCTGCAATATCTGTGTCGCCCAGGACAATATGTCGGCTCCGATTCGCTGTACGCAAAACCCGACTCAGGGCGAAGAGTGGAAACAGAGCTGGCATCCTGAAAAAATCCAGAAAGCGGTCAGTAATGAACCGGTTTTAGTGGTAGGTGGTGGGCCTGCGGGACTCGAGTGCGCCATGCAATTAGGCAATCGAGGATACCAGGTCACTCTGGCTGAAGCGTCTGACAAACTGGGCGGACGAATTCTGCGTGAAAGCACCTTACCGGGCATGTCGAGCTATATGCGCGTGAAAGATTACCGCGAATATATGATTAACCAAAGCAGTCAAATTGATCTCTATATGAACAATTCTTTGACGGCAGCAAACATTGTTGACCTTGAAATTCCGCATGTTTTCATTGCGACAGGCTCTGTCTGGCGACGGGATGGCATCGGTCGGCATCACGCTTTTCCGATTGACGGCATTGAATCAACTCAGGTTTTGACGCCCGATGATGTTCTGACAGGAACAACACCGGTCGGGAAGGTACTCATCTACGACGACGACCATTATTTCATAGGTGGATGTTTGGCCGAGCGTTGCCGAGCACTGGGCTGCGAAGTTACCTTAATTACGCCTTCATCTATTGTATCGAGCTGGACTACCAATACTCTTGAGCAGGAGAAGATTCAGCGGCGTTTGCTTGAACTCGATGTTGATATTCAGGTATCCCAGAAAATCGCAAAAATCGAATCAGGTGAAGCGATTGTTTCAAGCATTTATAGCGATAAAAACACCACGCGAATTGCCTTCGACAGTCTGATTCTGGTGACAACTCGTGAATCAGATAACGAATTATTTGAATTGCTCGAAAAACAGGCCGATCGATTTAAAACTTTAAAACGAATCGGCGATTGCAACGCTCCGGGCACAGTGGCCGCAGCCGTTTACGAGGGTCACTCTGCAGCCCGATACCTGGAATCAGGCCAGGACGACTATGTAAATCTATTTAATCGGGAGATACCGGCGCTCGACTGATCACCTATATCACAAAACGTGATCCAAAATTAGATTTAATAATTATTTGGAATCGATGCAGTCTGGCAGGATGGTGACCTTTCTCTAATGACGGTTTCGTTATGCTGGATTTATCATTTGATCTTGCTAGCACAGGTCAAGTCAGTCCCGACAGTCGGAAGCTTGACGAAGATGGTTTTTTAGTCGACTGGCGAAACTGGGACAAAGATTTTAGTCAGCGTCGGGCTGATCTCATGCAGATAAACCTGGACGATCGTCACTGGAAATTGATCAACTTTATCCGTGACCGTTTTACCCGTCTTGGCGCGATTCCACCGATGCGTCGGGTTTGCCGCTCATCCGAGATCAATCGTCAGGAACTAAAACAACAATTCGGTAGTTGCCTAAACGTATGGAAACTGGCTGGATTACCGAATCCGGGAGAAGAGGCCAAAACCTATATGAACTAAACGTCTGGTGTATTAGCAATATCAACTTCCGCGATTTGCCGCCAGGACATAAATCATTTCCAGAGCCAAAGTGGCACCTGCCAGTGCAGTAATTTCAGAGTGATCGTAGGCAGGTGCTACTTCAACCAGATCCATTCCGACCAGATTAATACCCACCAGCCCACGAATAATCTTTAACGCTTTATCAGTACTTATTCCTCCTACAACAGGAGTCCCGGTTCCTGGTGCATGACAGGGATCGAGGCAATCTATATCAAAGGTTAAATAACAGGGTGCATCGCCAACTCTGGCCTTGACCCGATCAACAATGGACTGCGCGCTGATATCATTCGCTTCGGCTGCGGAAATCACTTCAAACTCATGCCGGCTCTCGGTGTATTCGGTTCTGATCCCGATTTGAATACTGCGATCCGCATCGATAATACCTTCACGGGGCGCGTGATAAAACATTGAACCGTGATTATAAGTCGCACCCTCTTCGAGATAGGTATCGGTATGGGCATCAAAATGAATCATCGCCATCGGTCCGTGCTGTTTATGATGCGCCCGAAGTAATGGCAATGTAACAAAATGATCACCACCAAAACTCAATGTTGTTTTTCCAACCTCAAGTAAACGTTGATAATGGCTTGCTACGTTTTCAAAAAGCGCTTCATGATTACCAACTGCAAATTCAATATCGCCGTAGTCAACCAGTCTCAACCGATCGAAGGCATTAAAATCCCAGGGCCAGCGTTTTTCTTCCCATCGCAATTGTGAGCTGGCCTGTCGAATACCGGTTGGGCCGCTGCGGGTTCCAGCTCGTCCGGAAGTTGCCAGATCGTACGGCAGACCTATTACAAAAACATCACCATCATCAGGATTGCGGCTTAAGGTTGCCCCCATAAATCCGAATATATTAGCAAACATGGAAAAACTATTAGTGAACTCAGAACCACTCATTTAATTATCCTGTTACAGGTACCAGTCATACTCTTGAGCACTGATAATCTGGTTAAAAGATTGAAATTCTGCTAAACGGTGATTTAGATAAAGATCAACAAAATCGGACCCGAGGATTTGACTAAAAGCTTCATTACTTCGTGTCATCGTAAGCGCCGACAACAAATCCAGTGGCAAATTCTCGTCTATCGAATTAATAGCTTCGGTACTGGCGTCTCCAGGATCCATTTTTTCGTTCATACCCTGAAGCATGGCAGCGAGTGAAGTTGCCATAGCAAGATAAGGATTGGCATCCGCACCAGGCACCCGATTTTCTACGCGCCAGGCCGAATCTCGAGCAATCGGAATTCTAAACGCTACGGTACGGTTTTCGTGACCCCAGGTCTGACTGACAGGTGCACAGCTGATACCGCCTTTGTAACGCCGATAAGCATTAACATTGGGCGCCCAAAATGACATGCAGGCTGGCATGCATGCAATCAGTCCTGCAATCGCATTTTTCAAAAGTTCAGCCGGTTTATCACCATCAGCAAAAACATTATCACCGTTTTCATCAATCACACTAATGTGCATATGCAATCCATTACCCGCTTCGGCCAAAAATGGCTTGGCCATGAAACTCGCCGTCATTCCATGCTTTTTGGCAATTTCAACCACGGTTCGTTTGAACAAACAGGCTTCGTCGGCTGCCCGCAATACGTTCGCGTGATGATTGAAATTGATTTCAAACTGCCCAGGCCCCATTTCTGACGATATGGCACCCGTCGAGATATTTTGATCCCGACATGATTCGATAATGTCGTCGATGACTGATTCAAAATCTGATATGCGCGCACTGGACAAAACTACCGCGGAATCTTTGCGGCCTGTTTTGGGATTATTAACAACCTGAATCAGATCATCTTTATCGCGCTTGCCATCCAACAGGTAAAATTCCAGTTCGAATGCAACCATGGGCTTCCAACCTCGCTCTGCATAAGATTGCAGAATATTTTGCAATACCGCACGGGGCTCAAAAAATGCGGGCTTGCTAGAACCAATGGTCGAGGCCATCACCTGGGCCCTCGGCTGGCTACTCCACTGATTAATGCACAAACTATTTTCTATGAGATGAAAATCTGCATCGGGATCACCATCGTCGATTCCATAATACGTGTTAGCCAGCGCATCTCCCGTGGTTCCAAGCAGGAACATACTGGCCGGAAAAGCGAGTCCATCTTCGGCAAATGATGCTAATTTCTCGATTGGGTAGCGTTTCCCAAAAAAGTGACCACAAACATCGGTTGCCAGAACTTCAAGCTCTCTGAGCTTGGGGTTGTCATTTAGAAACTGCTGAATCGCCTGCTGAAAAGACATTTACTAAGCCTGATAGGTATCTGGAAAGAGCAGTCTATTGGGCCTGACTTCTTTGTCAATCGCGCCCTTCCAGATCTTTTCGCTCACAGGCTACTAATCTTACTTGCACCTGTTTTTGAGGTTCGATAGTCTCGTTATCTTCAAGTAACCTGAGAAGTTTTAGCCATATGAAAATTGGTATCCTCGAAGCCGGTATTCTGAACGATGATTTAAAGTCGAGATTCGACCCTTATCATGTCATGTTTCGTAATTTACTTGAACGTGCCAACCCAGATTTCGAATATGTTTCATGGTCAGTTATCGAGGGTGGAAGCCCTGATTCGATTCTCGATTGTGACGGTTGGATAATTACCGGTTCAAGGCACGGTGTTTACGAAAACCTGGATTGGATGATTAAATTGGAAGGCTTCATTCAGGAAGTTAATCGAGCATCTATGCCACTGGTTGGTATTTGTTTTGGCCACCAGATCATCGCCAAAGCACTGGGGGGGAGAGTCGTGAAATCAGATAAAGGTTGGGGTGTAGGATTACATCAATATGCAGTGGAAGAGACACCCGACTGGTTAGAGGACGATCAGGATCAAATTGGAATCTATGCGTTTCATCAAGATCAGGTTGTGGAAAAACCACCTGGGGCGACTGTACTACTAAGTTCGGAGTTTTGTCCTTATGCCGGTTTAAAATATGCTAACCATATTATTAGCGTACAGGGACACCCGGAATTCGAGCCCGCTTACGAGACAGCATTACTCGATATTTATGGCGGCAAAATTGTGCCTGTACCCGATGTAGATAAAGCTCGTGACAGTATGGATGAAGGTCAGAATGCTGAAACCGATAGATTAGCAAAATGGATTGTGCGCTTTTTTCAAAAAAGCCGGCATTGAAAACTACCAGGGAATGTCAGCCTGCATTTGCGCTAGCGGATCTCACTCCAGCCTGTTTTAATAAATAGGCTTCAAAGTCAACGGAAGGCATCGGTTTACCGAAAAAATAACCTTGCGCCAGATTACAACCCAGTTTTTGCAAAAATTGCCATTGCTCAAGTGTTTCTACGCCTTCAGCAATGACTTCAAGTCCGAGTCCGTGTGACATCGCGACAATCGCCTGAACGAGGACTTTGCTTTCCTTATCGTCCGGTAAATCCATGATAAAACTGCGGTCGATCTTTACTGAGTTAACTGGATAATTTTTCAAATAGGACAGCGCTGAAAAACCAGTGCCAAAATCATCGACCGACAATCGGACTCCACAGTCACTGATCCTGTTGATATAACGACTCACATCGGAAGAATCATCTAGTAATAGTCCTTCAGTTATTTCTATCTCGAGTAAATCTGGTGGCCAATTATGGGCTTCCAACTCCTGTTTAATGGTTTCATACAAGAGGTTATTTCTAAACTGAATGGTTGATGCGTTGATCGCTAACCGCAGATTAATGTCATAGTGCTTTTTCCATTCAGCCCCGGTTTCCATGGCCTTGCGTAAAACCCAGCAACCAATTTCAGGTATTAATCCTGCATTTTCAGCAGCCGGTATGAACTCATCCGGGAATACCTGTCCGAGTTTTTTGCTTTCCCATCGTAATAATGCTTCGGCCGATACCGGTAAGCCCGTGTGGACATCAACAATCGGTTGGAAATAAACAGTAAACTCGTCGTCCGCGATAGCACTTCGCAAAGAATCTTGCAGTTGTACCTGCCGATGGGCCTTTTTATTGATTTTTTCAGTAAAAAACCTGAAAGTATTTTTGCCTTCGTTTTTCGCCTGATACATTGCCTGGTCGGCATAATGCAGTAAGTTTTCTGCAGATTGACCGTGTTCCGGATAGAGTGCTATGCCGATACTGGCACTCACCGATGCAGATCGACCTTCAAAAAGGATGTCCTCTGAAGCACCGGTTATGAGTTGTTTGATTTTGTTGATAAGGCTGGCAGTTCCATCAATATCATTTATCAGTACAACAAATTCGTCACCTCCGATTCGAGCAACCGTATCCGTTTTTCGCACGATAGACTGAAAGTTTTTTGAAACTTGAATGAGTAATTTATCACCGATATCGTGACCATACCGATCGTTTACAGTTTTAAACCCATCGAGATCAATATAAATCACAGCACTCGAAAAATGGTATCTTTCAGACCGGTGAATCAGTCGCTTCAATTCATCGTAAAGTCCGCGTCGATTGGGTAAATCGGTCAGTGGATCCATGCGGGCCATGCGTTCAATATGCCTTTCGGCATTCTTTCGATTATCGATTTCCTGTTCAAGCCCAAACCTGAGCTCCCAGAGATCGAGGAATATTCGAACTTTCGCAAGCAAAATCAATTTACGAAATGGTTTTTGAATAAAGTCGACACCGCCTGACAGATAGGCTTTTTCGTAAAGCGCATCTTCCTGATTAGCGGTTATGAATATAATTGGAATTGATCGGGTTTTTTCGTCGAGCTGGAGTAGTTCGGCCACCTTAAACCCATCGAGACCGGGTAACTGCACATCGAGAAGTATCAGGGCAATATTATCGTGCACCTGACATTGCTCCAGCGCCAACTCCCCACTATTCGCCTCGATTAGTTTAGCATCGGTATTTTTCAACATCGACTTCAATGCAATCAAATTTGCAGGAGTATCATCAACCAGTAAGATTTTTGCTTGTAGCATTAGATATACAGCGGTAATCCAACAAAAAGTGAATGAATAACAATATGCCGACGAATTGTACTAACTTCTTCCAGCCTCGATCATTCATGAGTTAAGTCTGCACAGGACAGAAATCATCATAACTATTATTTTAGTATAGAGAAGCCTGCCATTTTTGCCTGATTTTGATCGGAGAAATTTAAATATTATTTCGTCCCTGTGAAAACGCGTAACGTAATTTTTCAACTATAAGTATTAGACAATAGTGTTTAAACCACATAACCATGAGATCAGCAGGCCAGAAACCCTCTATCATCCTGGTCGTAGAATCCGCGCGAAGCAATACTGCGATCACTAAAATACTCAGTCCGTTATTTGAGATAACGTCATTCGAATCCGCCGAAGAATGCTGGGATATTTTAAAAAACAATCACGGCTTCAACATTCTAATTTGTGAATTGAGCAAAGCCGTTGATCATTTTGGGTTGATTGAACGGATCCGTGGATCGAGCAACAACGCTTATGCTGCGCTTCCTGTTTTATTATTGCTCGGTGAGAAATCCACCGACCAAGATAGAGAGGAAGCGTTTAAACGCGGCGCTACTGATTTTATCAATATTCCTTTTACCAGCAGTGAACTAACCACCCGGGTGCGTTTACACACGCAATTGTTTCTAAACAATATGGGAGCTGCTAGCCATCTACTTCCAAAGGTTCCAGCCGTCGAGGCCCTACAACAGCTTTATAGCGAAAATCGCTTTATCTCTCGGCTCAATACCGAAATGTCATTTTCAACTCGTCATCATAATTATTTCAGTGTAGCCAAATTGAAAGTAGATAATACAAAAATACTGAAGGGGAAATTCGGTAAACCGACCCAGCTCCACGCAATCAAAAAAGTGGCTGGACTGATACAGGCCACAGTTCGACTTGAAGATACCGCCGGCTACATTGGTAACGGCGAATTCCATGTACTTTACCCGGGAACAAACGGCATAGGCGCTACCATCGCGATCAAACGTATCATGCAGGAAATTCGAATGAAGCCTATAAAAATTGAAAACAAAAAATACAACCTGACTGTAAGCGCAGGTCTAATTAGTTGTCTCGGCAAAGATAATATCGATGCAAGCTTCGTCCTTAACCAGGCTGACAAACGCCTTCAGGAAGCCATTCAACAAGGTGGAAATCAAATTATCAGCTTTGAACAAAGCAACAAAAAGACATTTCTATCGATCGACAGTGCCCTGCAAATGATCGATAACGATAATCTGGAAAACCTGGCACCTTATATAATCGAATCTGCTATTCGTACTTTACCGTTACTGGAAACAACTGATCGTCTAAATAACCTGGGCATCTCCGATTTAGTGGATCAATTGAGAGAAAAACTATCTCAGGTTAACGACTAAATTTAAGGTTAATTCCAAACCAGTCCAAGAGTTTCATTTCGAAACTATAGATTGCCTGCAAAAGCTAAATAGGATAGTGTCATTCTGCCTGATTAACCTGCCTTTTCAACGGAATTTTCGATGAATATATTCATTTTCCTCGCCGGCTTTTTCGGACTCATGTTCGCCATCGCCCGCCAGATCATAACCTATCGCCAGGTCGCCATTCTTGCCGGTATTTTCCTTGCTTTGTTTACCCTATGGGGGGGATTTAGTTTCTGGCCTGGCCTGATCAACTGGAGTATTTATCTGACTTTAGTCGTATTTCTCGGTAACGCTGACATTCGCAAGCAACGCTTAAGCCGACCTCTTTTGAATCGAGTAAAGCTTTTGTTACCACCCATGTCGGAAACCGAACAGGATGCTATCGAAGCCGGCACCGTCTGGTGGGAAGCGGAACTGTTCAGGGGAGCTCCGGACTGGTCTAAATTACTTGGTTACAAACCACCTTCATTGAGCGAACAGGAGCAGGCGTTTCTGGATGGACCGGTTGATACTCTCTGTTCCATGCTGGACGACTGGGAAATAACCCATAATCAAATCGACCTTAGTAAAGAGGTCTGGGAATTTCTTAAAACCAATCGCTTCTTCGGAATGATTGTTCCGCGCGAATATGGTGGACTCGAATTTTCTGCTTACGCCCATTCCGAAGTGGTTATGAAAATATCCGCCCGGAGTGTTTCTGCGGGTGTTACGGTCATGGTGCCCAATTCCCTCGGACCTGCCGAATTGCTGCTGCATTACGGAACCGAAGAGCAAAAAAATCATTATCTCCCGCGCCTGGCCAATGGCCGCGAAATTCCCTGTTTCGCGTTGACTGGACCAGATGCAGGTTCTGATGCTGGATCTATTCCAGATACCGGTATTATCTGTCACGGAGAATATCAGGGAGAAACAGTTCTAGGACTCAGATTAAACTGGGAAAAACGCTATATAACGCTTGGGCCAATCGCAACGGTTATCGGCCTCGCCTTTAAAGCATTCGATCCGGATCAACTGATTGGTAACCAACGCGAACTCGGCATAACCTGCGCACTTGTTCCTGCCGATACGTCTGGAGTTATTATTGGTAATCGACATTATCCAATGAATTCAGCTTTTATGAATGGCCCAAATAGCGGCAAAGACGTCTTTATACCCATGGATTTTATTATTGGAGGTCAGGACAACATCGGCAAAGGCTGGCGAATGCTCGTAGAGAGTCTGTCGGTAGGCCGTGGAATCTCTTTACCAACCCAGGGCGTCTCTGCGGGTAAAGCAGCCTGTCGGACTACCGGCGCCTATGCTCGAATCAGAAAACAGTTTAATACCTCAATTGGCAAATTCGAAGGCGTTGAAGAAGCATTGGCTCGCATCGGCGGTCTTAGCTACATGATGGACGCTGGTCGCCTGCTTACTCTGGGAGCACTTGACAACGGTGAGAAACCTTCGGTGGTCACCGCCATATTGAAATACTACAATACCGAACACATGCGAACAGTCCTGAATGACAGCATGGATATTCATGGTGGCAGAGGTATTTGCCTGGGCCCTTCAAATTATCTGGGTAGAGCCTACCAGTCAATTCCTGTTGGAATTACCGTAGAAGGTGCAAACATCTTAACCCGCACCATGATTATTTTTGG
>JBLIOG010000143.1:0-9572 GCA_047639625.1 Gammaproteobacteria bacterium
TCGCCTCGCGCCCGAACATCCGCATGTGATCAATGATTGCGGCTGCTCGTGCAGTCTGCTCCTCAATGCGTTCGAGTTTGTCGTTCAGGTATTCGAGGTCAGCGGTGCCATTAGAGATCTTCCGGCGACCATTCGCCGCCGCCATGCGAATGACATTCAATGGTTGGTTTAATTCATGCGCGACTGATGTCGCCATTTCGCCGAGTGTTGCTAGTTTGGATGACTGGATAATTTGGGCAGCGGCTTTTTTACGTTCAGTAATATCACGTACAAATCCGATGAACCCAGCACCGCTGGCATCTCCTGCTAAGATAAATTGATTTGCAATAGACACCTCAACAGGGAATTCATGTCCATCGTGATGTAGTGCTTCTATTTCAACACGTTGACCAATAATCGGTCCTACACCTGTTTTGAGAAATGTTTCCAAACCGAGGGTATGCGCTTTACGGTAGCGATGCGGTATGATCAGTTCCGATAATACCTTACCAACGACATTCTGGGATTTATAGCCAAAGATCGTTTCAGCAGCCGCGTTAAAATCCAGCACCCTGCCGTGTTCATCCATAACGATAATGGCGTCAAAGGCGGAATCCATCAATACCTTGAATCTGGCAGTACTGCTCTGACGCTCTGAAGACTGGTTGTAGAGGCGTTGGTACAATTTACCGAGATAATAAAAAATGGTTCCCAGCACAAGAGGAGCCGTATCAACAATATAAATGACCGGGTTATCGATATGTATCTGAATAATGTTTGCAGGTGTAGGTACTAAACTTGTAACAAATAGATCAATAAGCCATGCCGCAAAGACAAAAGCCCACCCGAAGGCAATCCCTATCACGGTATACTTATACGTGTAGTTCATTTGACCCACCTTGACCGGTCAAGATGATAAATTCCAGGCGTGGTTTTAACAATTTCAACAGCAGCTCCGACGTTGTTTGCGACAAAACATTCATAACCTTCATCGGTTAAAGTTTCTGCCGTTTCTTCAAGAATGATGTCTTCATCATCAGCAATAAGAATTTTGATTGAGATAGTCTTTTTCCTTCCAATATCCAATACTAACTAACAATCGGCAGAGTGATTGTGAACCGGGCACCATCATCGATATTTTCAGCGACAATGGTACCGTTCATATCACGCACAATACCATAACTAACAGACAGCCCTAAGCCGGTACCTTTGCCCATTTCTTTTGTTGTGTAGAACGGCTCAAAGATTCGAGGTAGAACATCGTCGGGAATTCCCCCGCCATTGTCCTCGGATTTAATATGAACACTTTTGCCGTCTTCAAATACCCGCAATGTAATCTTTGCGTCTCCATCGTTTTCAGCCATCGCATCACTGGCATTGGTGAGAAGGTTCAAGATCACTTGTTCCAGTTGAATGATATGGCCCAAAATAGAGGGACAGTCTTCGGCAAGCTCGGTTACTATTTCAATATCGGCCAATCGCAATTGCTCTCCCATCAAATCAAGCGCATTCGTAACCACACTTCGAGCATCAATGGGTTCTGGATACTCCTTCGCGTTGCGCCCGAACATCCGCATGTGATTAATGATTGCAGCTGCTCGGGCAGTTTGCTCCTCAATGCGCTCGATTTTATTGTTCAGGTATTCGGCGTCAGCGGTGCCTTTAGATACCTTACGGCGGACGTTCCCCGAAGCCATACGAATGACGTTCAGTGGTTGATTTAATTCATGTGCGACTGATGTCGCCATTTCTCCGAGTGTTGCTAGTTTTGACGACTGGATGATTTGAGCAGTGGCTTCTTTGCGCTCTTTCTCCTGCTCGACCCGAACTTGATTCAGTTCTGTAATGTCCTGGCCTACCCCAACTACACCAACAACCCTGCCCGATGCATCACGCCGGGTCGTTGAATTAAGGAGAACATCAACGCGATCTCCCGATTCGGTGAACAACGGGAATTCAAAGTTCGCCGTTTCATCGCCGTTAAGGGCTTTCGCCAGAACTTCGTCTACCGAATCCTTATAGTCTTCGGTAATAAAATCGGCCACAAGGTCCTGACCCATCACATCGTCCTTTTTATAACCCGTGATCTTTTCTGCCTGCTGGTTCCACTCATTGACTTTTCCATCCGCATCTATACCAAAGATCGGGGCGTTCGCCGAGTCAATTAACTGCGTCAGGTCGCTCGCAACTCTCTCCTGCTCAACAAGCACTTTATTCAGATTGTTCGACATTTCATTAAATGCACGTGCAACGTCTGAAATTTCATCGTTACCGGATATCGGTATTTGATAACCAGGACCAGATAAAGCTATTATGTTAGAGGCCTTTTTGAGTGTTAAAAGTTGCCTGGTTAGATAAGTACCGAGTATAAACGAAAATAAAGCAACCAGAATAATTTCAAGACTAGCAATGCCGCCAATCCATTGTCTGGCCTTTACTAAAACATGATCTATTATGTCGGTTGAAAGTCCCATTTCAATAACACCATAGGTTAAATCGGCTTCAACAATTTCTGTGCGAATGTCATATATCCCATCGCTAACTTCAGCGATTGATTTGTCTTGATGGCGTGACTGCTTGAGGATTAATGCATTACCACCTTGAGCAAGAATTACACCGTTGCTAACAATACGCGTGTAGACAATATCTGGGTTAGAACTGATTTCTTCGACAAAACTTTCTAGCGTTGCTAAATCCATCGACAATACGGCATCTTTAATGGCATTCTTAAAAAGACGTGATGTGGTAATTGCGTATCTTTGTAAATTATCTTCATTTGAATTACGAAGAAAATCCAGCGCACTAAAAACCAATATCACTAATAATATTGATTCATTTAATGCAATACCCAGGATTGTTTTTAAGCGAAAAGTCAAAATAATAAATCTTAGTCAGCCTTGATCAAATTTAAATTGAGCGTGCGCACATCGTCCCATTCATCATCTCGCCCTATCTCAAAGCCTTTGATTTTTATTTCTTCAATTAACTTTTTGCCATTTGGGTTGTTTTCCATTCCTATTAAAGCTTTTTGTATTTTTTCAACCGTGCTTGTCGTTACGCGTGGGTGTGATGCAATTGCATGAGGCGTGTAACCTTTGGATGTCCATAACACCTTTAACTGTTCTCGAATTTCCGGCGCTACATTCTTAAACGTTCTAATGACACCACCGCCAGCAGGGTAGATGCCCTTTGCAACGGTACGATATACAGAGTCATGTGATGAAACATATTTTGGTGTAAACGTGACGCCATTTTGAGTAAGAGCCGAGCGGGTGAGAATACTGGCAGCGAAGGCAGCTGGTGCTGGGAATGCTAGCGTACTGTGATTAAGATCTTTGAGTTCTTTAATTACGCTATCTTTACGCACGACAAAGATTCCCTTGATGTGTTTATCTCGTGCTTTACCGAATGCTTTATATCCCGGATTTTTGCTAAATACGACATAGTGGTATGGGTTCATATAAGAAAGATCATATTTACCCTCAGCTAGCCTCTTTTCGAAAGTAGGAATATTAGCTGCTGTTTCAAAGTGTATTTTCACCCCTGTTTCTTTTTCCAGGTATTCGAATATAGGACCCCATAGTCGAGCCAGTTTGCTCGCAGACTGTTGAGGTACAATACCAAAGCTTAATGACTGTTGCGCATTAGCAGTAAGTGAAAAGCTCATTAATAAAAGTATCAGAATAATATTTTTCATTGGTTTCTCCTAAGATATATTTGTCTTAGTTTTATGATGTAGAACCCTTTATACCAGACGAAGGGCCGAGGATTATGTCGGGAATGTGCAATCTTTGTGCAAAATTGTGCAGGTTCACCAGAATATACGTAGGTCATGGAGGCAGGAAAGTCAAGGGTCACTCACAGAAATCTCCAGACAAGCAAAGAAAATCCCCTCGGTTGTTTTTAACCAAACTATTTCAGTCTCGTGGGCAGCACTTTTTAAAAGTTCGGGGCAGTATCTTTTAGCCTGGTCATTTGTAAAGCTAACGCCTACTGTTGGTTTAGGAGCAATAAACAGTCATGAAAAAATCACTATTTTTAGAGACACCCTTGAGTTAAAAAGCAGGCGCCATCAGAACCTGTGCGATTTAAGTCATCACAAGATAAACCAATTAACTAGCCTCACTACGCCAACCTTTAGAATAAAAACACATTTCTATGCCAAGCTCTTTCGCCTTATACATTGCAGCATCCGCACACCGTAATAAACCCACAAACTGCTCACCGTCCTGAGGGAATAATGAAATACCGATACTAACTGAAACCACTATAGGTTCACCGGATAAATAAATGGGCTCGCATAAGGATTCCGTCAGCTTTGTTGATATAGCCCGGAGTGCGCCAGGACCAGGATTACTTTCAACCAAAACTGTAAACTCATCACCACCAAATCGAGCCAAGGTATCACTTTTACGTACACTCCGTGCAAAACGCCTGGCGACTTCCATTAACAACTGATCACCACACTCATGGCCCAATCTATCATTTACTTGTTTGAAACCATTCAAATCCATAAATATTAGCGCGAGTTTTTGTTTACTACGCGCGGCTAATCCCTGCGCATGTCCAAGCCGATCAATAAACAAGCGACGATTAGGCAAGCCGGTAAGTGAATCGTAGAACGCGTATTCTTCGAGTTTAGTGTTTAACCTTTCCAGTTCTTTTGTTCTCGCTTTGAACTGTTGTCGCAACTGTTCGTGTCCTCCAAAAGCAGACAACACTATAAATACCGCCAATGCACCAAAGATGGTTTCTATCGCTTTATAATATCGTGTTTTTCCTACCTGAAGCCCCGTCACATCAGCCCCATTAATATGGAAATACACACCCCATTGGTGGTTGGCAAAGTTCAAATCAAACTTATAAGTTAAACCCATGTCACCTGCGACCTCCTCCAATATTTCTTCGTTACCCAGGACCTTATCAAACGTATTTCCATTTTCATAAACATAACTATCTAGAAATTGAATCAACTTGTCGTCCAGGCTTTCCTGAATAACCTGAGAAGCCATAAAGACGCCGACTGCATAGCCTTTTAACACACGCGACCCATGCAAAGCCCCTTGGCTCTGATCATTTGATTGAACAGTTGTCATCACGGGCTTGAAGATTAGAAAGCCCGGCTCCATTTTATCGGATTGCATCAACTGAATAACGTCGGTAGCAACGGCTGAATTTGTGCGATGCGCATTCAACATGGCCTGTTTACGCGCCGAGTTTGAGAACACGTTAAAACCAAGCGCCGCCATATTTTCAGTTAGCGGCTCAATCAACTGAACGACCACCAAAGGATCCGATGAGGTAAGCGGCTGACCTTTAATACGGAAATCCGAGGAAACACTTTCTCGAGAAATACGCTCGAATTCTGCCACATCTCTCTGTTCAACTATTGGATTCCAGGACATCGCTTTAATTCCATGAACCTTATTAGTTAGGTCACCGACAGTTTGCGCAAACTCTTCTTTCGTTAGCATATCGCCGTGAGAAATCTGTTGCTCAAGCTCATCCAGGGCTTTCAGGTACTCACTCATCTTTCGCTTCAGGTTATTTTCTGCCGCCTTTGCCATCAACTCAAACTTGACTTTCCCCGTAGCGAGTATGTCTTCTTCCATGTACTGCTGGAAAAAATGAAATAGCGCAATAATTATAAGTAAGGGAGCTACAACCCCTTTAAATAAAATTCTGCTACTGCTTTCCTGCCCCTGAAAAAAGCACAATATTAGCGGCGCAAAAAATATGACCCCCAAAAAATCACCGACCCACCAGGCCCATACGTTATCCCATTCAATTAAACTCAGCGCCCATTCAGAATTTGCCGATGTAAGAATAAAATTACCGATTACAGCACTGATCGTGCAGCTAATAAATGCCGCTAAAATAAAAATCAAAATATTTTGAGCAGAAGGAGAATCTAGCACATCAAGTGAACGTTTTTTCAAGATCTTATAATTCACATACGCCTGCAACGTAGAGCCTAATCCCATTCCTGCCGAGAGCAAAAGTACCTCAGCATTTAACACACCTTCAGACCCAAACTGTATAACGCTGTTAAAAATTAATGAGCCAATAAAAATGGCTGGAAGAAATCGTAGCCCCATCAAAATACAGCCTGACAATCCCACACCAGCCGAAAGCGAGAGAGAAACAATAGGCACCTCGGGAGTAAATGTGGAACACAGAAATGCAAACGCAATGTAGGCTAGAAAAAGATAAACATACACATGTTTCTCAGACAGACCTCTCCTCAAGTTCAAAAGGCGACCTCCGTTTTTTAAGATTTGTAGTTTTTGCATAAAGTCATGATTCTGTAACTATTGCTCTCCTAATAATCAGGTTTTTCTCGCATCGAAAACATTGTTTCCCGATAACAATTCAATGCGTCGGCAAATTGAATAGCGATTTCGGATCATGTACTCGGTCGATTTCATCGTCTGAAATGTTATCCAGGTGTTGGAGAACGAGCACCTTAAACATCAATATTAAATCGTAAGGCTTTTTGCCTGCGATGCTCTTTACCTTTTTAAATCTAATCAGATTTATCGATGGCATATTGTTTAAGCTGTAACTCCATATCACATCTTAAATGTCAAATATGTAACGGATATGTATGGTTTGTGCAAATTTGTGCAAAACTATCAGGCGTTGATTACCTAAGAACTGATGAAGTGACGGTAACTCTGTCGGATGAATGTCGCCTTACCTTATCTGCGGAAAATATGGAGACATTAAAAAGGCACCACATTGTTGATCTTATCCTGATCGATTTAACTCTCCCCGATGGAGACGATCTCACACTTGCGAGGGAGAGCGGACTACCGCAGAATTCGATTTATTGAGAGTGTTTGTCGAATCACTCAATCGTGTTTTATCTCGAGACTTCTTGCTAGATCACCTTCACGGCTTTGATTGGGTCCGTTATGACAGCGGTGATGGTCATGTCAGCCGGCTACGTAGAAAAATAAAACAGCCCGTCGAAACAGCCACATTGATAAAGACAGTGCGTGGTGTGGGATACCTGTTCACAGTGAGTGTTAGGAAACACTGATAAGCCTGATCCAAATTGCTTACTCGTCATTTTCGTCATCTGGGTCAATATTGTCACCCCTGGTATATTAGGAGCTTGCCTGCTCTAGCCTGATGGACGGCCCTAAGATGTCTATCTTAATTCCTCGATTTCCCAGTTTCCAGCTAACGAGAAACAGTCTTGAGATATTTCAGGATATATCGGTAGTGGTCAATCAATTATCGCACTGCACCTGGTAGCTCAGCGCCTACGGACCTCCTTATCGTCTTATGCAATAAGGATTGGGAGCGAGTGCATTAAATTTAGTCCGTCACTTAATCAGTTCTTAAATAATCAACGCCTGATAGTTTTGCACAAAATTGCACAAACCATGCATATTCATTACATATTTGGCATTTAAGATGTGCTGTGAAATCACCGCTTAAACAGATGAGTCTGGCCAGAGTACGGAATTAGGCACTAAGTGGTGCCTAAAAGCGACAACAAACAGCCTCCTGTGGGCAAGGTGGAAGTAGTTTTAGAATCAGCACATTAATTAGAAGCAGAAATATTACATTAAATAGGGTCTATGTCAATCTGGGTGAAACATGAATTTGTTGGAGGCGCCCTAAGTAAATTATTTCTTTAGTTCAAATATACATGACCGATAATTCCTAATTAATTAACTCAGTCAATGGCAGTGAGTATTCAGAACCCATGAACAAAAAGACCCTAAACGAACTTATTTATATACCGACCACGATGGCAGTAGTAGGGTCAATAGCTATTCTGTTTTGCCTGGGTTTGTCCACTTATACGGCGTTATTTTCGGCACTGATTGTTTGCAGTGGACTAGCAACAGGCTATTTCAGTCGTCGACGTATCGATACAAAA
Source organism: Gammaproteobacteria bacterium (assembly GCA_047639625.1). GTDB lineage: Bacteria > Pseudomonadota > Gammaproteobacteria. Next base: position 7,877 of record JBLIOG010000143.1, read on the forward strand.
TTTCGCCAGTTAGCATTGCAACTGAACGATCAGAGCAAAGCGAGTCAGGGTCAAAAAGACCAGCTACTTGAAAGTATGAAACTTAACTTTCAACAATCCTCACAAATCTGGCGCGACCAGATCGAGCATCTTCGCGAGGATGGTCAGTCCGATGTGGACGAGTTGGCAAGTCAGTTTACGAATGTAATTTCCCGTTTAAATACTGCGATGGAATTGTTCAATAAAACCATTGGCTATCGATCGCAAGAAAGTGCCGGTGATGTGCCATCAGATGTAGAAACCGAAGTACGCGATAGCCTGGCTACTGTAACTGACTCAATTCAATCAGTACTCTATTCAAAAAATGAAGTGGTCGAATTTATACACCCACTATGCGAACACACCAAATCCCTGACAAAAATGGCAACCGAAATTAGCAAGATAGCTAGCCAAACAGATCTATTGGCTTTGAATGCTGCAATTGAAGCAGCCCGGGCCGGAGAGCAAGGCCGTGGTTTTGCGGTAGTCGCTGATGAAGTCAGGCATCTGGCAACCAATTCAAACGAATCTGGTGGCAAAATAATTCAATATGCAAATGAAATTAACCAACAGGTGATGTTGGTATTGGAGCAGGCAGAGAATCGTTCAGTGATTGAATCTGAACAAATGGAGCAGGCGCATAAATCAATTCAAAGCGTGATCAGAAAATACCAGGATACCGAAAAAACTGTCGCCATCAGTTCGAAAGTAATCGTGGGTATTAGTGATGAAATAAAAAGCGATATCAACACAGCGCTGGTGTCCCTTCAATTCCAGGACAGATCATCTCAAATGCTCAGCAATATGAGCAATAACATTGAAAAGTTTGTAACTGGATTAACGGTCGCCATTGACCTGATGGCATTAGGCGATTATGAACAAGCATCCGATTCTCTTCTCGATTTGGAACAAATGAAAGGTAGCTACACAACCGAACCCGAAAAGATGATACATGGTGAAGTCAGCGGCGAGGGCTACGATGAAAGTGAAAATCAACAAGCTGGCGAGATCAGTTTTTTCTAAAAAGGTGAACGCATGAGTAAAACAATTCTAATAGTAGACGATTCTTCTTCGGTGCGAACAGTGGTGAAAGCAACTTTAAAGGGTGCGGGATATGACGTGTTAGAAGGGGTTGATGGTAAGGATGGAATCTCCAAATTAACTGGGCAAAAAGTACATCTAATCATTAGTGATGTGAATATGCCGATCATGGGTGGCATTGAAATGGTGAAACAAATTAAGCAGATGCCAAATTACAAATTCACTCCAATTTGCATGCTCACAACAGAGTCTGAGCCAGGCAAAATGGCAGAAGGAAAAGCGGCCGGCGCAAAAGCCTGGATAGTCAAACCCTTCCAGCCACCTAAGCTACTCGACGCTGTTTCCAAACTTATTTTACCCTAGTTAATAGAGCCAGGCTTTAGTTATGTCATTTACCATACGTGAAGTGCCGAATCAAGAAAACGGCAGTTGCCTGTTGGATGCCAGTCCTGATATGACTATCTATTCTGCCGCGAATAATCTGGCTGAAATCAAAGACTATTATTCTCAATTCAATCACTTTGAGTTAAATCTGTCAGCCGTCGAAGAAATAGACAGTAGTGGCATCCAATTGCTTTTTGCCCTCAAGCAGAGTGCGACAAAAGATGGCAAGCAAGTCGTGTTAAATGAGGTCTCT
>JBLIOG010000144.1:0-9560 GCA_047639625.1 Gammaproteobacteria bacterium
TTAATTTTTATGTAAAAATAACGAGATTGTGTTTTTTCATAAGGCATATTGGCAATAATCTACCCCCACCCAGCACCTTATTATTTATCCTGTTTTTCGCCTAGCTGTCGGACCAGCGAAACTAGATGATGCACATCATCTTCTTGATTTTCGTAGTGTAGAAAACAGGCACGGAGGGACACAACACCATTAACTTTGGTAGTGGGGATGTGTGCTTCACCACTGGCAGAAATGTCATTGGATATTTGTTGAGTTAACGCATTCAATGCTTCATCCGACCATGGTTTATCGAAGTGGGATGAAGGTAAGTAGCGAAAGTTAGCAGTTGAAATAGACGCCGGCGACAACAGCTCTAAGTCACTCGACTTTGCAATCAGTTCCTCGAGCCGCCGCGCCATATTGTTGCAATTAACGACCATGTCACGTACGCCCTCAAGTCCTAACCTGGCAATAGCCGCCCAGGTCTTCAGAGCACGGTCGCCAAAGGTCAGCTCAAGCATATATTCATAGGGCCAGGGCACTTTGCTGGTTTCAACCAGAGCGGCGGCCAGGTAGTCGGGTACCAGGCTGTAGTTTTCATAATTCAATTGTCGCTCGCGTACCAGCAAAGCACCACAGTCATAGGGAACCTGTAACCACTTGTGTGGATCGAGGGTCAGTGAGTTAGCGCGGTTTAAGGCACGAGTCATTGCTGTATAAGCCGGATCAAGACCGACTATGCCACCGTATGCGCCATCGACATGAAACCATAAATTATATTCTTCACAGATGTCGGCAATCTCACTGAGCGGATCGATGGCTCCGACATTGGTACTGCCGCAAGCTGCCACCACACAGGCCGGACTGAAGCCGGCTTGTAAATCTTTATCTATGCTCTGCCGTAATGCCTGCGGGCGTATCCTAAATGTATCATCGGTCTCTACCTTTCGCATATTGTCGGTGCCGATGCCTAACTGCTCTACACAACGCTGCACCGAACTATGAGCCTCATCAGAGATGTAATAAGTCATCACAGGGCGATTATTTTGTAGGCCCTCCTCACGAATATTCCAACCATCGCGTTTGGCCGCCCAATAGCGGGCGACAGTGAGTGCGTTTAAATTAGCCCCCGAACCACCTCCCAGCAAAATAGCCATGCCGTTGGGTGTACCGTCAGCACTTATAAAGCCACTGAGCTCCATCAACCATTGGGTTAGACTGTGCATGATGCAGACGCTGGGGTGATCACCGGAGTCCAGGCCATTGTTGAGTGTTGTGGCAAGCGCATCGCTTAAAATCGCAATAGGTGCAGGTGAAGTATTTACCCAACCGTATGAGCGCGCATGATTTGTGGGCATAGACCAGGGCATCACTTTGTCTTCAAGCAACGACAAAATATCGCTGGCGCTTATACCGTTTGCAGGCAAAGCCAGGCTGGCTAACTCGTCTTGAAGGGCTTTGGGTGGAACAGAGTTTTCGACGGGCTTAGAGGCCCGTTCGGCTAGATGTTTGGACATGATGTCGTTGGTACGCTTTAGTAGCATTGCAAAATTAGCACGGTCATCTACATGCGGTGATTTAAAGCGGTTATTCACATCCTCTCCCAAATATAAAGATTGGCATTTATCCCCATAGGTTAAGTTAAGAGGTCATTCATTGATATGATCTCCTTATCGAGTCATGAATAGTTGATTTTTCATCGAGTTCGAATTGATTAGAAACCTTACTGATATCCAAGCAGTACTCATCACCATGATACATAGCCGACGACCCCTACCTCAGTTCATAAAATGGTAATAAGTGTTTTCAACATTTATACGAACAGGCCTCGTTACACCAGTAAACTAAAATAGTTTACTGGTTTTATCAATGATCGACTCCTTGACCTTTCCTTTTTAAGACCCCGTCGCGAAATCTTACCTATCTTTCGTTACCTGATTAATCAGTCAGCAATTTCTGCAGTATCGCCATTTGCGTCCACATACGATTGCGCGCCTGTTTAATCACAAGGCTTCGTGGCCCGTCCAGAATCTCGTCCTCAACCTCGACACCCCGACGCACTGGCAAACAGTGCATGAAGTTGCAGGATTTTTTCGCTAGCCTAAACCAGGTTTCATCGACACACCATTTCTCGTAGCTATTTCGAGCTTTCTGGTCGGCTATTCTGTCTCCGTAGTTTTGTGTTGATGCCCAGGACCCTGCGTAAAGCACATCAGCCGATTCCATTCCTTCGTCAAGGTCACTCGTTTCCATTATCTTTCCACCACCCTGCTGCGCAGCTGTTCTTGCCCGGTTAATCAGTGACTCGGGCATCGCAAACTCATCGGGCCTGAGCAGAGTAACATCCATACCGCGTTTTGCCGCCATATATAACGTGTCGGCCGGAACGGCTAAGGGCAATGCATCTGGATGGTAAACCCAGGAAATTACCAGCTTGCCACCCCTTGCCGGAATATCCAGGTCATTAAGGGTCTTCCAATCTGCCAGGGCCTGACAGGGGTGCTTTACTGCGGATTCGAGGTTGATCAGGGGGATATCGCATAAAGATCTCAATTCGGCGAAAGCAGAATCCGAGAGATCAGCCTCCAGATTGTCTCTCGACGCCAGCGCCCTAATGCCGATGACATCAGCGTATGAGGCAATTGCCGGTACTGCTTCTCGAATATGTTCAGCCGCGGTGCCATCCATGAGAATTCCCGAGCGGGTTTCCAGTCCGTGTATCGACATCTCGGGCGACACCACAAAAGTCCCGCCACCAAGACGCGTCATCGATGCCTGAAACGAGGTTAAGGTTCTCAGTGACGGATTGAGAAACAAAAGCGCCAATACCTTCCCTTGCAGTGCCTGGGCTTGCGGTTGCAGCTCCAATTCACGCGCTAGTTCAAGTAAGCCCTCAATTTCGCCTGCTTTCAAATCAAACAAATCATAGAATTCTTTCATAACATTTATTTGCTCTAGCTGTTTCCTGGTGGAGTCTAGCTTAAATGTTAAGACAATTTCTAATAGTAACTGTGATTTATTTTGACCTAGCGGAAGTCAAACGTATCAGTGTCGCTTGATCTGACTTTCTAACTTGACGCCCGAAGTTATCCGAGAGACTGCCTCTCACTTCTATGCTATGGGTGTCCGATACGGGCACTGACCGGAGATTAGTAGACGAAAATCCAGCGCAGTTCAGGGTTGGTTTTTTAACCTAACCTCTTGCTAAGCCACTTTGATATCCAGACCTTTTCGTTCAGAGTACCCCAATGATCTGTACCATAAATAACCTCACGAGGTCATCTAAGGTACAGATCTAAATCTATTTTGGAGTATTTCCTCACGGGTTATCGAGCTGCATAACTGGACAGGCTAAGTATACGGTTCGATAAGGCCGGAGCAGCTGGTCCGTAACCCGGACAATCTTATTTGCGTTTGAACATCCAATTACTCTGCCCCTATAACTCTTCGAGCAAGGTCCTGGCAATTGTACGAACACCCAGTCCGCTTGCGCCACCAGCATACAGATTGGTATCGGCTGCATGAAACGAGCCTGACAAGTCAAAGTGTAACCACCCTTTGCCGTCGTTTGGGGCAAATCGAGAAAGAAAACCAGCAGCATTCGATGCACCACCCGAACCACCGCCAGGGACTGGCCGGCTATTGCAGGTGTCCGCAAACAAGGATGGGCACTTATGTTGATGAAATTTTTCCAGCGGCAGCGCCCAGTGGCGTTCGTTTTCGCGGCGGGCGTAGTCGAGGGCACGGGCCTGCAATGCGCTGTCTAGTGCAAAGATCGCGTTATAGTCGTTACCCAACGCAATTTGAGCGGCACCGGTCAGGGTTGCTGCATTAATAACCAGCGCAGCTCCGGTTTCACCTGCCATGATCAAGCCATCAGCGAGCACAACCCGGCCTTCTGCATCAGTATTGGCAATCTCGACCGAAACACCATTCTTATAGTTTAGGATGTCACCGTTTTTGTAAGCCCGACCACTGATTAGATTTTCCGCACAACACAGGATCAACACGATACGTTTGCGCAGGCCTGCTCGAATGGCACTTGCCAGCGCAGCAGTAACCGTTGCCGCGCCACCCATGTCGGTTTTCATCAAGAACATGTGCTCGGTCTTTTTCAGGCTATAGCCGCCGCTATCATAGATAAGTCCCTTGCCGACCAGCACAGCGGCTACCGGATCATCGTGGCATTCGGCAGGGCAGTACTCAAGTCGCAACATCACCGGTGGTCGTTCACTGCCACGACCGACCCCATGCACACCAACCCAGCCCTGTTTTAGGAGGTCGTCACCACAGATGATCTCATGGGTGATGTCTCCGGGCGCGACCTGGTTTAAAAACTCGACCGTATCTTGTGCCAGTTTCAGCGGTGACTGGTCCTCTGGAGTTGCATGCGTCATGGATCGCAGCCAGTTGTGTATCTGTAGGCGTTGATCGAGTTTTTCCGCATCTTCAACTACGGCTTGCGCCCATTGAATAACACCACAATGTTTAACCTTGAGATACCCAAGGGCAAAAGCCCATTGATCTTCAAGGGTCCAGTTCGACCCAGTCAGGCTGACCTCAATCACACCCATGACACTGATTTTACGTGCTGCCTGCTGGATTCGATCCTCTCGATCCTGATGAGCCAATAGATGGATATTGAAACCCTCGGCTATCGTTGAGAGTAGTGCGTTTTCACCCCATTGCGCCGGGGCCGGGTTATCGCTGAGGCTGACTAGCATGGTTTTTCGTCATCAAAAAAGGGGGTATACAAGGTACCACATTGATCCCGAGCAGGCCTCGAGCGATATTTTTCAAATGGTTGGTATTCACCCATATTAGGCTGTGACCTATTCTCGGTCCTGGGTCAGGTATCTCAACCGGCTGTACGAAAACTCAGTAAGGCGTATATGTGAGTCACTGCAACTGAGTGAGTGGGATGTCGCTTTGCGTTCGATGGTTTTGGTAGTGGTTTATGATCACTGCTGCTAAACGCAACAGTGGACGTCGTGGTGTCTGTGATAGTCGTGGGAGAAACCATGCCGTAGCGATTTATTAGACAACTATTCTAAAAACCCTTCGGCGAAAGTCGGAGGGGGTTTTTACCCGTAACAAATCTCGAGATTATAACGATGACCGATTCAGCGACAAACCCTGAACTTCGAACGCAAACGCTTACCGGCGATCAATTGCTCTTAAAACTCATCGAACGCCACGGCGTGACGCATATTGCGGGCATCCCCGGCGGGGCAAACCGAGAAATGATTTATGCAGAAACGGCATAACTAAAAAGACTATGGCTCTATTAAAGTTAACGGTTAACAATCATCCCGGTGTGCTGCCCCATGTTTGTGGTTTGTTCAAGCGCCGAGCCTATAACCTTGAAGGTGTGATGGTTCACCCTATAGCCGGAGGTCAAGATAAACACAACAGAATGCGGTTATTGGTCAACGAAGAAGCTCGTTTACCACAATTATTTCTGCAAACTGAAAAATTGATAGACGTAATCAACATCGAACAATAAAGAGCTGGTAAGTAGTGTAGAGGCGCGCCCGTCAGGAAAATATAGAATGCACTGCAAAGCGAAAAGGCCCAAAATAGTGGTTCCCGAAGTAGCGCAGCTTCGTATGCCTGAAGTTAAGCGCCTGATATACTTACCTGATTACCCCTGTGGCTCAGCTAGTGGGCCAGTAAGTGACACATAATGAAATCCTGAAAACAAGCAGGAAAGTGTTATTTCAAGAAACCAGGTTCAATTCCAAAAAGGAATCAGTTTACCCGAGTTTTTGAAGCAATATGGTACACAGGAACAGTGTCACACTGCACTTTTCAATTGGCGTTGGCCAGATGACTTCAACTGTCCCGAATGTGGACACAAGGAGCATTGTAAATTATCAAGAGGACTACACCAGTGCCACAGCTGTCATCGCCAGACGTCAGTTACCAGTGGGACAATCTTTGAGTATACCAAGTGACCACTAACGACCTGGTTTCTTGGTATGTATTTACTGACACAAAAAAAATGTGGTGTATCTGCACTGAGTTTAAAACGTCAACTGGGCATCGGCTACAACGCGGCATGGCGTATGAAACATAAATTACTGCATGATGTGAAAGAGCGTGATGATAGTAAACTACTTTCAGGTCATGTTCAGATGGACGATGTGTATTGGGGTGGTGAGAAGCACGGCGGAAAACGAGGCCGTAGTGCAGCAGGAAAAACATCTTTTGTCGCGGCGGTACAAACTAATGAAGCAGGTCATCCGATTGCCATGAGAATGATAGGCAATGTAAAAAACTCAATACATGGTTGTTACCATTCAGTCAGCAGCAGGCATCTACCTCGTTATTTGGCAGAATTTTGTTACCGGTTTAATCGTCGTTTCAGTTTGGAAGATATGATTTCCAGGCTAGGTTACGCGGCAGTCCGCCCACCACCTATGCCAGACCGCCTTTTAAAGAGGGCTGAGGCTTGCGGGTAATCAGGTATACTTTTATGTGGAAATAGTGAACTGCATGCTCGCTCTCGTTACCGCGCTCACGATCAATCATATAGCGCCCCTGATTAAAACCAAATGATTTTAAACCTTGTTGCACAACCATATTTAACTCGAAATCTTCCGGCCATAACTGAATATTCATCAGATGAATCCTTACAATAAAACGAACATTTTAATAATGTGGTTACGGGTCTTTACCGCGCTATACCTGACTGACATGTTAGATCTTCTTACGTCACACGCGGCTTTTCGTCATCCCAGTGCCTATTCCAGTGCCTAACAGTTCAATGAAAGCTTATTTTTTTCTCACCGTTACAACTTTGTGCTGGGGATTGAATGCTAATTTCAGTCGCCTTGCGGTCGGTGAAGTATCACCGATGCAAATCGTGACACTTCGATGGTTGGGTGTGGTTTTACTGCTTTGTGTGTTTGCCCGAAAAGATATTCGTAATGATTGGCCGATATTGCGTAATCATCTGCCATTTCTCGCGTTGATGGGTGGATTTGGATTTACTGGATTTAACGCTTTATTTTATGTAGCAGGTCATCACACCTCTGCACTTAACATTGGCATTCTGCAAGGTGCGGTGCCCATATTTGTTTTATTAGGCGGATTTATAGTCTTTAAACACAAGATCACATTAATACAAAGCGTTGGTGTGTTGCTGACACTACTCGGTGTTGTCATTGTAGCGCTTGGCGGCAATTTTGGAGGTCTTCAAAGTGTATCGATCAACCGGGGAGATCTATTCATGTTAATTGCCTGTGTCATTTACGCGGCTTATGCATTAGGTCTAACACGAGTACCAAAAGTCAGTTCGTTGGGATTGTTCGCTATTATGGCCTTCGTTGCCTGGCTAACGTCCCTGCCCCTGGTTGCGATTGAAACATTTCTAATTGGCTGGCAAATGCCTTCGGCCAAAGGCTGGTTAATTATTGGGTTAATTACCTTGTTACCATCTTTTCTGGCCCAGATGTTTTTTATCTATGGGGTCAAATTGATCGGTCCAGGACGGGCCTCTGCATTTTATAACCTGGTTCCGGTATTTGCGGCTATTTTTGCCGTGTTCATGTTGCAGGAGGATTTCAGGACCTTTCACGGGATCGCACTTGTTTTAGTCCTGAGTGGAATCTGGGTCTCTGAAATGGGTAAGCCGAAAACCAATCTGTAAAATTATTATTAGCAACCCGGTTTTCCTGATAACCTGTCAATACCATGACAATCTCTACTCGACAGCTAGCCGGACATTTCGGTTGCGAAATAACAGGCGTCGACTTATGCAAACCAGTCGATGATGATTTACGCCAACAGATTGTAAATCTCTACAATCAGCATTCACTTCTGTTATTTCGGCAACAATCTTTAACACCTAAAAGTATGGCTGATTTCTGTCATCGGTTGGGACAGCCTAAAATCGAAACTCGAAAACAATTCAACTTCAGAGAAGTTCCCGAGGTATCAACCATCGGTAATATTGAAAATGCTACCGGTAAACCCCTTTCTTTTTTTGTTCGCGGTGGATTTGGCTGGCATACCGATGGCGCTGCGGCCTGTCATGTTGATGCTGCTACATTGTTATATGCGGTTGAAGTACCACGCGATGGCGGCGATACGCTATTTGCCAGCACAACGGATGCCTGGGAACGTGCACCGCAATCATTGAAGTTAGCTCTGGATGATGTTTCTTTTCTGACCAGTTTTCACGCACACAATGACCCACTATCAGAGTCAGATCCTGAATCATTCATACCACTAAGCGATGAAGAACGGTCGGCGTTACCACCGGTTTGGCATAAGGTCATTCAAACTCATCCGGTCACGGGTAAAACTGCATTTTATCTGAACACTGATCCGCTGGAATTTCGAGGCGTCGATTTTGAGCGCGGTTTGGAACTGATGAAACAGGCTCTGGCCCTGGCTACCGAACCCGATCGAACTTACCGATATCGCTGGGCGCCGGGTGATTTAATCATCTGGGATAATCATGCTATGTTACACAGCGGGACACCGACTTTATCCTACGAGTCGGATCGTAGGCTGATGTTGCGGTCTTTTGTTTACACCCAACCAACCGAACGTCCGCTGTCAAACTACGATCAATTGTGTCAAATTTTCATGCCCGACCAACATTCGATTCAGCTATCAGATTTTGAACATTAGCTTACGACAACCCATAATATTAAATTATATATAAAGCAGTTTTATGTATTTAACATTATAGGTTAAACTACTGTTCATGCAGCGATATTCAATCCTCAGTCTGGCCCGTAACGCACTCAGTGGGCAAACTAACTGGCCCCGTGCCTGGCGCAGCCCACCACTAAAACCGAAATATGACATTCTGATCATTGGCGCGGGTGGACATGGACTATCAACAGCCTACTACCTCGCTAAAAATCATGGTTTGAAAAACATTGCAGTGATTGAGCGCGGCTGGCTCGGCGGCGGCAATATTGCCCGAAATACGGTCACTATTCGATCGAACTATATGCGTGACGAGAGCATCCCTTTTTATGTTAAGTCAGTATCGCTCTACGAAGGCCTGACCAAAGAGCTGAATTACAACTTGATGTATTCGAATCGGAGCATGATCGATGTTGTTCAGACCTTTCCAAAATTACGTGAAATCAAGCGTAGGATGTTTAACGGTGATTTATATGGCTCGGGCTATGATCGAATTACTGTCGAAGAGCTAAGGCGACGAATTCCGGCCTTGACCGGTGGAGGGCCCAATTCACGACTGCCCATAATTGCCGGTATGGTGCATCCACAGGCTGCGGTTTGTCGACACGATGCTGTTGCCTGGGGATTTGCGCGCGCTGCGGATGATCGCGGTGTTGAGATTCATCAAAATACCGAAGTACTGAAACTATTACGCGAAGGGTCTGATGGAAAGATTACCGGGGTCGAAACCAACCGCGGACAGATACTGGCCGACAAGGTTGCCGTCGTAGTCTCGGGGCATACGACCTCTATCACCGACACCATTGGACTCAAACTACCAATCAAATCGTTTAACCTCAGTGCCTTTGTCTCCGAACCGGTAAAACCGCTGATCGATGTTGTGGTTAATTGCCCTGACATCGGTGTGTATTTAA
>JBLIOG010000145.1:0-9533 GCA_047639625.1 Gammaproteobacteria bacterium
GAACATCGTTGTCCAGAAAAATGGCGGCAATTGACACCATAGCAGCTATCGCCACGCCTCCCGGGCGCGGCGGTATTGGCATTATCCGTCTATCAGGCCCAAAATCTCTTGAAATTGGACAAGACATAACAAATTCAACGTTAGTCTCGGGCAAAGTTCAGTTTCGCTCCTTTTTTGACCATCAGCAAAACGTCATAGATCATGGTGTTGTTTTGTTATTTGACGAACCACACTCTTTTTCTGGGGAAATGGTTGTTGAACTTCAGGCTCATGGTTCACCCGTCGCACTCGATCTGATATTGCAACAATGTTGTCATTTAGGCGCGAGACTTGCGAGACCCGGTGAGTTTTCTGAACGGGCATTCCTTAACGATAAACTTGATCTAACCCAGGCAGAAGCAATAGCTGATTTGATTGATGCATCGAGTCAGGGCGCCGCCAGAGCAGCGATGTCTTCGCTTCGGGGAGTGTTTTCTCAACAGGTTAATCAGATTGTAAGTCGCGTTACTAATTTACGTGTTTATATCGAAGCAGCGCTAGATTTTGCAGAGGAAGAAATCGATTTCCTGGCAGAAACCAATATTCTGGGTCAACTCGAAGCGCTAAAAAACGACCTTCAACAATTACTGAATGAAGCAGAACAGGGACAAAAACTGACCGAAGGTATGACTATTGCCCTGGCAGGTTTACCAAATGCTGGTAAATCTAGTCTGTTAAACCAGTTAGCGGGTTATGACGCTGCGATTGTCACTGAGATAGCTGGTACAACAAGGGACATACTCCGTGAGTCGATTAGCTTACGAGGAATCCCAATCCAGATTGTTGATACAGCCGGCATCAGAGATTCAGATAATCCGGTAGAAAAAGAAGGTGTCAGGCGTGCCTGGCAAATTATAAATCAGTCGGATCATGTTCTGTTTTTAGTGGATGCTACTGTAGGTATGAGTGAAGCCAATCACGCTTTGCTTGATCAATTTGCGAACCTGTCGGTCAGTTTCGTCTACACAAAAATCGATTTAGTTGATCCTGCTCAAAAACTGACCGATGCCCAGCTCGCTATTTCGAGTAAAACAGGCCAGGGAATCGAAGGTCTGATTACTGAGGTGACTGGTGAAAACGATAATTTCAATCAGGATCATCAAATCAGTAGTGCCCGCCGACGTCATGTCGATGCATTAAATCGTTCCATGGACTGTCTAAACCAGGCCATTGTTATAGCGAAACTAAATACAGGTCCAGAACTATTGGCAGAGGACTTACGCCGAGTACAGGAGCACCTCAATGAGATAACCGGTGAATTTGGTACCGAAGATTTACTAGGGCAGATATTTTCGAGTTTTTGTATCGGAAAATAATTGTTTTAAATCGCTCTAAACTTAAAATCAATCGGATGGTCGCGAAGATCACAAAGCAAATTGCGAAATTCATTCGGATCCTTCGTAAAAACAAGGCTTCCAGCCATAGGAAAACATTTATCGTAAAGCCGAGAAAGCCAGAATCGAAGTGCCGCTAATCTAAGAAATACGGACAATACCTGCTTTTCTATATTGACCAACGGTCGTTCACACTCGTAGGCATTTAAAAGAGCTCTTGCTCGATCAACACAGATGCTTCGTTGTGTATCGATACACCAGTCATTAATGGTAATTGCCAGATCATAAACGGAATAATCGGTACAGGCATAATCGAAATCGATAATGCCTGACAGCTTCCCGCCATCGAATAACACATTATCGTGAAAACAGTCTGCATGGATGGGGCTTCTGGGTAACTGGTTCCATGCTAATTTATGGGCTGTCTCGAGCTCTTCTTTAATTAAATATCGGTCAGCCTTGAGGAGAAAAGGAGTGAGTAATTCTAGCGTTTCTTTCATCCATTGCAAACCGCGGGGATTGGATAAGGTGGGCTGATAATTTTGCCCAACCTTATGGAAACGCGCGAGTTCCCTACCAATCAAACGGCATTCTTGAGCTGAAGGTTCAGCGCTATGATTACCGGTTATTCGTTTTGTAATTGCGGCGGGTCGCTGGTTCATTTCCGACAATAACTTGTTTTTTCTGTTGTACTCAGGTGTTGCGACAGACACGCCGTTTTCGGATAGATAGCGCTGAAGTCCCAATACATAGCAGAGTTCGGTTTGGGTTAAAACTTCGTAAAGGGTTAATACGTAGTGACCCGTAGTTGTCTTTAACCAATAGTTGGTGTTGGTAATTCCATTTTTGATACCTTCAAACTCGAGGGCCTGGCCAAGATTATAATCTTCCAGGAACCGATCAAGATCGATCCTTTCAATAGTTGTATAAACCGACATAGAATGTTTTGGGAAATAGAATGGGTTAAGGCCTCTGCAGTTCGATAGCCTATGATATGATTAATCGACAATTCTACTGCATCATTATGAAACAAGATAAACAAAAACTACTGGTGTTGATTGACGGAAGCTCATATTTATTTCGAGCTTATCATGGTATGCCAAAACTCACCCATAACGGTCATCCAACCGGTGCTATTTATGGTGTGTTGAATATGATTCGTAAATTATTACGCGAACAAAAACCCGACTATATAGGGGTTATCTTTGATGCTAAAGGTAAAACCTTTCGGAATGATATTTATTCGGAATACAAAGCCAATCGACCACCAATGCCCGATGAGCTTCGTGTTCAGATCGAACCCTTACACGATATTATTCGTGCGGAAGGACTTCCGCTGGTAAGTATCGTCGGAGTTGAAGCTGACGATGTAATCGGTACCTTATGTGTTGAGGCTGAAAAAGAAGGAATCAGGGTGTTGGTTTCAACCGGTGACAAGGATATGGCACAACTGGTAAACCCCAATGTTGAATTAATCAACACCATGAATGAACAGATCATGAATGAAACGACCGTAGTCGAAAAATTTGGTGTAAAACCTGAGCAGATTATCGACTACCTCGCGCTTATGGGTGACACATCCGACAATATCCCTGGTGTACCAAAAGTAGGGCCAAAGACAGCAAGTAAATGGATTGCTGAATATGGAAGTATGCAGGCGGTAATGGATCATGCCGCAGAAATTAAAGGCAAGGTTGGTGAAAATTTGCGCGATTCTATCAGCTTTCTGCCGATGTCTTATGAGCTAGCTACAATAAAGCTGGATTGTGAAACAGGTGTACAAATTTCTGAACTAATGCAGAAAGACAGGAATAGCGATGAGCTGGCAACATTCTATCAACAATTTGGATTCAATCGCTGGTATGACGAGCTGGATACAGGAGATGCTGACCAGGTTCCTGCTGAACCTGAACAAAGAAACTATCAGCTTGTGCTTAATCAAACTGACTTTGATCAGTGGTTAAACCGAATACAGCAATGTGAAAAATTTACGGTCGATACTGAAACGACCAGCGTGAATTATATGAATGCCAGGCTGGTTGGTATTTCACTTTGCCTTGAACCGGGCGAAGCGTGTTACATACCACTCAAACATGATTATGAAGGCGCTCCTGATCAGCTTGATAAAGCGATGGTACTGGAAAGTATGAAACCCATTCTTGAAAATTCAGCCATAGGTAAAATTGGACAGAATATTAAATATGACGCTCATATATTTTACGGAGAAGGGATTAAAATGGCAGGAATTGCCGAAGACAGTATGCTGCAGTCTTACGTTTTGAACTCGACTGCGACTCGTCACAATATGGATGATCTTGCCAAATTCTATTTAGATCGCGATACCATTCACTTTGCAGACATTGCCGGTAAAGGTGCGAAACAAATCGGCTTTAATCAGATTGAACTTGATAAAGCGTCTGACTACGCTGCCGAAGATGCTGACATCACCTTGCAGTTACAGCAATGTCTGCATGAGCGACTCAAAAATGATCCCTCATTATTAAAAGTTTATCAGGAAATCGAACTGCCTCTGGTCGAAGTACTCTTAAGCATTGAACAAAATGGCGTGCTAATTGACCGTCTTATGCTTGAAGCACAAGGAAAGGAAGTCGAAACAAAACTGGCAGATATCGAAAAGAACATTTTTGATCAGGCTGGGGAAAGTTTTAACTTGAGCTCTCCAAAACAGATCCAAACCGTCTTGTATGAAAAGCTCGGTTTGCCTGTAATTCGTAAAACTCCAAAAGGACAGCCTTCTACAGCGGAAGATGTTCTTGAAGAATTAGCATTAAATTATGAAATCCCTGCCCTGCTGATTCAACATCGAAGCCTGAATAAACTCAAGTCGACCTATATTGATAAATTGCCTTTGGAAATAAATCAGCGTTCGGGCCGAATTCATACTAACTATCAGCAAGCTGTGGCTTCTACCGGTCGTTTGTCGTCGACCAGTCCGAATTTGCAAAATATACCGATTCGTACAGAAGAAGGACGACGCATCCGCGAAGCTTTTGTGGCCGAGCAAGGAAATCAGATTCTGGCGTTGGATTATTCTCAGATTGAACTTCGCATTATGGCGCATCTTTCGAAGGATCAAAGTTTGCTCGATGCGTTTGAACAGGGGCTTGATGTCCATCGCGCGACAGCAGCGGAAGTTTTTGAATGTTCTTTAGACGAAGTAGCGCCTGATCAACGCAGGGCTGCAAAAGCCATTAACTTTGGCCTTATATATGGTATGTCTGCTTTTGGGCTTGGTAAGCAATTAAATATTGGTCGGAGTGAAGCACAAAAGTACGTCAATACCTACTTTGAGCGTTATCCTGGTGTACGTAATTATATGGAAGACACCAAGGCCAAAGCCCGGGATCAGGGATTTGTTGAAACAGTGTTCGGTAGACGTTTATATTTACCCGATATCAACGCGCGCAACGCGATGCAGCGACAGTATGCAGAACGCACTGCAATCAATGCACCAATGCAAGGCACAGCGGCCGATATTATCAAGCGCGCCATGATCGCGGTGCATAATCACATAAAAAATGAAACCGAATCTTGCCGCATGATAATGCAGGTTCACGATGAACTCGTGTTTGAAGTTAAAGCCACTAAAGTCGAAGAATTTAGATCCGAAATTGGCGATTTAATGATTGCAGCCGCTGATCTGTCTGTGGCACTTGAGGTTGATGCGGGTGTGGGTAAAAACTGGCATGAGGCCCATTAATAGAGTTAAAGTTATTAATGCCGCCGATTTTCTGAAAAATGTAAAGCAGAATAAAATTACTATTTTTATTGAAGTCTCTATTTGAACCCCCATATCTAATGTTCAGGTTAATCCTGTGTTGTCGTAATTAGTTTACTGAATAAGGATTTATGGTAACAACTTGATAACTTTCTGTGAAAAACAACCAGGATGAACTATATCAGTTGAATCTGCAGGAACTTTTTGTGAAATATGAACTCTATCAGATTAGTGCTATAGCCCAGCGCTAAGTCCGTTCTCCCTCCTATTGAGCGGACATGATCCGGAAACCCCATCCGGTTCAACCTTATTACCCTGGCTTAATGCCAGGGTTTTTTTATGCCAAAAACCAGGATCTTAAACGTTTTTCGAGATCTTCCAGCCCCGATTTAGTGACGATAGATAAAGCCGAAACGCTCTGACTTTGATCGAGCATTTTTTCGGTGTCCAAAATAACTTGATTGCGTCCTGACTTTGACAGTTTGTCTGATTTAGTTAATAAAATATGCAAAGGTAACTTGGAACCAGATAATTCAATCAAGGCCTGGTCCATATCTGATATGCCCCGTCGAATATCGACTACAATAATTAAACCACACAACGACCGACGCTCGAGCAAAAAACTGGTGAGAACCTGATTCCAGTGGCTGCGTAATTGTTTGCTTACCTTTGCATAACCATAGCCAGGTAAATCGACTAGTGTGTGTTCGGCATTAATCGGGAAAAAATTAATTAACTGTGTTCGGCCAGGCGTTTTACTGGTTTTACATAAATTTTTCTGTCGAGTCAGACAATTGATAGCACTGGATTTCCCCGCATTTGATCGACCGGCAAATGCAATTTCAAAACCTTCATCGGGCGGGAGTTGATTTAATTCGAATGCACTGGTTAGAAATTGTGCCTGTTGAAACGAAATAGCCATGAAGGGCGTCGATCCGGTTGTGTGATTTGGTGGTGTATGATATATAATCTCGCCCTAATTTTCTGTACTCATTGCCAGGAGCAACGATGAATTCGAGCCGCATAGGAGCCATCATTATCTGTTTTTGCAGCCTGCTGTCTTTCAACACAATGGCTGCCGACATTGAAGCGGGTAAAGCAAAGTCTGCTGTTTGTTCAGCCTGCCATGGTAAAGATGGTAATAGTAGTAATCCGATGTGGCCTTCATTAGCGGGTCAGAACGCCAAATATACTGTGAAGCAATTAATGGATTTCAAAAGCGATGCTCGAGTTAATGCTACCATGAAGGGCATGGCGATGGGTCTCAGTGTAAAGGATATGCAAAATCTGGCTGCTTTTTATGAATCGCAATCTCTAAATCCGATTAGTTTCAACACTGATTTAATAGAACGTGGCCAGGATATTTATCGTGGCGGCATAACCGATGCAGCTGTTGCAGCCTGCATGGGTTGCCACAGTCCATCTGCAAAAGGAAACAAGCCTGCGGGCTGGCCATCTTTGAAAGGACAGCATCCTGACTATATCGTTAGCCAATTGAAGAGCTTTCAATCGGGTGAGCGAAATAATGATGAAGGGAGCATGATGCGCAATGTTACCAAACGGCTTTCGGATCGCGAAATGGCAGCCGTTGCGGCTTATCTGGCCGGAATTCAATAAAACTATCCCGCGCTAGATTTTAAATCGAATGTGGGAAAACTTATTGGCCCCTTTACGGTCTCTATAAACCACGACGCCACGATTCGACATCGGCAACTCTAATCAGACATGATATAGAATATTCAGCCGAGATTTAACTGAAAGCCATAGGCTGTTCCACAAAACCAAACTATGCGGAGTAACTTTATGTTTAAACAATGGGTATATGCACTGGCTGGTCTACTAATCATAGCCACGCCGTTGCAGGCACAACAGGTTTATGTAGCCGGGGTTGATTATAAAATAATTAGCCCGTCGGTCCCAACCTCTCAATCTGACAAAGTCGTCGTAACGGAAGTTTTCTGGTATGGCTGTCCTCACTGTTTTCGATTCGAACCTTTTGTAGAAAAATGGGCGGCTAATCTTCGTGAAGGCGTTGTATTCGAACAGGTACCATCGGTTATAAACCCACGTTGGGCTGATCATGCGCGGGCCTATTATGCGATGAATATGATGGGCATACAGACGGCCTTGCATCGAAAAATGTTTGATGAAATACATTTGAAGCGTCGGCGCTTAAACAGTCTGGATACAATCGCTGAATTTGTTGCTGAAAATGGTTATGACGAAGCTAAATTTCGAGAGTTTTACAATTCTTTTCCTGTTGATACTCAGCTTAGGAAAGGTTTAAAAACAGAAAGAAAATATGGCCATCAGGGCGTTCCCGCTATTATTGTAAACGGAAAATACCTGGCAACAGGATCTATGGCTGGGAGTAATGATCGGCTGATCAGAATAATCGATTTTCTGGTCGATCAGGAAATTCGCGCTAACTAAAACGTATAATTTCGAATCAGGCCGTGTAGTCCAGTAATGCGGCCTCGATTCGATCAAACTCACTCATCAACGGTTCGATGAATAGTGCCGACTCCGGCAGATTTCCAAGTTTAGCTGATTCTTCGAGATTAGCCGCCATAGTGGATAATTGAAACCCACCAAGATTGGCACTGCTTGATTTGAGGCTGTGCGCATGCCGAGAAAATACTGGCAGGTCGCCTGCGTCAAAAGACGCCTTTAGTTGATTTAAAATTTCTCTGGCAGACTCAATAAACACAGGAATTAATTCTTCAAAATCCTCACCCATTGCTTCGCGTAATTGATCAAGCGATTGAAAATCTATCGGGTCATTAGTTTCAGTGTTGGTTGAATCTTTTTCTGGTAATAGGGGTTCTGTTTCGGATTGAATCGGTCGAGCGCTTTTAATCCACTTCTTTAAGATGTTGTACAGCACTTCTTGTATGAAAGGTTTTGGCACAAAATCGTCCATTCCTGACGCGAGACACCGATCTCGATCCGCCGCCATCGCGTTAGCTGTCAAGGCAATTATGGGTATATGGCTATCCCCCGTTTGTTCAAGAAGACGAATTGCTGCAGTCGCTTCTAAACCATCCATATTGGGCATCTGGCTATCCATTAGAATTAAACAAAAAGGTTTCTCCTGATACAGGGAAATTGCTTGAATTCCGTCCTTCGCAACTATGACATCGAAGCCCATTTTAGACAAAATAGAAACAGCAACTTTTTGGTTGATAGGGTTATCTTCTGCGAGCAAGATCGGCAAGTTGCCAAAATTATGTATCTGTTCGAGCCTGCGTTCATCTTCAACTCGATGGCGAGTGATGATCGGACCTTCTGATTTGCCATGGCTTTCAAACTCACCGAGCGCACATTCCAGAGTTTCCTGTAATATTGAAACCATTGTTGGTTTGGTTAAATAAGCCTGAAACCCCTTGGTTTGAAACATTTGGGCATCCCCTCTTCGTGGGGAAGAGGAATACATTATCAGAGGGCAATTTGGAATATCAGGATCTTCGATAATCATTTGTCCCAGTTTTTGACCATCTACATTCGGCATGAAATGATCGAGTATCGCCATATCAACAGGCTCGCCTTTTACGGCCGAATCGCGCATATGCTGAAGGGCTACCTGATAGTCGAGTGTGGCAAATACATCCATTTTGAAATGTTCTAACTGTAAACCTATAACCCTTAAATTTACAGGGTTATCATCGATAATGAGTATTCGTCTATTTTCGAGGGGTTGATGTTTGAGCGGAACAATTTTTTCAATAATGGGTAGATCAAGCGTAAAAAAGAAACGCGATCCTTCATTGGGGGCACTTTCAAGTTCAATTTCAGAATCCATTAATCGAATCAAACGTCGGCAAATAGCGAGGCCTAAACCGCTGCCTCCATACTTACGAGTGGTTGAAGTATCAGCCTGAGTAAATGATTCGAACAGATTGGTTTGCTGTTCCAGGGGAATACCTATCCCGGTATCCTCAACCGATATAGTCATATTAGCAGTCGATTTCCTTATGTTATTACAGTTGACTTCGATCAGAATATGGCCAGTTTCGGTGAATTTTAAGGCATTGCCAACCAGATTCATCAATATTTGGCGGAACCGACCAGGGTCGCCCTTCAGTAATCGAGGGCAATTGGCTGCATAACTTAAAATAAGCTCAAGTTTTTTATCCTGCACTTTTGGCAAAAGGAGACTACAAATGTCATAAGCCGTTCGCTCTAGATCAAATTCGATCGGTTCAAGGGTCATTTGCCCAGATTCAATTTTTGAATAATCCAGAATATCGTTGATGATGGTTAGCAGCGAATTTCCGGATTGCAAAATGATATCGACATATTCATTTTGTTCACTATCCAGTTTGGTATCGGTCAAAAGCTGTGCCATTCTAATAACACCGTTCATCGGTGTTCTGATTTCGTGACTCATGGTTACCAGAAATTCGCTTTTCGAGCGAGCA
>JBLIOG010000146.1:0-9520 GCA_047639625.1 Gammaproteobacteria bacterium
TGAAATCGACTGGATCATTGCTGAAATCAACCGCTGCCTGCCGAAACTGGCGATCACTCGCGCGCATATCATGTTTACCTGGGCTGGGGTCAATCCCCTGACCCGCGATCCCGAACAACCGCTGGGCAGCCGCGAAATCAAAATTCACGACCTGGCGGTCGATGGTTTGCCCAACCTGCTTACGCTGACCGGCGGACCCATTATGACCCACCGGCGGGTGGCAAGGCGGCTGCTGCGAGCAGTTTCGAAGCGCCTCGCCCCGTCCGGCGCAGCGCAGGATTTGAGTTTTCAGTGGGTCGATCACGAAGCCGAACAAAATGCGTCCCCAATCGAGAGCGAAACCTTCAGCGTTAGCAGCGCGGCGGTCAAACGCTGCGCGCGTGACGAGCAACCCGGCAATTTGGGTGATCTGTTGATGCGACGGCTTGGTGCCGGCTGGGCTAACGATCAGGGTCTGGCACTGGCACGACCGGTGGCCGAGGCGGCGGCAGCCGAGATGGGCTGGTCCGAAGCAGATATTGATGCTGAAGTAGGGGCGTATCAGCAGCACCTGGACACCGCGCGACGCCTGCCGGGCAGTTAGCCGGATAAACAGAACAGTAACATGACAGGCAAGATAGCCTGTTTCAGTCTTCACGTGGGTGTTGCGGCCAGAACCCATGGGCGGGAAAAGTTTAAGAGGTAGTGCCGTTACATCAGCCGCTGAGTGCGGCCCCAGGAAAAGCGGCTTTCGTTAACGTCAAAAGGCAACATCCGCTACCAACTGATGACGCCTTATAGAGATAGCACTACCCTCGTCATCTTCGAGTCACTGGATTTCATGACACGCCTTGCCACTCTAGTGCCCAGGCCGAGAACCAATCTGATACGCTTCTATGGCGTGTTCGCACTAAATAGCATGAACATATATTGTGATATGCCGCCAAATCTTCTCGTACATTCTCATAACTTTATTGCTTGATCAATGACTGCTGTTGTTAGGGGTTGTCAGATGCCTGCCCACATTGGCAGAATAGCATGAGGATCAGAGGGCAGGCGTCGGACATGCCCTCAGGGCCGAAACCGCAGGGCGTAGGAAATGTTATGTGTAGGCAAGTCGGCAACCATATTAAACAACTTCATTATAGAAAGCACCGTAGATGTCACCTTCGTAAGCGGTCCCTACCAAAAACCAAATACGACTGATTTTCTTAACTTTTCCGACTGCGAGCGGGTAGCGTTTCTTGTATGAAAACTATTATTATCACCCTCGGCGCAACACTGGCGGATCTCCTGCGGAGCAGAGCCTCACTCCAACTCGAGATACTCTCCCTACGCCAGCAATTAGCGATGGTTGCCGACCGCGATAGGAAACGACTCAGCTTTCATAAGAGCGAACGCATATTTTGGGTTTGGCTCTATCGCCTGTGGCCCGCGTACTTACAGACACTAAAGGTCTTCAAGCCGGACACTTTGGTCCGATGGCATCATATGAACGCCACTAAAGAGATGGTCTGACAGCATTACCTACCCGTTGTTTGGTTTCCCAGTCTGGTGCAACGTATGCCTGCGCATTTGATGGTGGCAATGGGTCCTTCCCCCTGATGATATCTGCAGCTTTTTCGGCTGCCATAATAGTTGGGGCGTTGGTGTTGCCATTGGGTACTGTCGGAAAGATTGATGAATCAACAATTCTCAAACTTTCAATTCCCATAACTCTGCACTTCGTGTCAATAACAGCCATCGGATCATCATCTGCGCCAATCTTGCAGGTACAGGTTGGGTGGTAGGCTGTTTCTACCGTTTCACTAACCCAGGCATCAATTTCGTCATCTGATTTAACTCGTTCACCAGGGTCGACCTCCCTTTTTCTATAAGCATCGAAGGCAGGTTGCATTCCGATTTCTCGGGTTAGACGGAAGGCCATCCGGTAGTCATCTATATCACTTTGATCCTGAAAGTGATTCATGACGATGGTTGGTTTCTCTAGCGGATTGCTGGAGTTGGCACGAACCCAGCCACGGCTTTTTAGTTTGTTGATTCCAAAATGGATCTGGTAACCGTGAGGCCCGGAATTACCCTTTCCGTCGTAGCGCACGACGGCAGGTAAAAAGTGAAACTGGACGTTTGGCCACTTCAGGCCGGCACGGGTGCGAATGAAACCTGTTGATTCAAAATGGTTGGTCGCACCCAGTCCTGATTTGAATAAATACCAACGTGCTCCGATAAGAAGTTTCCCAAATGGGCCCATGTGTCGATTCAATGACACCGGAAGCTTTGTCTCATACTGGATGACGGATTCGAGATGGTCGTGGAGGTTTTCGCCCACACCTGGTAATTCGTGCAGCACTTCGATGCCTGCTTCCTTCAGCACATCCACCGGGCCGATGCCCGACATCTGCAAAATGTGTGGAGAGCCAATCGATCCAGCCGACAGGATCACTTCTCTATTAGCCATGACTTGTTGCGTAACGCCATTATTTTCAAACTCAATACCAACCGCTTTCTTGCCTTCCAGAATGACGCGTTTGGTCAGAGCATGGGTAATGACTGTCAAATTTGGGCGATGCATCACGGGCTTTAGATACGCATTGGCCGTGCTACAGCGAACACCGTCTTTAACCGTCATATCCATCTTCGACATGCCTTCCTGTTGGTAGCCATTGTAGTCGTCGGATATGCCATATCCTGCCTCACCACCGGCATCGATAAAAGCCTGGTAAAGTGGGTTTATCATTCCGTTGCCATTACAGGTGTGCAATGGGCCGTTGCCGCCGCGATATTCATCTTCCCCGTAGGCACAATTTTCAGCTTTCTTGTAGTAGGGCAGGCAATCCCGATAGGCCCAGCCTTTGGCACCTAGCTCTTCCCATTGATCGAGATCACAGGCATTCCCGCGCACATAAATCATGCCATTGATCGAAGAGGAGCCACCAAGGCCCTTGCCCCGTGATACGTCAACCAGGCGGTCGTCGAGTTTGGGTTCCGGTTTAGAAAAAAAGCCCCAGTTAAAACGTGGCATGCCCATTGGGATTTGAAGCGCGGTTGGCATTTGCACGAAGATGCTGTCATCCTTGCCACCGTATTCCAATAGTAGAACAGAAGTGTCTGAGTCCTCTGTCAGGCGATTCGCCAGGACACATCCAGCTGACCCTGCACCAACTATGACGTAATCGTGTGCTTTAGCACTATTAACGGTACTTATGATTTTCTCTCCAGGTGGCCCAATGTCGGGTTAGTTCAAACAGTCGTCAGGTCTTTAGTGAATTCTTTATATTGCCGATTAAAATGTATTTTCTTCTCCATGATTTGTACGAACAACTTATTCTTCGGCTAAAAACTTGCGTAAGGTTTCGATGTATTTCTCACGACTATCAACGAATGTCAGATGCGAGGCATCTTCGAATTCAGCGTAGTGTGCGTTTGGTATTAATTGAGTAAATGTCTTGCAGCTGGCAGGTGCTGCCTCGTCAAATTCGCCACATGTTATAAGAGTGGGGGTCTGGATAGATTCCAGTTCTGCCAATCCATCATAATCACGAAGTAATCCGTTGCAGGTGAACTCATTGGGGCCCCACATTCCCGCATAACAGGTTTCGTTCAGGGCATCCATAGTTTCCATCACGTAGTCTGGCCAGGGCCTGGCTCTACAAAAATGCCGGTTATAAAAAACATCTACTGCTTCCTGATATTCCTGTGATGATTCCAGGCCTTCTTTTTCACACCGGGTCATCACTGATAGCACGTCTGCTGGTAGACTCTCACGATGAATTTGATTATCCGATAGCCACTGCTCTGTGTTTATCAATGGACTGGAGAGGATTAATTTTTCTATTCCTTCTGGATTCTTTGCAGCATAAGAAGCGGCTATTGTAGCGCCCCACGAATTTCCGAAAATGGCTACTTTGCCCAGATTCAGTGATTCACGAAGATCATCTATTTCGTCAAGAAACCTTGTCAGTTTCCAGTTTCTGGGATTATTCGGGCGTTCCGAAAGGCCTGCGTCTAGTTGATCATAAAATATGACTTGCCGCTCATCAGCGAGATCAGTCAATGGATATAGGTAGTTATGGGTCATTCCGGGCCCACCATGAATGACAATCAGCGGGGTAGCAGGAGGTTCTCTGTTTCCAGTAAGGCCAAACCAGATTTTCCCACCGTCAGTATCGATAGTGCCCTCGTCGCTAAAATTCCAATCGGTTTTCATCACCCTAAAATCTCGCGTAAATGATCATTCAGAAAAACTTGCTTGAACAACCTTAATTGATATAAATTTTATGTAACTCCGGACAGCACCCGTACAAATTTGTCACGGTCAACATAGCCTAGTGTGGCCCCGTTATCATCTTGTATGGCAACGGACTCGGTGCTGCCTCCAATTCTGGGCGCAACGTCGGCCAGACGGTCATTGGCGTTTACGACCCAATCCCCTACTAAATCAGAGCGGGTCGCATCGCGCATTATGCTGGATACACGAACAACTTTTGAGCGAGGCACATTTTTAACGAATCGGGAAACATAATCATTCGCTGGGTTTAATACCAGGTCTTCCGGGGTACCAATCTGTACAATTCTGCCCTGATCCATAATGGCGATATGATCAGCAATTTTTATCGCCTCGTCCAGATCATGGGTGATAAATACAGTGGTCTTGTGTAACTGTTCCTGCAAACGTAACAGCTCGTCTTGAAGGTCTGCCCTGATGAGCGGATCGAGCGCTGAAAATGGCTCATCAAGAAACCAGATCGCGGGATCACTGGCGAGGGAACGTGCAATGCCCACTCGTTGTTGCTGTCCACCGGAGAGTTCATCAGGGAAAAATTTCTCACGACCCTCAAGACCAACCAGCGATATCATTTCACGTGCACGTTCTTCCCGTTTGCTGCGCTCGACACTTTGCACTTGCAGCGGGAAGGCCACGTTGCCGAGTACATCTCGATTCGGTAGTAGTGCGAAATGCTGGAATACCATACCCATTTTGCGACGGCGTATGTCGAGCAGTTGTGCTTCGTTGGCGGCCAGTAAATCTTCTCCTTCCACCAAAACATTACCGTTAGTGGGTTCGATCAGCCTTGACAGGCAGCGAACCACGGTCGATTTACCCGAACCCGATAAACCCATAATGACGAATACTTCTCCGCGTGCCACGTCAAAAGAAGCGTCTCGTACGGCCGCTGTCCAACCTCGACGCGTTAATTCTTCATCGCTCATGTTTGGGCCGCCAGACCGTTCAAACTCTGATTTTTTGGCGCCAAATACCTTCCATACACCCTGGCAACTCAGCATGGGTACGTCGTTAGAATCCTGCGAAGCCGGGGTGTCATTCGGCATATAATCAATCCTCTTTTTTGTGACGATGTGTCACCGCGCGAGCCGCGCCAGCTTTGAGTAATGCATCCGCAATTAGTGCGAGACAGGCGACACAGAGTCCCGCAACTATCCCCTGACCTACCAGAGACCGATTGAGTGCAATGAGTATTTCCTGACCCAGATCCTTGGTTCCGACCAGGGCTGCAATAATTAACATTGAAAATGCCATCATGATGGTTTGATTGACACCGATCAATAGCGTGGGCAGCGCTGCTGGAAAACGGATCCAGCGCAAAGTTTGCCAACGGGTGCAGCCAGAAATCTGAGCCGCTTCCAGTCGTGCCAGCGGAACCTGGCTCATACCGATCATCGCATAGCGAATGGCGGGTGCCGTGGCATAAAGTGTTACCGCTATAACCGCTGATACATCACCGATCCTGAATAGCATGACTGCGGGTAACAGATACACCAGCGTAGGCAGGGTCTGCAGCGTATCGAGTGACAGATTGGCGGCCGTTTGTAATTGCGGGCGTGAAGCCAACCAGAATCCCACGGGGAAGCCCATGATGACCGCAAGCGTTACGGATATTAAGATCAAATAGAGTGAGTTCATCGCAGGACCCCAGTAACCAGTCATCACGATAGCCAGCGCCAGCGCCGCACAATAAATAGCGAGTCGCGCACCACCCAGAGCATAAGCACCTATGGCGAGCAGACCAATCATCATAGTCCAGGGTGCCGCAGCTAGCGCATCTCGAAAAGGGCGCATGACTTCGAGTAGTGCAAAAGTTCTAAATGCATCTAATACATCAAACCATTCGATATTTATCCAGGTGACAAGATCGTTCCAGAACGCAGCTGTTGAGATTACATAATCTTTGGGCCAGGCCTGGACCGGATCGAACATGTACGCGATACCTGTGGCGACCACTAGCCACAAGCCAACCAGCTTCCAGATCGGCCATTGTCCAGGCTCACGATGTTTGCCATGCGCTGCTCTTTTCGCCACTGCCTGACTGATTCGATCAAGAATAATAGCGAGCGCTACTATGCCCATACCAGCTTCAAGACCACTACCAATATCGAGCTTCCGCAAAGCTTTTAAAACATCGAAGCCGAGGCCGCCTGCACCAATCATGGAGGCAATAATGACCATGTTAAGCGTCATCATGATTGACTGGTTTAGTCCCACTGCAATTTTGGCCAGTGCCGTCGGTAGCTGTACCTGCCATAACAACTGACGTTGAGTGCAACCGGTCATGCGGCCGCATTCGATTGTTTCGGCCGGAACCGATTTTAATGCGAGAACCGTATTGTGGACCATTGGCGGAAGCGCATAGGCAACGGTCGCCACCAGGGCGGCACTGGGGCCATAGCCAAACAACAGGAGTGTCGGAATCAGGTAAGCGAAAATGGGAACTGTTTGCATGACGTTCATGATGCCGCGAGTGACGTTCTCTACATGTGCGCTGCGGAAAGACCAGATACCCAGTGCCAGGCCTAGCAGCGTCGCCAATGTGACACTGACCAAAACATTCGACAAGGTGATCATGGCGTTTTGCCAAAGACCGAAAAGTACTAGAAATGCGACGCAAATGGATGTGGTCAGTGCCAGTGCAGAACCACCAAAACGATGGGCCACAATAATGGCAGCCCCGCCGAGAGCCAGCCAGGAAAGCGGAGGTATCGATTGAGTGACATCGAGACCGCGCCCTTTAAACGTTCCCTCGGCAAGGACCACAACGGCTGCTTCGATTGGTTTATCAATTAATTCGGCAAAACCCCGAGTAATTTCCTGGACCGCAATACCGCCGATAGAAGCTTCCCGCGCGAACCAGGTGAGTGAGCCCCCGACAATGTCGGAAACCGGAAACACCAGCCAGTCAGGAATAATCGAGAGCCAGCCCGGTCCTAAATTTGTGATTAAGACAGTAGCGACTATTGCTACTACCCATTTGAATGGTGAGCTTGCGATACGCGGTAGGTTGTCAATACTGAGAGCCAGGCTCATTAAATACTTGGATACCTGTTAGGTGGTACAAAAAGTAACGGACGACAGCATCGCTGTCGTCCGTTATCTAACACAACCGATAAACTATCCGGCGCAAGTAGTCCAGGGCTTCCAAATGTCTTTATTGTTCTTCAACCATTCAGTCGCAACTTCTTCATTTGAACGACCATTTAGATCAATTTCGACCAGCATTTTATTGATCGTAGCATTGTCCATGTCGTATTTTCGGATCATTTCATAAGCACAAGGCCAGACTTTTTCGCCGCCAGCCCATGCCATCTTCTTGACCCAGCCATAAGGTTTGCCACAGTCACCAGTCATGTCGGGATTCGGTCCCCAGGAAGCATCATCGAAACATCCAGCTTCAAATTTTGGAAATTTGACAAATTCGCCTTCATAGACAGAACCAACCCAATGCGGCTCCCAAACCCAGAGAATGACGGGTGCCTTGCGATCATAGGCTGCTTTAAGTTCAGCAAACATGGCAGCATCTGTGCCCGGATGGATAACTTCGAAAGGCAGATCAAGTGCCTTGATTAGATTTTCATCGTGGTCACCCCAGGAAACTGGCCCACCAACATAACGACCTTTAGGGGCAGTATCGGCAGTGGCAAACAACTCGCCGCATTTTTTCAACGCCTTCCAATCAGGTAAACCAGGGCACTTTTCTTTCATGTACAACGGATACCACCAGTCTTCAACGCCCTTCAGTCCGGTTTCACCCATATCTAAAACTTTGCCGGTGGCAACTGACTTTTTGAGATTGTTTAACTGTGTAGTCTGCCAGGTTTCCATGGATACATGAAGATCGCCGGCTTCGAAGCCGGGGTAGCGGCCCGAATCATCGGCAACCACCAGTTTGGTGTTATAGCCAGACGTCCTTAGGATCAGAGACATGAGCTCAGCCTGCAGTCCGATGCTGGTCCAGTCTGCAATCATGAATTTAATTTCTTTATCCGATTCAGGTACCCCTGCTGCCATGGTAGTTGCAGGAATCGTTAGACCGACACCTACAGCAATAGCGATAAAACCATTTAATATTTTTCTAAAACTCATATTTACTCTCCTCTAGTGATTTAGATAGTGACCCGGATTAAACCGGATTTCCTATCCTTTTACAAACCAACCGTTATCGACATACAAAGCCGTACCGTTAATAAAACTTGATTCTTCTGACGCCAGAAATAAAACTGCAGAGGCAACCTCTTCAGGCTCACAAATTCTGGCTTGTGTTGCTTTAAGGTCAGCCTCTTGCCATTGTTGACCGAGACCATCCAGCTCATCGATTTCTCGCAATCCATGCGCTGTTTTGACAAATCCTGGGCAAACCGCATTGCAGCGAATTCCATGGTCACGATATTCGACAGCAATTGAGTTCGATAACATTAACACTGCTGCTTTGGTGATGCAGTAAAGTGATTCATAAACAAAGGCCTTCCCGCTACCGATGGAGGCAGTGACGACAATTGAACCACCACCATTGTCTTTCATGTGCTGTACGACTTTGCGGGTGACCATAAACGCAGAACGCAAGTTGATATCCATCAAGCGATCGTAATCTTCGTCTGTGGTTTCGTGAAATGGCTTAACGATAATCGTACCGGCATGATTAAACAGGGTGTCGATAGTACCCATTTGCTTAATGACACTTTCTATCGCCTGGTTGGTTTGGTCCGAATTGGCAAGGTTGGCAGCCTGGAAAAAGGCTTGACCTCCAGCACTTTCGATTTCATCGACAAATGCTTGTCCGGCTTCTTCCTGAATATCGATAATTGCTACCCGGGCACCTTCGGCAGCGAACATACGTGCCGCTGCAAGACCCATACCTGCTGCCCCGCCCGTGACCAGAACAGATTTACCCTCGAAACGTTTCCGACCTTCGATGTTTGCTGATGCGATTGGATTCATGCATCTCCTCATTTAGTTATTATTTATTTTGACTGATTATTAGACTATTAGATCATCGGGTCAAGAGTATACGAATGTTCATTGAGTTCAATTTTTTATTGAATCGAATAGTTAGTTTGACGGATATTTATGGGCTCAAAGAGCGCACCAATTATCTAAGAGTTAATGGATATTCAAGCAATGCCGTATCAATTTTATATATCGCAAAACGCGAATAGAAAGTGCTCAACGGAATTGAATTGTTTGACCAGATTCGTGTTTTTATCAAATTGAGCTTACTCGCAACCGATGGAACAATTCTTGTTTTCTAAT
>JBLIOG010000147.1:0-9427 GCA_047639625.1 Gammaproteobacteria bacterium
TAAAGCAGGTGATAATTTCCTCGATTTCGGTTTCCCGCATGGCATGGCTGCCGTCGGAATCGTGATACGACGACCGGCCAGATGGCGACCAGTGGGGCATGAAAGAAAGGTCAGAATCGCCATGCTGTCCGACGTGATAGAGCTGCTGCAAGATGGTCGTACCATGTTGATGAACGGCATCGGTAATTTTCCTGAAATGCGGAATAACCGCATCATCACAATGGCGAAAATTCCCACGTGTCAGCACGGCAGTCGGGTGAACCGGTATGGGTTCGACGACAATCATCGCAGCTCCGCCAATTGCGCGTTCTTCGTAGTATCCGCGATGTCTTTCGCTCGGTAAGCCCTGTTCAGACATGTTGGCGGTATGAGCGCCGAAAACAATTCGATTGTCTAATCGGCGGTGGCGCAGATCGAGAGGTTGGAATAAATTTATAAATTGAGTCATGGCATTACACAGGTAAAGCGGTTGCTAACAATATAACGATTGTGATGGTATGAACAAAACGATATATTTTCATATTATCCATCGAAATCTGTCATGTCCTCTGTTCTCGATATCGATTCCATGCGTGCCTTTTGCCAAACGGTTGAAATGGGCGGCGTGACACGCGCTGCTATCAAGCTAAATTTGTCCCAATCGGCGGTCAGCCATAAGTTAAAACGCCTTGAAAATCGACTCGAATGCCGTCTTTTTGTTCGCCAGAACGGCCAGCTTAAAATGACCTTGGATGGAGAGAAATTGCTCGAATATGCGCAGCGACTGGTCAAGCTTCATGATGAAGCTTATGCCAGTTTTCATCAGAGCGAACTCTCAGGTGAACTTGGAATTGGTATTACGGAAGACATTACCGCCCCTGGAATGGCGCAGATTCTATCTAATTTTTCTCATAGCTTTCCACAGGTTAGCCTTGTGTCCCGAGTTTCTCATACACCCGAGTTATTGCGTTGGTTAAACAATGGTGAAATCGATATGGCGTTGATTGAAGTGTTCGAATCAGAGGTACTCGAAACAGACCAGCCATTGGGTCGACAACAAATTGACTGGGTTATGGCGGAAGACTTCATTTATGATCCTGACCAACCCATTCCTTTCGTGACTTATCACAAAGATTGTTTTTACAAAGCCTGGGCTGAGCAGGCCTTAAAAAAGCAGGGGCAACAATTGCGGGTCGTATTTGAATGTCCTAGTGTTGAAGGTATGATTAATGCAGTTCGTAGCGGATTGGGCATCGGGTTAGTTAATGTTGATGCTATGGAACATCGCGTTGCTAGTCGGCGTGGTTTAGTCGGTGGTCGTAATCGTTTACCGCAACCACCGCCGATTCAACATGTCGCCCGGTTTTTGTCTGGAATACCGACAGAACAAATGGACAAATTACTCGAAGTTATCAAAAATGAGCTGGTTCAAGACTGACTTTTAAACCCCGAATAACAGGATACGAAAATGAAACTAGCCTCTATAAAAACCTGGGTTACCGTTCCTCCAACTGGCATTGGCGGTTCATTCTGGGTACTGGTGAAAGTGACTACAGATAACGGAATAGAGGGAGTAGGTGAGTGCTACGGGATTCCTGTTTCTGGTGATATAGCCTGCGCGATGGTCGAAGATACCTTTGAACGATTTATTGTCGGGGAAGACCCACATGCAATTGAAACAATGTTCCGCCGGGTCTATTCCGCCGGATTTACCCAGCGTCCTGATATCAGCATGATGGGCGTCTTCAGCGGCATTGAAATGGCGATCTGGGATATTCTTGGGAAGGCCCATGAACAGCCGGTTTATCAATTGCTCGGTGGAAAATTTCACGACCGAATCCGGACTTATACCTATCTTTATCCTAAAGATCCGACCGGTCAGTTAGACGAAGGTGATTGTTATCATGAGGCTGATGCCGCCGCTCAACGCGCCCTCGATTATGTTGAGATGGGATTTACTGCAGTCAAGCAGGATCCAACTGGGCCCTATAGTTTTCAGGGTGGCCGAGAATTATCATTAACGGAATTGTCCCGAAGCGAAGAAAATATTCGACGCATTCGTGAAGCCGTCGGTGATCGCGCCGATATATTGTTTGGAACTCATGGGCAAATGACAACCTCGTCGGCGATTCGATTAGCGCGTCGCCTCGAACCCTATGATCCACTCTGGTATGAAGAACCTTGTCCGCCTGATCAGATGGATGCGATTGGCAAAGTGGCGCAGGCGACTTCAATTCCAATAGCGACGGGTGAGCGATTAACAACTCGAGTGGAGTTTCATCAAGCCCTGAAAGCCGGGGTTTCAATTCTTCAGCCGGATATTGGAAGAAGCGGCGGTATTTGGGAGACGAAAAAAATAGCAGTGATAGCCGAGTTGTTTAACGCTCAGATAGCACCACATATCTATTGTGGCCCTGTGGCACATGCTGCGGCAGCGCAGGTTGCTTTTAGTTGCCCTAATTTTCTCATTCTCGAAACGATACAAACTGAATTTCATGATGGCATTCTTAAACAGCCTTTGAAGTGGGAAGCAGGGTATATGCCGGCGCCTGAACTTCCCGGTCTGGGGATAGAGCTGGATGAAGCGGTGATTGAAGCTCACGCTTACACGACCGGTGGTCGACTTCATCTCGAAATGTGTCAGTATCCACTCGATTCAAATAATCAGCGGATCCTAAGCGAAATTGAATAACCTGTCGACAGGCTCAATTTAGCAGAAAAATATCTTGCGAAATTCTTGCCGGAGAGGCACATTTCGCAGTCCCAAATTGTAACCAGAGTACGGAGCTTATTTTGTCAGATTATCTCAAATTTTATATCGATGGTGGCTGGGTTGATCCGACAGAAGCTGCGACTATTGACGTGATCAATCCGGCTACGGAAGAACCCTTTGCGCAAATCAGTGCAGGTTCGGCTGCAGATGTTGATAGAGCTGTTGCAGCTGCTCGCAAAGCTTTTGAAAGTTACTCGCAGTGGAGTGTTGAACAACGCGTCGAATTGCTTCAGAAAATACTGGTTGGCTATAAAGCTCGATTTGATGATATCGCCAAAGCCATTTCTGGCGAAATGGGTGCTCCCATTGATCTGGCCCGGGGTTCACAAACCATTCTAGGTTTAAGTCATATCAAGAGCGCCATCAAAGCCCTCGAGAACTTCACTTTCGAATCGGTCGAAGACGGCATGATTCTGCGTCATGAGCCGATTGGTGTCTGTGGCATGATCACGCCGTGGAACTGGCCGATGAATCAGGTTGCGGTAAAAGTCATGCCGGCTCTGGCAGCGGGTTGCACGATGATTTTGAAACCGAGTGAAGAATCACCGATTGATTCAATGATTCTGGCCGAAATATTACACGAGGCTGGCGTACCGGCAGGTGTTTTCAATTTAGTAAATGGTTATGGCCCTGTTGTTGGTGAAGCCATGTCAGCGCACCCTGGAATCGATATGATGTCATTTACCGGTTCTACACGTGGTGGCATAGCAGTTGCAAAAGCTTCGGCGGATACTGTAAAACGGGTTGGTCAGGAACTCGGCGGCAAATCAGCAAATATTATTCTCAATGATGCTGATCTCGATAAAGCAGTGGCTGATGGCATTGGTTATATGATGGGGAATAGTGGCCAATCCTGCAATGCGCCAACACGCATGCTGGTACCGGCAGATAAGCTGGAGCGTGCCATTGAAGTGGCTAAACAAACTGCCGAGGCCATCCGTGTTGATGACCCGAAAACGGAAGGTAAGCATATTGGACCCGTCGTTAATCGTACGCAGTTTGATAAAATTCAAGGCTTGATTCAGGCCGGTATTGACGAAGGTGCGACTTTGGTTGCGGGTGGTACTGGACTTCCATCGCATCTAGAAAAAGGTTATTACGTTAAACCAACCGTCTTTGCCAATGTGCACAACCAAATGACGGTCGCGCGCGAGGAAATATTCGGACCTGTTATCTCGATTATTGCCTATCAGGATGAAGACGAAGCTATTTCAATTGCCAATGATACCGATTACGGATTGGCTGGATATGTCAGTTCAGGAGATCCTGAGCACGCCAAAGCTGTTGCCCGAAGGATTCGAGCCGGCCAGATTGCAATAAACTATATCGGTGGCAATGCAGAAACTCCCTTTGGTGGTTACAAACAATCAGGCAATGGTCGAGAGAAAGGTAAATGGGGTCTGACCGAGTTTCTAGAATTGAAAGCCATTACTGGCTTCATGGCAGGATAAGTTAGATGCCAGAAGCAATTCTATCGTTTAGTTTTCGAGGCAGTAAAGTTCTGGTCACCGGCGGTACTTCGGGCATGGGAGAAGCCGCAGCACTTGGGTTCGCCAAGGCGGGCGCCGAGGTTGTCATTAGTGGTCGTGATCAGGCGCGTGGAGACAGCGTTTGTAATCGTTCAACGGGTGAAGGATCGATATCTTTCATGGCGGGGGATATTTCCGATCGAGAAACCTGCGATGAACTAGTCGCGTCGGCGGCAAATCAATTAGGTGGACTTGATATCGTGGTTAACAGCGCCGGTGTTATTTTTCATGGGACCGCTGAAGAAACTACCGACCAACAGTGGTTGCAGACGATGAATGTAAACGTCAATGGCATGTTTTACGTCTGTCGCGCTGCCATACCGCATCTTCGTAAAAGCCGTGGAACGATTATCAACATTGCCTCTGATGCCTCATTGAGCGGTAGCTGCCATTTAGTTGCCTATTGCGCAAGTAAAGGCGCGGTTCTGCAGATGACTCGTGCTATGGCGCTGGACTATGCCGCTGAAGGCATTCGTATTGTACCAATCTGTCCGGGTGACGTTGATACACCGATGTTACGCGGAGAATTCCGTGATCGTGGTTTGACGCTCGAAGCTGGACTAAAAGAATCGGCTGAAGGCGTGCCACTAAAACGAGTTTGTAGCGCCGAAGAAGTCGCCGACATGGTGTTATATGCCTGTACCGATTCAGCGAAATTTATTACCGGCTACCCGTTGGTGCTTGATGGCGGAAATCGCGCCTGAGTTAATCCCCCTTCGGTATTTAGTAGATTCATGACCGACAGCCATTGTTGCTCGGCGTCTTTGCCGGCCATCGTCATAACTTTTTTGAAGAGATCGTGCTGGCTTGCGGTTAATTCAGATTCAAGTTTTGTGCCTGTATTGCTCAACTTCAGGCGCTTTATCCTTCGATCTTCAACATCAGTAGTCTGTGTAACGTAACCGAGCTCGATCATCTTTTTGAGCGGTTGGTTTAGATATTGCTTGCTGACATCCATACGCGCCAGCAGTTGATTAACACTACCATTGGCCTGTCGATGAATAAAAAACAAAAGGCGATGATGCACCCGTGACAAACCCAGAGTTGAAAGGCGTTGATCTGGTTGAAAGATCATAGCCTTATAACCAAAGTACATAGCCTCCAGGGCTTGATCGAGTTGTTCTTTTCGGTTCATATTTAAATTAGGTCAAGTATATTGACATTATAGTTTTTTGGGGCGTATTCTAATAGGTCACCAATATTGACCTAATTTAATGTTATGAACAACAATGCACTTTGCTGGATCAATGGAAGGGTTGTGCCCGCCGCCGAAGCAACCATTTCGGTAATGGATCATGGGCTTCTATACGGTGATGGCATTTTTGAGGGGCTCAGGTTTTATCACGGTCAAGTTTTTAAACTAGAGGAACATCTGCGACGATTGTCTGAATCAGCCGATCATATAAAATTAAAACTTCCGATGTCATTGACTGACATTCAATCGGCGATTGAACTGCTTATTTCAAAGTTTGAAAGTAACAATGGTTACTTGCGATTGGTCGTAACCCGAGGTCCGGGTACATTAGGAATCGATCCACACAAATGTGGAGAGCCAGTATTATTTATCGTGGCGGATCAAATCTCGGTTCTGGCTGGTAATAAAGGATCATCGGGGATTCACATGACTGTGGCGAAAACACTGAGCGTGCCTGCGCAAAGCCTCAATCCCGAAATCAAAAGCCTTAATTACCTGAATAATATACTCGCTCGAATCGAAGCTAACGCAGTAAACGCCGACGAAGCGCTCATGCTAAATTACCAGGGTAACGTCTGTGAAGGTAGTGTCGATAATGTCTTTATTATCAACAATAACATCGTCATAACACCGCCACTAAGCGATGGAATGTTGGCTGGCATCACCCGACAGGTGATACTCGATATATGTGCCAAGAATGATATTGAGTGCCAGACTCAGAGCCTGAAAGTAGAGGATGTAAAATCGGCTGACGAATGTTTTTTAACCGGTACGGGAGCCGAACTAATCGCAGTTGCCTCACTAGACGAGCATCATTTTAGTCCCTCGAACCCGATGACTTTATGTTTAATGACGTTGTTTCGACGAGCGATTGATGTTGAATGTTTAAGGAAGTAAAGACCAAATATAGTGATGATGATCCAGGGTGCCTGCATCAGCGCCGATGAAAGGTTGAAACTCTCAAGAAGTGAAATTAATACCAGGAGTGCTGCAACAACATTCAGTATGGGATAAGCGTAACCGCGCGCCCTGAGGTAGCCCGATGGAAGAGCAAAATAACTGCCCAGAGAAAATGCTACTCCAGCATGCCAGCTATTGGGGAAATTCGGCAAACTTGAGCTATTCCATCATCGTTTTATTCTAAATGTGGCTAGTTTCTATAGCGGGTAAAGTTTGTACTGGGAGTTGTAACTATCAACCAGTCTAAACCCATTTTTGTGAGCCTGATCGCAGTTATCAGACACAATTTTACAAGACTGGCCCTTTACTTACTTTGACGAAATAATTTCACATTTGACCTGTGTAACGAATAGGCATCAGGGCGCGATTCATCCACTCGACGCAGGCGATGAAATCAAATACAGGTAAACCAGTCTGTTCTTTTACGTCAACAGCAAAAGGCGGCAAGGAGGTGCATTCGAGTAAAATCGCTCCAATATTCGGATCAAATTTTTGAGCCTGCTGTATCGACCCGATGACATCGTCTCTTAAATGATCCGTTTCGTAACTGATGGCTTTGCCGCCCATACACATCGAATTAAAAACTTCCGAATCATCCAGCCCCGCAACAATAATCCGATGATTGATATCAGCACCAATCGCCGTAAAAAACGCTCCTGAAAGCAGTTTTTTTGAAGCCGTAACGACTACTAGCGACTGCTCAGGTTTGAGCATCTGATGAATAACGGGAATCATGATCAGCGGTGAGGTTAACACTGGGATGCTAACGGCGGCGGCAATAATAGGTTGAATTAGAGAGAAAAAACCACAACACATCGCAATTGAATTTACACCCTCCTGTTCCAGGCGAATGGCTTCATCAATGCATTTTTGTACGACCTCTGTATAGCTGCCGTCGCTATTGGTCAGCGGAGGATAGGGATTATTATCAACGCCCGGAATTTCGCGGATTAACACTGGGAACGGGTATGTCGTAGGATTAGCGACGTCACCGGGAGGGAGCGGGTAGCGCCTTCCTTCAAACTTCATGATACCTACCGAGTAGCCCTGGTAAGCTGTGCCACCGGTTACAATCATATTAGCCTCTTCGCCGAGTTTTTGATATTGCTGAAGGTTAGCGTGAAGTAACCCATTTGACCAAGTTAAAATAGTCTACCCACTCGTTTAACACTATCTTTTATAAATCTGTTGGCCGCTTTCATCGGCAATTGGGTTATTGATCATGATCGGTTAAAGTAATTGCTGAAACTTCACCGAAGTAATAATGTGAGTCCACGCTTGGCTCCCTCGCAATGACAGCAGCCTGTTAACCACATTTGCCAGGCTCGAATGAATCTCCATTGGCGCATTCTATGTTGAGAATACGGGTATCAATGGTCATTGTTCCCGTGCCGGATATTGTTTGCTGGACTATCTGTTTTTTCTCGTCGAACCGAAAAGTTGCCAGAGAAATTATTCCCGAGTTCAGGTTTTCCAGGTCGCTTTTGGTTAAACCGATGTCTCGCAATAAGTGTTCGCTCAAAAATGATAACGCTTTCAAAGTTTTTCGTTCTTCGGCAAGGATCCGGGCTCTTTCAATGAATGCTGTACCTGCGATTGATAATAATTTCATTTTAGTTTTCCTCTTTTTTAATAACTCTAATTACTCGTTGCTGGAATAGGAATATATGAATATTATGGCTATTCAACAAACGATATAAATTATCAGTAGGTTTAGATAAACTAAACTATGATCAAACTGCCACCTCTTAACTCACTCAGGGCCTTCGAAAGCGCAGGCCGGCTTCTCAGTTTTAGCAAAGCTGCCGCTGAACTCAACGTCACACCGGGTGCTATTAGTCAGCAAATTCGGGCGTTGGAAGATTTCCTGGGCACGCTATTGTTCAAAAGGCGTAACCGTTTAATTGTGTTAACTGATGAAGGGCAACTTTGTTTGCCGCTGGTAGGGGCCGGATTCAGTAATTTTGTCGAAGCTGTCGAAGCCGTGCGTAAGCATCGTAGCGATGAGCCTTTGACCATCACCTCAGCGCCATCTTTTATCTCCAAATGGCTGATACCGCGTCTCGATAAGTTTAAGTCTTGTTATCCGGATATTGATGTTCGAATCGACGCGTCTTCCCGGTTGGTTGATTTTGTTCACGAAAATATAGATGTCGGTATACGCTTCGGCACAGGTGATTTTCCTGATCTCGAATCTATACATCTGTTCTCGTACGATTTGATTCCGGTCTGCAGCCCGAAGTTAATCAGGAAAGGAAAAGAACTTTGTGATATTTCTGACATGCAGCACTACACCCTGTTGCACAATGAATGCGACGAATCTGATCCAGGCAGGCCCAATTGGTCGATGTGGCTAGCAACGGCTGGAATCACAGGCATCGATACCAGTCGCGGCATCTATTTCAAACAGATTGATATGTTGCTTAAAGCCGCCATTGAAGGGCAGGGCATCGGCCTGGTCGGCGGTGTGCTCGCCGCCAACGACATCGCCGCCGGTCGACTGGTGCAACCATTTGAAACTCGATTGCCGGTGCGCTTGAGTTATCACTTTGTTACATCAAAACAAAAGGCACTTAACGCGAAGGTGATTGCCTTCAGAGAGTGGATATTCGAGGAAAGCGCATATTTGCGCGGTGATGGGGTTTGAATATATGCGATCTTTCTCTGGCGTGACTCAAGCTTTATAAAAGCTCACTCAAGTACATAATAAAGGCGTTGGGATCCAAAACTAACTGTCAGTTATTAAATCAATAATTGTCTAATATTCCTCGCCGGGACAATCAATGCTAAAGTTCATGGAGGGCTTTCAGTTTAATCAAATTATGGGTTGGCTGTTTTTTCGCGGCTTTATGGCTGTACATCATTTGATCCGCTGCCTGTAATAATAATTCTAAAGAAGAGGGCTGAGAAGAGTCGTACTCGGAAAAGCCGAAGCTAAATGACATTGAATGATTGTTTTCAGTTTCGGCATTATATCCTGCTACCAGGTCT
>JBLIOG010000148.1:0-9401 GCA_047639625.1 Gammaproteobacteria bacterium
AGGGCATCATTGGTTCACCTCTGAAAGCACCGCGTGATGACACGTTAATAATGCGGCCGCCACCATTTTTAATCATTTTTTGCGAAGCGCAAAAACTTAAATTAGCCGCAGCAGTTAGATTAGTTTCAACAATTCGATGCCAGGCTTTTTGCCAGGTCTCATAATCGATTTTATCTATTGCCTGTCTTTCAGAAACACCCGCATTGTTGACTAATACATCGAGGCCGCCGAAATCCCGATCGGCCTGTCCAATTAACTGTTGAACGGCATCTGGGTCGGTAATATCGCATTGATACAGTTGATGGCCATCTCCGGGCAAGCTTTTGATTAATGCTTCGGCCTTTGCCTGATTACCATTGTAATGTACCCCGACTCGGGCACCTTTACTGGCACAGAGTCGAGCGCTAGCGCCGCCGATACCACCGGATGCTCCGGTAATTAGAATTGAAGTTGCAGATGACATAAGGTCAGATCCTATCGGGTTGGTTTAACTGATCAGTTGAAGAAGACAATCATTTACAGCATCTTTTTTTCAACCGCCGGATGCGACATACTGCTACGAGTGTTAGAAAATCACAACCCAATCCAGGCAATTGAATGACCCAATGAATATACAAACTATAAATCCTTTCGGTGTGTCATCGATGACAGCCCGTTTACGCAAGGTTGGAATGCGTAAACCTGGCCCTGCTATGCAACAGGCCGATCCGTCTGTATGGCATTACGGCCCCACTTTTGATCGTGATGCACTCGAACCTGAGCACGCAAGTTTTTCCAAATTGCTGGAACAGGCCGGTGTCGAAATTCACTGGATGGATCAACCCAACGAAATCGCTGACGCGGTGTTTAGCTATGATGCGTCACTAATGACACCTCAGGGCGCGATATTAATGAACCCTGGAAAGGTAATGCGCAGGGGTGAACAAATGCTTCATCGAGAATTTTATGCTCAGACTGGAATACCGGTGATTGGAGAAATCGAATCGCCCGGTCATTGTGAAGCGGGTGACACGCTCTGGCTCAAAGACAATTTGCTGGCCGTTGGGCGTGGGTTTCGATCAAACCGGGAGGGTCTCGATCAATTGGACAGTATCCTCAAGACAATCAATATTGAAGTACATGAATTTGATTTACCGGTTTATACCGGGGCAGATGCCTGCTTACATTTGATGTCTCTAATCAGTCTGGTCGACACGCGAATTGCTGCGGTTTGCCTGTCATTGTTACCGGTTGGATTGTACGAACTGTTAAAAGAACTGGATTATCAAATACTGGCTTTACCAATGGATGAATATGAACAAAGCGGCACCTTGAGTGGCAATATTCTAGCCATCGCCCCAGGGCAATGTTTGATGGTCGATGGTTACCCTAAAACACTAAAATTATTGGAAACAGCCGGTATCGACGTTCAGGTTTATGACGGTCAGGCCCTCTGTGTCGGTTGTGAAGGTGGACCGACCTGCCTGACTCGCCCGCTATTAAGAGGAAACTAAAATGCCCATCGCCGAATATGATATAGCTCGTTGTCTTGAACCCCTGGATAGCCCGCTCATGAACGGTTTTGTAGACAGCGTTGAACACGTATTTGCCCTTGCCGAATCGAGTGCGGGGTTTATCTGGCGAAGTAATGGTGATGAAAACAACGCTGAAAGTTTTTTGATTGATGATGACCCCTTGATGCTCGAAAACCTGTCAGTTTGGGTATCAACTACCGATTTACATAATTTTCTGTATCGTACCAATCACGTTAATTATCTGAAAAGAGGTAGTGAGTGGTTTAGCCCTATGACGGTCACTAAAGTCGCTTTGTGGTATGTCGAGCCTGGACACCAACCTTCGATAGAAGAAGGTCGGGAACGATTGCAGTATCTCCAAAAACATGGCGATACGGACACTGCTTTCGGGCTGAAGAGACGAAGTTTTTTTGAACCCAAAAATAACTGAGTCAATGTAATGAGCAGAACCAGGAAACGCAGAATTGGTGGCCGCAAAGCCAGGCTTGATCTCGAAGAGAAAGCTCGCTCAAGTCACATTATGCCAGGGGAACGCCTTTGGCAAACCGGTTTCGCGTATTGACTGATGCCGATTAATCGAAAATCCATCAGGCCGCACCTGAATTTCTTGAAACCTTTGGCATGGCCAAAGCAACGCCAAAAGTTATCGAAACTGCCCTGGAGAACGGTTGCCAATTATCGGATAGCGGAAGATTACTTTTTCCACCCGTGTTGGCTGAAGATATGGTTGCTAAGGCCACTAAACAATTCACGGTCCATGGGCGTGATCCTGAATTTGATTTCGAAGCAAAAAATGATCGGATTAATTTCTGCACAGGCGGTGCCGCCGGAACGCGCAAACATATAGCAACCAGCATTTCTCTGGGCGAGTATGGTCATCGATTACTTCCCCTACTTGATTTATTAGCGGGTGGTCCGGATGAATGTGCAAAACGACCGTTTTGCACTGTGCATGCAACCGGAATGACGACTTTCTTTGGCCACTATTCAAGTATTACCCCTTATAAATGTTGATTCGGTGAAAACCTATTTAGATGCCGAGGCCGAATCGGGGCAATCCGTTTTATTTCATGATGCTTGCAGTATCCGCATAGCGAATGATGGAGCTGAATTGGAAACTTTATCGACAACTACAAGGTAATTATCGTGAACTCAATATTCCCTATGAAGTTATTGATACCGACCGTATTAAAAAAATTCACCCCTGATAAATACAGACGGCATGCTCGGCGCAGCATACACCCCGACAGATGTACATCTCGATGCATCTGGTGCCACGCATACAATGGCAAAAGCGGCCCGGAAACGTGGCGCTAAAATTGCTCGCCAATGCCTGGTTGAGGCAATGGTGCGTGATGGTGATGATTGGATGCTATCAACAACCGATGGAATGGTTCGTGCAAAACAGGTCGTTATTGCTAACAGCTTTTGGGCACGTGAAATGGCAATACCGCTGGGTTTGAATCTACCCGTATTTGCGGTCAAACATCAGGCCATTAATTCCGATAATATGCCAGGACTTGAATAGCTGGATTTTGAAGTACCGACTATTCGTGATTCTTACGGCAATTATAATTTACGGCAGGAAGGTAATGGCTTAATCGGTGGCTTTTATGAACCCGATCCTGAGTTCTGGGCAGTTGATAGTATACCGCCGGATTTCAATCAGGAACTGCTTGAGCCCGCACCAGAACGCCTCGAACCTAATCTTGAAAAAGCGTTAGAACGGGATCCGAGCTTTGGTGAGGTTGGCGTTAAAAGTATTATCCATGGCCCCATTTGTTATACACCCGATGCCTTGCCTATGCTGGGTCCGATAGAAACTCATCCTGGCTTATGGCTCGCAACGGGTTTTTGTGTGGGTATTGGAACCGGCGGAGGCTCCACCAGTTTTCTATCCAGCTGGATGGTGAATGGAAAGCCACCTTATGAATGACCAATCGTTCATGCCGACCGTTTTTCTCCTGATTTGA
Source organism: Gammaproteobacteria bacterium (assembly GCA_047639625.1). Lineage (GTDB taxonomy): Bacteria > Pseudomonadota > Gammaproteobacteria. The sequence continues at coordinate 3,488 of JBLIOG010000148.1, forward strand.
CCGCTGCAGATTCTCAAAAATCTATTCGAGAAATTTATGAACAGGGCTATCGGCTACAAAAACCATCTACTATAGTTTGATAATAGTGGGTTGAATCGTTAAACGAACAGCATCAGTACACCGGTAAATCCATACAGGTTGTTTTTATGTATCTCACCATTCGCGAAAAAACCAACCAGTGGAAATTCACCCAGTACTGAATGTATAAAACGCGCTTCTTCAGAGTTAGGGCCAAACTGTTGCCGGCCTCGACCCAGGCAGGAAATATAAACTCCACCTTTAATCGGTGAGTTAAGCCGTAGCTTAAGATCTAACAGCATACGTTCCATATCTTCGATGGCCGAGTTTCCATCACGCCGGCAAAAGATGATCTCATCGTTGTGTTCAAGGTAATCACCAATCGCAACCTGTTTTGATTCTTCATCAATACCAACCAGCTGCCGAATCGAATAATCGTCCATATCTGAGTGTTTATTAATCAAGCCGGCAAATATGTAACCGGCTGCCTGCTGCCAGTCCTGAGCAATGGTTTCGCCAGCTTCTTCACTGAGCACATCCAGCGCAGGTCGGTCGTCCAGGGTATGGATGATATTTCGATCACACTGGGTTACCACATGCCGTTTACCGATGGGTGTACAACCCTGAGAGAGATTGGTCATAATCGGCACGGCCTGAGAAAATAACGCGCCACTAACACCACCGACCAAAGCCTGATTGGCAAACTGAATATTTTTTCCATGCGATGATGTAATGCCGCCGACTAAAAATGCAGTGGGAATCTCATTTCCCAAATCGTTTAACAGGGTTAACGACACCGAATTGGTCGGATCAGCGTGTACCAGTCCAACATTAAAATCATTTGTCTCACACCATCTAGCCAACTCACCCGAAAACGCCGACGTATCCTTAGTAAAGTTAGGCAGTATGCGAAAATCAGCCTCGTTAAAACCCGCTAACATAACGGCCATAGCCGGTTGATCATAATATTCAGTCTGGTTCGCGATTATCCCAATGCCAAGCGTACCTACCCAGTTATCAATGCCCGTGGCCTGTTTGAGCTGATTCAAAATGGATTCAGCGCTGCCAGCCAGGTGATCGCTCAAATACAAAAAGCCAAAGTTAGCTTCGGGTGGAACCTGGTCGAGTTGGTTTATGCAATCGGTTAGTAATTCATCGACAGATGGACCAGTGCTGTGAGCGATTAGGAATTGATTTAGCATCGGGTTAGTTTAACTCAGGAGAGGCAAGTCGTCATTGCTGGTTAAAAGCTCCGAAAGATAAGGGGAAACTGGCCTTGATAATCGAATTACTAGTCCTACAATGGACGGTAACAACACCCCCCCATGCCTCGCACCGATGCGCTCCATGGGGGGTTACTTTATTTCTGGGGCGCGGGAAAATGAAGTTTTTCAAGCAACCCTGTCACTTTCAGATCAACTAACTCTACTAGAAAGTCGCAGCTTGTTAATGACAACAGAACTATCAGCAAACTATAAAAGCACTGGATCAGCGCTGAGATGATTATTATCGGCATGAATCGCCGGTTGTAGGTTGGCGTTACGCCACAAGGGTGTAGCGGTTCGTCGCACCGACGGTAGAGCGACTCAGGAGATAAAGCCGAGCCACAAGCGTAACCCAGCGTGTTTGCATCGAATGGATCTGCAATGCTGATAAAAACCACTTTAGAAAAAAAACCTCCTGGGAAGCCCCGTACAATATCCAGATCGATACATTCTTGATGTGATCCTGGATCAGCAAATACAATACTTCTGTTTAAAGCAATCGTTCCTATTTGACCTATATAAATAAAGTAGTCGTAATCAGATAATCAGTTTTGATGACGAAAATTGAATAGCAATCCATTGCTTAGAGGGTGTTTAAAGTAAACACTGTTGACCACAGATTGAAATGTAAATTCCTATCAGGCAGCATGCCCACCCATGGATAACCAAAACCAAACCGACTGGTTCAACGATATCGAAACAATCGTTTCCGAACCCTTAAATTTTAAAGCCAAACTAGCCATAGGTGAAGACGCCTACGCCGCACTAAAACTAAAAAACGCAGCGACCAAGGTTTGGGATGTAGCAGGTGTCGCAACAACAGCCGCTGTAGTTGCCAAATCATCCGTTGTTGCAACCACGTTTTTTGCCCCGACAGGTTTTCTCGCATTGCTCGGTATCGGTACAGCTGTAACACCGGTTGGCTGGGTCATCGCTGCCAGTGTAATTACCGGCGGCACCTGGATGGGCATCACCCGATACCTGAAAAAGTCATCAGATAGTCGTGTCATGGTGATCCCCAAGTTTATCAACACACCACTCGACGTGCTCGCACTCAGCCTCTTCGACCTACTCGCACCTCTAGCGCTTAAGGTCGCCACTACAGAGGGAAGCATCAATCAGGCAAAACAAACCGTGATTCACGACTACTTCGTAAAGGCGTGGGGATTTGATCCAGACTTTGTCAGTGAAGGGATGAAATATACAGAATCGAAACTCAGTGAGTTTTCAATCGATGAACTGGCCCAGGCGCTGGCTGAATTTGCCAATAGAAACCGCGATTGTAACTTCAAAATGATGTCGCAGGAGATCCTTGGGTTTCTTCGAAATATTGTTAATACAGAAGGGCAAATAAACAATTATGAAGAAATAGCCGTCGACAAAATTGAGGCCGTCTTTAAAAAGGCGAATAAAACTTCACTCGGGAAAAAAGTGCAGAGTAGTTGGCATGCGATTAAAAAAGTTACGGGTAAGGTTTTTTCGAAAGGTAAGTTGAACCGGGGCAGTAAATGAAGCTCAGACAATCGGATCCAGTCAGAAGTAGCCCTGGTAGTGAATGGAGTAGTAATACTGATGAAATACCCTCTTAAGGACAAACCGGTTAGGAACCCAGGGCAATCGCTCGAGCCAAATCCTGTCTTCCCAACGATCGTCTTAAAGCTGCGGCGCGTTGGGATGGTGGTTATCAGGGTTAACCGACTGTCTTAGGCAAATGCCATCGGCATCAGCGCTTAAGTCAGCCACCTGTAAACAGGTATAATGTCCCCGAAAAGACTACTCGAATACGACGCATGACCGATACAGACAAAGATCTCCCACAAAAATCAAGCAAGGCCGCTATCGACGCGTTCGTAACTAAAGTCAGGTCAACGCCGGTAATCAAATCCTCCCAGGAACGCGGGCGCCTGATGTTTGCGATGGACGCCACCGACAGTCGCAAGACCAGCTGGGACCAGGCCTGCCAGATCCAGAGCGAGATGTTCACCCAAACCGTGGCGCTCGGCGGCCTCGATATACAGCTTTGCTATTACCGTGGCTTTCGCGAATTCGAGGCAAGCCCCTGGCTATCTTCTGCAGATGCATTGTTGCAACGTATGACGAGTGTGTCATGCCGCGGTGGTCGTACGCAGATCGAAAAGGTACTGAGTCAGGCCATCGAACAAACCAGGCAAAAGAAAGTTCAGGCGCTCGTGTTTGTCGGCGACTGCATGGAAGAAGACGTCGATCGCTTGTGCCATCTGGCGGGCGAACTGGGGATACTCGGAGTACCAGTTTTCATGTTTCATGAAGGCCACGAGCCCGCAGCGCAACTGGCGTTCAAGGAAATCGCACGCTTGACTCGTGGCGCCTACTGCGCGTTCGATGCGGCCAGCGCAGGGCAATTACGCGACCTGTTGAGCGCGGTCGCCGTCTATGCCGCTGGCGGCCAGAAAGCCTTGCGCGATTTCGGTAAAGATCGCAGTGAGGTCGTGCGGCAATTGACCCGTCAGTTAGGTAAGGGCTAAGCCGTGGCGAAGATATTATTGTTGCTCGGCCTCGGGTTTGGATTGTTCCTCGCTTTGCGCTGGTTGTCCCGCCAACCGCCTCGTGTTTATGGGCAATGGATCGCGGTCATGTTTGTGGTAGGTGCGCTGACGCTGGTGTTGACGGGGCGGGCCCATTGGCTGACCGCAGTGTTTGCCACCCTGCTGCTGTTCGGGCGTGGCCTGCTGGTGCTGCTCGGCCACATACCGCTGCTCAAACGGATGCTGGCTGGCGTTGACGCTTTAAAATCAAAGCCCGCGCCGAGCAGCGATCAAACCTCGACCGTACAAAGTAAATATATCCGCATGACACTCAATCACGACTCGGGAGACATCAACGGCGAAGTACTAACAGGACAGTTCATCGGCAAGACGCTCGATCAACTGGACCTTGACGCCTTGCTGCAATTGCTGCGTGAATGTCAGGACGACGAAGAGTCGGTTGCCTTACTGCAGACTTATCTCGACCGCGAGCATGCAGACACCTGGCAACAACAGGCCAGTGCGCAGGGTCAGCAGCGAACCCCCAGCGAACCGAGCAACATGTCGCGCGAAGAAGCACTGCAGATACTGGGATTATCAGCCGATGCCAGCAAGGCGGAAATCATCGAGACACACCGGCGGCTGATGCAAAAGCTGCACCCTGACCGCGGTGGGTCTACTTATCTCGCGGCCGCGATCAATCTGGCGAAGGATAAGTTACTGGGTAAGTAGCGATTTTCCCTGTTTAAGCTGTATCCATAATATTTGGGGTCAGATATCAATGGCACCTACTTAGCAAGAGTACCTGTCATCCAAAGCGTCTGACCGCCGGCCTCCGAACCGGCGGCCCGACGTATCAGTCTTGCAACGGTTGCTACTGACCGACCGCATAGCTAGCAGGCAATACCGGGGACAACATACCGATTTAAAAGCCTGCCAGATCTTCACAAGGAATCAAACGAGTATACTGTCTTCTTATTTCTGCGGACTGGTTAAAGCAAATCATAAAAGAAAGTACTGGTAAGAATAATGATGTGAAGAAGGCTGTGTTTTTTCCTCATAGCCAATTCCGGTCCTTACTAATAAAAATAACAAAAACGAAGTTACTTTCATTGAGGGTTGGGCAAATTATTTAATTCCCCGACCCTAAGTAAAAGCTTAGCCAATCAACAAGCGAGATTTTTATTTTAAAGGAAAATAAATATCCGTAATGAGATCACATTCATCGACGTCATGGATTAAATTCAGGTAATGGAAAAAGCACGGATAATCACGTACCTCTTCCCACTTTCAGGTAGCCAATCGCGATACACAGCGTAAATGCCTTTATCTACACTGTCATAACTGCCTAAATGGCGAATAACGGCACACCGCCCTCCCGGAATTGTGCCTGACTTAGCACCATAATCATTCTCCAGAATATCTCCATCGACAGTGCCGCAAATATCCCAGCGAAATTTGTCAGGATCAGTCGTTTTAGGATCACTGTAAGGGATGCCATAGGTATTACCGGTTTTTACCGGAGACAGCCCCGTTTCTTTTCGCCAGGCAATAAACTTTGCGGCGGTTTCAAGCACTCTCTCTGGCGGCCCAGATGTTCTATCAGGGCGACTTTAGTTGTTTCAAAATTAACGATATCTACATTAATTTGTATTTCTCGCAAAGGCTTAACATTAAATTTAAACCGCATGTGCCATTCTGGCCATTTCGGTTCAGCCCTGAACTCTGGAGGTGATTGATCAAAGGTTCTATTAAACGCGCGAGAAAATGCTTCAGGACTTTCAAAGCCAGCTTCCAAAGCAATATCAATCACACGCTTATCGTCTTCAAATGCCAACCGTAACAACGCTCTCTTAAGCCGTGACAGCTGAATAAACTTCGTCACACTCATACCGGAATAAACAGAAAACACACGGTGGAAATGATATTTCGAAAAAGCCGCCACATAGCTCATCACCTCAAGTGTTAATTCTTCATCGGGGTTCTGATAGATAAACTCGCAAACTTGCGAAATACGTTCATCATAGGCATTGGTCTGTTGATCACTCATTACTGTCCTTCGTTACTTTTCTTCATGGTTCAGGTGCGCTGCATATTGCGTCTTTAATGCTAGTCTCGTCCTGATCG
>JBLIOG010000149.1:0-9359 GCA_047639625.1 Gammaproteobacteria bacterium
TTGCCTTCTAGAATACCACCCGGTGTAAAATCTCCGGTCCCTGCAACCACGTAAGTCCAGATTATGGCCGGCAGAAACAGACCGATTGATGTCGTTAACAATATTCCCAGATAGATGCGCGCAGATTTAACCGTTTTTTCATCACCTTTGTGCGAAACCAATGGGAAAGTTGATAAGGTTAAAATTTCATAAAACAGAAAAAGTGTAAAAAGGTTGTCTGAAAAAGCGATACCGAGGGTAGCGAAGATAGACAGCGCGAAGAAAACATAAAAACGAGTCTGATTCGATTCACCATTTCCACGCATATAACCAATCGAATAGATCGAATTAACAATCCATAAACCCGAAGCGAGTGCAGCAAACATCATTCCCAGAGGTTCTATTTCAAAGGCAATATCAATCCCGGGAAGGATTTCAAACAAGGTCAAATTCGGGGTTTCACCCGCAGCGACTCCAGGAATTAGGCTCCAGACAATCGTGGCAAGCGTGATGGCGGTTACAAGGGTGACTGCTTCCCTTGCGTTGGGTCCGATGCGACTGGCCAGCAGAATCGCCAGGGCCCCACAGATCGGTAATATCAAGGCGATTAAGATACTATCGGAAGGACTCATGGTGCATTTCCAATCAGCAAGAATGCTGCAGATCTGGATAACTCGATGGGAATGCCCGGAAACAATCCAAAATAAATATTACCCAGGGCCAAAAGCCAGGTTCCTGCCAGTATCGGCAGTGGTGCTTCTCGCAGCGTTGTAATGTCTTCAGCCGGTTTACCAAAATAGGCAGGTTCAATAATTCGCCAGATATAAACCAACGCCATTAGGGAGGAAATTAGAATTAATCCAATCAGGACGATACCGAGTGTGCCTTCTTGAGCGACAGCCGTAATCAGATACCACTTACTAATAAAACCAGCTGTACCTGGTATACCGATAAGACTAAAACCAGCGATGACGAAGGCTGCCATTGTCCAGGGCATGGTTTTAGCGATTCCTGAAATATTTTCGATGTGAAGTTTAGTTAAGGTCATTCCTAGTGCAGCAACTGACAAAAACAACGCTGATTTGGCCAGGGCATGATTGAAAATATGAAGGATACTGGCATTCAGTCCGGCGACACTGACCAGGCTGGCGCCTAGAATAATGTAGCCGATTTGTGCAATCGAAGACCAGGCCAGTAAGCGTTTAAGATGCCCTTCAAACAGCGCTACAGCAGAGGCGACAAGGATTCCGAGAATGGAAAGTGGCATCAGAAAATTACCGAACTGGATAATGTGACCTTCGAGATTCGGTTGCAACACGAAAAAATCGAAGCGCAAAAGTATATAAATCGAAACTTTGGTCGAACAGGCTGCCAGAAAAACGGTCGCCATGTTGGGTGCAAAACGATAGGCGTTTGGTAACCAGACATGCAATGGAAAAACCGCCGCCTTTAAAGCAAGCCCAATAGTAATAAATCCAGCTGCAACCAGTATGGGTTTCTGATCGGCTACGTGGTGAATGCGTATCGCCATGTCGGCTAGATTCAAGGTACCGGTCATCAGGTAGATCAGGCCGACCCCAATCAGGTAGAAAGTGGCACCAACCGTGCCCATAACCAGATATTTGAAGACGGCCGGCAAGGCTCTTCGGTCAGGTCCTCCTGCAACCAGGACGTAACCGGCTAGTGAGGAAATTTCCATAAAAACGAAAATATTAAAGGCATCGGCTGCAACCAGAATTCCGCAGAGTCCTGCTAAAACCAGCAACCAGGCGGTATAAAACAGAGGTTGGCGATCCTGTTCTATTTCCCGTGAAAGACTTTCATATCCGGCCAATAAGGCAATGCTGGATGATCCGGTTACGACCAATAGCATTAAAGCGCTCAAAGAGTCGACCTTCAGTTCGATACCATAAGGTGCCGGCCAGTCCCCCATTGCGTAATGCCAGGTGCCTCCAGACAGAGTTTCCTGTGCCAGGGTGATCGCAATAGCAAAGGCGAATAGACTGGTTAGAGTGCTGGCAGCCCAGGCCAGGCCGCGAGGCCGTAATAGCATTACTACAGCCGCGCTGAGCATGGGCACGACCACTTGCAGGGCTGGTAAATGAGGTTCGATTCCGTTCACAGATGATCTATTTCCTGGATCTTGTTTTCTTCGATCGTGCCATATTCTTCTTTAATCCGAATGACAATACCGAGCCCAAGTGCGGTGGTTGAAATGCCCACCACGATGGCGGTCAAAATTAAGACCTGAGGTAAGGGGTTTGAATAGATTTGATCAACGGCATCTTTTAGGAAAATCGGTGCTGTACCGCCTTCAACCTTCCCCATGGTGATATAGAGCAGAAAAACCGCCGATTGAAACAATGAAAGGCCCAATAACTTTTTAACCAGATTAAGTTTTGCAACGACGGCATAAAAGCCAATCATTAACAAAATAGAAAAAACCCAGTAATAATAGAGTCCAAACCACTCCATCAGCTTTTCCCTCGTGTTGCGAAGGCATAATAGATACTGAGCAAGACGCCTGTCACAGTGATGCCGACGCCTGCCTCGATCAGTATTATGCCTAGTTGTTCACCGTTGACAGGATTGTTAGATAACGTACTGTAATCGAGGAAGTTTCCACCCAAAAATAGATTAGCAACACCCACCAGGCCATAAATGAGTGCACCACCTGCCATGAGTAGTCGCAAAAACCAGTGAGGTATCACCTCTAGAGCGCGCTTCTCACCTTCCAGTAGAGCAAATAATATAATACCGGCGGCTATAATTGCACCGGCCTGGAATCCTCCACCGGGACCATACTCACCGTGAAACTGGACATAAAAACCAAATAGAATAATGAACGGAATGACCAGTCTGCCGACCAGGCGGGGGATCAAATAGTGTCGTAACCCTTTATCATCAGCGAGACTCTGTTTCCGGTAAGCGCCGGGAGGGGGGGCTTTTCCGAGAAGAAACAAAACGCCTATTCCGGCCGTCAGTACGACGAATACTTCGCCAAAAGTATCATATCCACGAAAGCTTCCTAAGACCGCTGTGACGGCATTGGGGATATCAATAAATTCTGCCGTCTTTTCAAGGTACCAGGGGGCAACATGCGTTTGTACCGGAGCGTCCGGATCGCCCACTCGGGGCTTATCGAACGTTGCATAGAGAATTGCGATAGTCGTGATAGCAACCACCAGCAAGGCGATTAATTTATTGTTAGAAGGTGATTGTTCCTGCTCCCCGGTGAGTGACAGGGCACCGAGAAACAATACGGTTGAGATACCTGCACCTATGGCTGCCTCAGTCAGGGCAACGTCGGCCGCATCAAGCAGGAAGAATATGACGGCAGTCAACAAGCTGAAAATACCTGTCAACATAACGGCTACAAACAAATCAGTTGCGCGAACGATTGCAATTGCAGTAATTACCAGCAGTGTTAGCAAAAATACCCCGAACAGAACCGTCACAGTTTTAGTCCTTTAACGCTTTGTTGTTGGATATAGTTTTTGTTCCCGATAATAATGCCGCACTCGCTAGCGCATTAGTGGCAGTAGGCCCTGTTAATAACAGAAATAAGAGAATCGTTATTAGTTTCAAAGTTACCAATGAAACGCCTGCCTGCAACATGAGGCCTAAAATAATCAGGATAGGCGCAATTGAGTCGGTCACACTAGAGGCGTGAATTCGCGTATAGAGGTCAGGCATGCGAAGCGCGCCTATTCCACCAACGATGACAAAAAAACCACCAATGCTCAAAAGTACCCAGCTCAGAATGTCTAAAAAAACGTCCATCCTTAATCTGAGTCCCGTGACTCAAGGGTTTGAGAACTCGCTCGATTGCGGAAAAACTCGAGTACTGCGAGAACGCCGATAAAGTTGATCAGTGCGTATGCTAATGCTAGATCAAGGAAGTCCTGTCGGCCGAACAGAAAAGCAATTACGGATAGCAGAAGAACAGTTTTGGTTCCAAACATGTTGACCGCAAGCACTCGGTCATAGACGCTAGGACCAAGGATCGCGCGCAGCAGGGCGAGGCTCATGGTAATTATTAGAGCGATTGAAACGACATAATACATAGTCTAGTTGCGTCTCAATTTAGTGACCCGGCGAATCATTTCATTATCGAGCAAATCTCTTGCACCCTGTTCAGTGAGGCAATGCACTTTAATAATGCCCTCGTGTAAATCCAGCGTCAGTGTTCCGGGTGTTAGCGTGATCGAATTAGCTAGAATTACCTGAGAGAGCGGGTTTTCATCGGTCACTTTTAATTCAATTTCCTGTGGGCTAAGCGGCAATTTAGGATCGAGTACAATTCTGGCTACATCGACACTTGATTTCAAAATTTCTCCACCAAGCCATAGCCAATATCCCGGTACTTTAATTAAAAGTTCCGGTGATAAAATCAATTTGTCGAGATACCCCATCCGTCTGGCGAGCACGAAGGTTAGATAGCAGGACACTGCACCGAGTGCCAGTAACAAAGGTTTAAACAATCCCGACCAGGCAAGCCAGGCAAAGGCGAGTGTCGCAAGAAATAGAATGATTCTTACGAACTGGTTGCCCTTATTTAAAACATCCATAACAGAACTTAGGAATCAGATCCCGTTGGCGCGTCGTCGCAAGGGTACTGTGTACGAACCGTCATATAAACTAGATCACGAGCGGAAGGTAAATTTTTCACAAGGGCAGTATTTTGCAGATCATTGACAACCTTTTGGACAACATCTGCCAGAGGAACCGGTTCACCCAGACAAAAATCAGCGTAGACAGATGGACCATACTTAGAAAGCCGAACCCCGAGACGATTACGCGCCGCCCTTTCGGAGAAAGTTTCTTCCTTTCCGTATTCGGCGGCTACGTTTAGAGTGACGCGTTCATCGGTTGCGACTGCACCGTCGAGGAATCCCTGGACATATCGAACACAGAAAATGCCATCTTTGCCTCCAGGGTCTCCGGCATAATGATTACAGTGAGAAACAAGTTCTTCGGTCGTCAAGGGTTCGACTGCCTGAGCACTATTAAACAGTGCAAAACCGAAAACAATAATGGCCATTCTTAATTTGATAAATAGTGACATGAAATCTCCATATTAAGGGCTATACATAACCCTCGCCGTTAAGTGCGGGAATTCTAGTCTTTTTAAAGGTGAAGATAATTCGAATTTATCTGGTCTATAGTTCGTAAAAAACGAGGTATAGAGTTGGCCGTTATGTTGTTCATAAACCGGCGTCAGCGGGAAAAGCCATTGATGACTGTTATACTCACTATTTTGAGACCTGTAGGTTTAAGCCCTAAAATCTATCCAATTGATTGGCTTGATAATCTTGATCTTGCGGTGTTATTGGGCTTGAACAGGCCGCACTGAAGGTCTATAACTGGATACCCGTTCGGCCAAAAAGAGGGTTCCTAAAAGAGTTAGTATTGATTGTCATCACGATCGGTGGTCGGGTGAATTTTATAATACCTGAGGATCCTTCAGTTCCTTCAGCAGTTTGATATTGACCGTCTATAATCCAGTTTATCATCTGCTTTTATAGGGCATTCAGTGTCAGTCTCCGGACAACCCGATAAGATAGATCGGTTTATCGTTAAATCAGTACTCGGGCGTGGAAGTCAGGGGGTCGTGTATCATGCCGAAGATCCCGATCTCAATCGTGATGTAGCTATTAAATCTGTGTTGATTAACAATGGCAATCGCTTAAGCGGTGACATTGATAGTCTGTTGGCAGAAGCGCGATCGATTAGTCGTTTAAACCATACCAATATCGTAACCATTTATGACATCGGTATATTTCAAAGTTCGCCTTTTCTGGTTCTTGAATATATAAACGGACAAACCCTGGAGCAGCGAATGGCATCGGATATCCGTAAACCAGATGCTGTAAAAATCATGCGTGATGTTATTGCCGGGGTTGCGGCAGCGCATCAACAAGGTATTACCCATTGCGATTTAAAACCTGCCAACATCATGATTAATCTGGATGGGCAGGCTAAAGTAGCCGATTTTGGATTGGCTTTTCTGGCCGATGTAGTCCGCGATAAAGATGAAGGTCTTTTTGGAACGCCACAGTATATGGCGCCTGAATATATCGAAACTCGCCAACATAAACCGGTGTCCGATGTGTTTTCACTGGGGCTTGTTTTTTACCAATTACTGACCGGTCAATCAGCTTTTGAAGGCAGTGATATCTATCAAATCTTGAATGCCATAGCCCATTCGGAAGTTGCTGCTCCATCCACAATCAATCCCGATGTTGATGGTCGACTCGATGCTTTTATTCTAAAGTCGTTGAATAAAGATCCTGAGCAGCGGTTTAGGGACGCTGAGGCCATGCGCGAGGGATTCGCCGATTACCTTTCGATGGATGATGAGGCGTTCAATCAATCGGGTGCTGATGCAACAACCCAGTTTTTGTTGCGTCGCATGCGGCATAAAAAAGATTTTCCTGCATTTTCACAAACCATCAGCGTCCTCAACCGGGCTTCGACGAGTGAAACAGAGTGCCTGACCTCAGTCGCTAACTCCATATTGAAAGACTTTTCTTTAACTAATAAAGTTCTTCGCCTGGTGAATTCGGCCTATTACAATCGAGGTGGAGGGAAAATAAGCACCATATCTCGAGCAGTAGTCATGCTTGGTATTAATCCTGTTCGGAGTATCGCCTCAGCTTTGATGCTGTTTGAACACCTCCAGAATAAAGTTCAATCAAACGAACTCAAGGAAGATTCAGTCCAGGCATTATTTAGTGGTTTAGTGGCCAATACTATGGCCCGTAGCCTTGGCATGAAGAATCACGAAGAAGCATTTCTCTGTGCCATGTTACAAAAACTGGGCAAGATGTTGGTACGATTTTATCTGCATGAAGAGTGCCAGGCGATTGAGAAAAAAATGGCCTCAGAGGGCTGTAGTGAAAATGCTGCCGCATCACAGGTGCTCGGCACCAGCTATCAACGCCTGGGTATAGCCATTGCCAGTGAATGGGGTTTCCCGGACCTGATCACCAGTAGCCTGAATCCGCTTGATTTTGATAATCTGCCGAAATCATCCAGCGTTAATGAAACGCTTCAGCAGGTGTCTCAATTTAGTAGTGCAATATCCAATTGCCTGGGTTTACCACTTGAACAGCAGGCGGCGACGATGAAAACACTGACGAAACAATTCTCCAGTGTATTAAAAGTTGACGAGGATCAGGTATCTGGCTTTATCGAATCGAGCCATAAGGAATTGGCTGAATTCTCGCGTTTGATCCAGTTTGATTTACGCAAAAGTCGGTTTTATCAGCAGATATCAAGTTCTGGGCATAAGGTTCAGGAACAACCCGCGAATGCAACCCATCAGGCCGAATTCGGTGCGGCTGATTCCGTTGCTATTCTCGAAGAAAAAGCCGAATCTGATAATCACTCAACCCAAAAGGCCTTGACCGATGGAATCCAGGATATCACTAATACGCTGACCGGTGACTACACCATCAATCAGGTTATGCAGATGATTCTGGAAACCATTTATCGTGCGTTTAGTGGTTCAAGGGTTGTTCTTTGTTTGAAGGATGCAAAACAGGGCTGCATTAGAGCCAGGTTTGGCTATGGTGAAGATATTGAGCAGGTCATCAGACACTTTTCTATACCGCTGGCCTATAAGGCTGACGTGTTTCACGTCGCGTTCAAGAATAACGTTGATATTAAAATTGAGAACACCCAGGATGAAAAAATTAAACACAAGATTCCCGACTGGTATCATAGTTATATCTCCGCACGTAGTTTCACGATTTTTCCTATCATAATTAAACATTCACCCATCGCACTTATTTACATCGATGGTGCAAGTGACGGTACGGTCGAAATAAACGATGATCAATTGGGGTTATTAAAAACGCTGCGTAACCAGGCCATTCTGGCTATTCGAAATATGCAGTAAAAAGGCCTTCGAATTTACGGTTAAACGGGCAATTGTTGGAATAGCCTGCCATAATAGTTTTGTTGTAGACTTGTTGCCTTTCCGAACGAGCTTTGAAAATGTCTCGAGTTACACTATATAGCACTGCAACCTGTCCCATTTGTGTTAAGGCAAAAACCATGCTCGATAAATGGCATATTTCCTATGATGAAATCTCCATAGATAATGATGCCAAAGCGCTTGAGCAATTTATAACCGTTACCAACAATGCTAAAACAGTTCCGCAAATTATTATCGATGGAAAAGTGATCGGCGGATTTTCAGAGCTGACCGAGCTCCATATGGATGGCGATTTAGACAACCTGATACAATAAACCCATGACCAGTAAAAATAACAATACCTTCCGAATACAGTTTCATAATAACGGTAAGATTTATGAACTCTATGCCCATGAGGTCAGTCAGTCACAAATGATGGGTTTTATTGAAATCGGGCGAATAATTTTTGGTGAACAATCAAAGCTACTGATTGACCCGGTTGAAGAAAAACTTAAATCAGAATTTGCCAATGTAAAACATACCTATGTCCCTCATCATGCCATCATAAGAATTGATGAAGTGGACCAGAGTGGTAAAAACAGAATTCTCGATTCTGAAGGTGCCACGATTACCAGTTTTCCGGGGCCGAGTCTGATCCCGCAAAAAAGCTGATCGTCCTGAGCCGTTAGTCCGGCTGTAAGCGTGAAAATTTCTGCGATAATCCCCGTCTATAACCGAGTCGATATTTTGCCTCGGGCAATAGATTCAGTCCTTTCACAAACAACGCCGGTTGATGAAATTATTGTGGTTGATGACGGTTCAACTGATTATTGTGATCGGATGATTAAAGCAAATTATCCGCAGGTCAAATTTGTTCAACAAGCCAATGCTGGGGTTAGTGCGGCACGCAATTCAGCGATAGGTCTGGCCTGTGGAGAATGGATTGCATTGCTTGATTCCGATGATGCCTGGTTAACTCATAAAATCGAGACTATTCAGGCTGCTGTTTCGAATCATTCAGAAATACAAATTTTTCATTCGGATGAAATCTGGATTCGGAACGGTGTTAGAGTTAATCCGATGAAAAAACACCAGAAACGCGGTGGTTATATTTTCCAGCATTGTTTACCCCTATGCGCTATTTCTCCCTCTGCTGCGGTGATTCGTAAGTCGCTTTTTGATGAAGTGGGGTTGTTCGATGAAACTCTTCCTGCTTGCGAGGATTATGATCTCTGGTTGCGAATCTGTAGCCGTTATCCGGTTCATTATATTGATCAGCCGTTGATACAGAAATATGGCGGGCACGATGATCAATTGTCGCGTCAATACTGGGGAATGGATCGATTTCGAATTGAATCGCTGGTACGGCTGCTGGATAACACATCACTTAATAACGATGACAGAAAGGCGGTCGAGGCGATGTTGGAAAAGAAGTTGGAAATTTTATTAAAAGGTG
>JBLIOG010000150.1:0-9278 GCA_047639625.1 Gammaproteobacteria bacterium
TTAAGTTCAGTGCCGGATTGTCCGACATGATCTGATCTTGAATTGATTCGCGGGGATGCAGAGTGTCACAGGACAAGCATCTGGCATGATCGAGATTGCCGTGGAGATTGATGGCTGATGTACTACCTGCCTTTTGGTGAAGGCCGTCAACGTTCTGAGTCACTATGATCGAAATTTTATCCATCGACTCGAGTTGGGCCAGCAATCGGTGGCTTTGATTGAATCGTGCCTTTTGAAAGCTTTTCCAACCGATAGCTGAGCGCGCCCAGTATCGTTTATAGACGGATTGTTGATTAACAAATGCCAGAAACTGGATGGGTTGGCTGTGCATCCATTGACCGTTTCGATCGCGATAATGCGGAATTCCGGATGCAGTACTAATGCCTGCACCCGTTAAAATAAACCAACGCGAATATTGGCGAAAGTAATCGACCAGCACACTGTCAGCCATGTCTGTTCAGAAGTACCTGGGGTCCGTCACGATTTATCCTGACAGACCTGGCGAACCCGATCAGCAGGAATGAAGAACTGTTTCATAAGATAAGACTTTAGTGGCACCAGATAATCCTGATCGTCGAGTGCCCTGCGCATACAGTCGAGCCAGAGATCGCGCTCGATTTCGGTCACGTCGAGATGTTGATGAACCTTGGGGATTGCGATGGTCCCGTATTTTTCTACGAAGAGTCTCGGCCCGCCCATCCAGCCACATAAAAATAAAGCCAGCTTATCGCGAGCCTTTTCGATGTCGGGCGGGTGCCAGTTGAAAATAATGGCGTATTTCGGGTCGCTGCTCATGATGTCGTAAAAACGATCCACCAATTTTCGAATACCGACTTGTTGACCTGCGGCCTGATAAGTCATATCGCCTTTCCCATAGCAATCTTGATTATTGTTTTCTGTCATTAACAGTCTCTTTTTTATGGATTATCGGATGAAATGAACTTCAATTCAGATAGTCTTTCTGCCAGAAATCATAGTCCTCCTGGCGGCTGAGTTTTTTCATCAGTTCAGGTGAAGCGACGCCTTCAAGGTCTGCTGGCGCCACACCTTCTCGCAAGGCCTTTAATGATTGATACATGGCCTCAACCGCCGCCATGTAAGGTTGATGTCCCTGAAGGCTAATTCGGACTCCGCAATCCGATAGATATTTTATGTCTTGAAGTTCCGCACTGGCACCACCGATCATGATTGGCGCATCAATCGATTTTGAAATGGCTTCAAGATCAGCGCGGGTCTTTACACCGACAAACATAATGCCGTCAACACCGGCTTCGAGATATTCTGATGCACGTCTAATCGCTTCATCGACGCCGTGTTGATCGATGGAACTGGTGCGTCCAAGAATGACCAGGTCATTATCCTGCCGTCCAGCCAGAGCTGCTTTCATTTTACCCCGGCCTTCGGCGATAGATAGAAATTCGGACTTTTCGCTGCCGAATCGTCTCGGCAACAAGGTATCTTCGATCGTCAGACAGGATACTCCAGCTGTTTCGAGTTCTTCGACCGTTCTTTTGACATTCATGGCATTACCATAGCCATGGTCGGCATCTACAATAAGTGGTTTATCACTGGCCCGACAAATTCGGTTAGCCTGGGCAGCAAATTCAGACAATGTCAGCACTATAATATCGGGTGCACCTAATACAGTCAGGGATGCAATTGAACCGGCAAACATCATGGATTCAAATCCAAGCGATTCAGCTGCCCGTGCAGATAAAGGGTCAGAGACAGATGCAGGGTAAATGCATTGGTTACCTGAAAAAACAGCTCGAAGTGCTTGACGTCTGGGAGTTAAGTTCATAGGTCAGTCCTGTGGAAGGTTCTCTTTAGCGAGTTTTGCGTTGAAGGTTGTAGCGTGATGTGGCGGCAGAAGTTGATTTCAAATTGTCAGAAGTTTCTTTCATATGCCGGGCCATATTGTCAAGATGTTGAGGTGCTTCGGCCAGAGATTCGAATTTCAGCACCAGTGGTTCGAACCAACGTTTGTATAGAATTCGCATCGAAAACCCGATTATCCCAATGAAAGAAACTACAATCAAAACCAGATAGATTGAAATTTTCAAAAGTAAAGAATCGACAACTTCGTTGGCCAGGGTTTTTGCGTTTTGAGTCGCGGCGGGTAAATCAGAAGCCAGCTGACCGATATTTTGAGAAGCTGTTTCCAGGATTTCAGGAAAACCCTCACTAATGGCCCGGCTCGATCGCGGAATTTCGATTGCCATAGCCTCTACGGTTTTCCCCGACTGATTGATGCTGGCTATAGCTTCTACCAGTTGTTGTTTCTGTTCAACCGACAAGTCGAGATTGTCCGAGGAAATCTGGTTAATAGATTTTGATAAACCGGAAATGGCCTGGGTTAAATTGTGGCTTGCGTTAACCAGCCCTTCGGTATCAACGACGATGTTGCCGACCGTGATGTCGATCCAGGCAGGGGTTTCAGCTTTGGCCGTCTGCGCCGTAAATAGAGTCAGAAAAATAAAAAACAGGGATGGAATTTTTGACGAACAGAATTGTTGTGATGTTGATATCATTTCAAGATTTATCGGTTTGATTTAGAGCCCGGTCGAGGAAAATCGAAAAAATTGATTCAACTGATACGATAACATCGCGTAAACCATGACCACCATCGATCAGGTGCAGGCTACTTCGAGTTTGTTCCGCAAAGCGAATAGAATTTTGTGCAGGTATGACATCGTCCTGCCAGCCATGTACCAGTTCAATATGGCGACAGGCAGGATGATAGTCCTGCTGCTGAAAACCGGGCAGGTACAAAGCGGGCGCCATTAGAAAAATAGCCCGGCAATTTATTTTCTCAGCGGCTACAAGAGAGACATATCCGCCCAGACTCGAACCCACTAATATGAATTCATCGGAAACCGCTTGCGCTTGTTTGAGCAATTGCTCAACTCGTAACTCCGGATCATCGATACCGCGATAGTCAATGCTGTCGAGTTCACATCCCCGGCTCCGGACGCGTTCGGCGAGGCGCTTTATTTTGAAACCCCAGGGACCGCTTTCCTTACCGTGAGAAAATAGTACTTTCATTTAAGCTGGCAACCGCAGTTGGACTGCCATTTTTAGGTTTAACCCGGGTTATGCCGAACTTACTTTGTCAGCATTTAATAAGCCGGCTAATAGATGCGCGTGTTCGGCAGTTTCGATGCCAAGGGTCGTGAGATATCCGCCATCAGTTTGGGTAATAAACCCTTGTACAAATAATCGGCTGGCAGCTGCAATAAGTTGTTTGTCGGCTGATTTGTGAATCTTGATACCGTCGAGACTGCTTGGGGTCGCAAATTGTAGTAATACATTCAACTCTGCCAGATTTTCGGCCGTGTAGGACATGAAATACTCCCGGTTAAAAATTATAAAAGTTTGGTCAGTGTGTTAAAGCTGACATTATACCGTTCTCAGTCGGCTGGTTTTTGACTGCCAGCCGAGGAAAGCGATAATCAGGGCTGCAAAACAAATCAGCGGTATGGTCATTTGATTGAGGATGCTCCATCCCAGGGTATGGTGGAGGTAACCGGAAGTCATCGCGGTTAGTGCTGTTGCTGAAAATACCAGAAATTCATTACAACCTTGAACCACGCCTTTTTCGGCTGGTTTATAAACCTCTGTTAGCAGGGTTGTGCCACCGATATAGAGAAAGTTCCAGCCAATTCCTAGTAAGATTAATCCGAGAAGGAAGTGGTTAAAATTCTCTCCGGCCAGAGGCACGATAGCGCAACAAATCAATATAAAAGCACCAGTGAACATGATTTTCAGCACACCAAAACGATGAATTAAATGGCCGGTAAAAAATGAAGGGGCAAACATACCGACTAAATGCCATTGAATGACCATGGCCGTGTCGCCAAATTCCATTCCATGATGATGCATGGCGAGCGGTGTCGCAGTCATAAGCAGGTTCATTGTAGCGTAGGCAATCATGGCGCATAGCACTGCAACCAGAAACACCGGTCGGGTCAGAATAAAACTGAGAGGCCGTTTTTCGCCACTGCTTTCTTCACTGGATGGCAGTGGTATTCGGATAAACAACTGAATAATAATGACACCCAGTCCAAATAGAGAAATAGAAGCAAATGATGCTGCGAACATTGCATCAGGAATAACATCTTTGGTGAGGTTGGCTAGATTTGGTCCAATAAATGCGGCTATTAGGCCTCCTGCTAATACCCAGGAAATGGCCCGGCTTTTGTAGCTCTCACTCGAAACTTCGGCAGCGGCAAAACGATAATAATGCGCGAACCCACTCGAGATACCAAAGATTGCAGTTCCAGTACAAAATATTGGGAAACTACTGACCAGGATGCCATAAAAAGAAACGCCACCGCTTACCACAGCCGCGCACCCGCCAATCGCAAATCCCACGCGTCGTCCGTATTTTTTCATTAGTAAGGAAGCCGGAATCATGGTTAACATGACCGACAGGTAAATGAGACCCAGAGGTAAGGTTGCCTGGGACGGGTCAGGCGCTAAACGAAATCCCACTAGCGCGGCGCTGGCCATTGTCAGAGAGGTACAGGACAGCATGAAACCCTGGCAGGTTGCCAATAGGGCCAGATTTCTCTTTAGCATTGTTTAGCCGGTGACAAAATAGTTCCGAACAAAGTTAAAAGTTGAATTCAAATTTGATGATTATGATATTGTTCAAAGTGAATATCTAATAATTCTAACGGGTGAGTTCACGGGACAATCGCACCGGTAACCTTGTATCTATCGACTGGAAACGCATATTGGTCATCAACGGTTACAAGTTCTCCATCAGCATCCATGATCACCCAGACTGTTAATTGCGTCGTATCATATAACTGATCACCTTTTCCATCCGGGTCTTCTATCGATGACCAGACCTGTAACCAGACTTCAGAATCAGCAGCAGGAAGTGCCGCAAAAGTGGCTGAAATATCAATAACAGTTTCAGTTGTAGTCGGCGTCGAAGTATCTACGCTAGTATCGATTGCGACAGGCTCGTCCAGGACCGATTCATCTTCTAGCGTCGTAGGATCAGCGATTCTCAGATCTAGATAAAACTGCACAGCTGACTGATTTGAATGGTAATGCATTTTCCGAACGGTGATAGCACCGGGTGCCTGCCCCATTTGCAACAAAGTTTGCGTATTATCGATCGCATTAGGTTCAGGTTGAGGTGACAGCGATGAACCAACTGCGGGTGATTCAACCCAGGCCCAGAATTCTGCAAGCGTGCCGAAGTCGGCTCCATCTTCGGCCTGTAACGATTCAAATTGATAATCGATAACGTTGGCATTGTTATAAAGGTACGTCAACCAGTCGACAGCGGCCGTAGTCAGATTGCCGTTTTCATCGACCGGGAGTCCTTCACCGGAATCATTACTTTTGACCACTGTCGGTGTGCTGTCGATGACAGTGACATTGCCATCGGTTGCTTCGATTCGACCAAAGCGGACGTTGACAAACGATGATTGCCAGTCTGACATATCGTCACAGTTTTCATCTGGATCATCACCTTCGACGCCAAATTGGGTGACGATGTAAGAGCACTCGACTTCATCCTCTTCATCTTCGTTAGTGAGTGCGTATCGAATCTGGAAAACTGGAAGCACGTTTGTTGAACCGCCACCTTCCTCTAACAGAGCCGGATTGCCATTGTCCACGACCAGGTTCACGGTCACAGTTGAGGTTGTGAACGTCTCAACCTGGATTATTTTGCCTGTGCTCGGATCAATTTCTTCATTGGTTTCAGTCTCGATAAATTCGAAAGGCGTGTTAATTGGAAAGTTCAAAGGCAGGGAAGAATCTCCCCATTCGACTTTAAAGGTACCCTCTTCTGAATCCTTGTTTTTTGATCCAGTGATTAATTTTCCAGCTTCAGCGTCGGCAAACTGATATTCCGACCATCCGAACAGACCCATACGCGGATTGTATTCCCGGGTAGGGGAGCTACCCAGCTCGTCATCCAGAAAAGGAGTCCAGAATTCGCCTGCAACCCCTTCTGAGGAACCAAATACTGTGGCCTGGTCGTTAATATCGGCCTGGCTGCCACTCACAAAGCCAACATCCAGAACCAGGTTGGCATCAACAATGCTAAAAAACTCGCTGTCTTCGTCGACGAAAGGCGCATTTAAAAACGTTAGTTCCAGCAATTTGGCAACATTGACCAGACCGCCTTGGGGTCCTTCGACTCTGGCCGTTGTCAACACAGTCATTTCGGCACTATTTGTCAGAAAAACGACTTGAGGATGATTTTCATCGTCCTCGTCTGTGCATTCATCTGGAACGGTTATGGCAGGATCATCTTTATCAATCCAATCGCAAATACTGGCTTCGAAGGCATCATCTTCTAGGTCAACCCCAATCGTCCAGGTGCCGGGTTGCCCGAGAAAGGTAAAAGCGGACACCGAAGTGATCGTATCAATCTCACCTTGTTGGGTAGTGTTGACGAGTGCATTTACAATTTCACCCTGGGAAATTTGTCCGTCACTGTCACTATCCAGTGAACCGGCCGCTGAAAGTTGCAGGCTTACCTGCTCACCGCCTGAATTTATGATACCAATAATTGAAGCCAGTTTGACATTCGTGTCGACCAGGATTTCGCTGATCTCGGCATCACCAGGCACTGTCAACATCCCGGCTGCATTGGCGTTATTTGACAAGGTAGCGATAATTTCCAGACTCGACATATCTATAAAGATCATGGCGTAGGCGGTGTTTGATTGCAGTCCTATGCTTTTTTTGAATAGAAATTGTCCTGAGCTATCTGTCGTAGTCGCAAAGGAATTGCCAATAGCATCAATCGCCAGGACGACAATCTGATTTTGTGGACTGGAGCCGAAACGTTTTTCCTGGCCCGACGTAGCCGGAGCTGCTGATGAATTTCCCAGCGCAATAATGCCCGATAACTGAACGGCCGCTGGGCTGGTTACATTGTTCTTATCGGTTGAATCAGAACTGCCGCAGCTGGCCACTAATACCAGGGATGCGATAATCAATATTGATTCAATAATTCGCTTCATGCGGTGCTCCGTAGATAAATTATGTTTTGCTACAAAACGGCGATGGTCGAATCTTTTCCGTTTCAAGCGGTTGAACCAGTTTTTCGATCCTATCCTGCCAAGATTGCATAGACATCGTCAAGCGCGCTGCCTACCGCATCAAAAAGTTGATTAATTTCTGGTTTGGTAATAATCAGTGGTGGGCAAAACCCTACGCCGTCGCCGGGTAGTGCGCGCAAAATGATGCCGTGCTGGCGTGCGGCATTAACAATTTGCATGGCTGTTTTGTTGGCCACCGGAAACTGCTCTTTGCTCGATTTGTCTTTAACAATTTCTATAGCACCAATTAACCCAACCCCTCGACTTTGGCCCACCAGTGGATGATCGGCGAGCGCAGCGAGCCTCTTTTGGAAAGGTACTGAGATAGATTGAACGTGTTCGATTATCCGGTCATTTCGGTAAATATTGAGTGTTTCGAGTGCGACTGCAGAAGCAACCGGATGTCCGCCGTAGGTGTTTCCGGTACCAAACATACCGAGTCTGTCGCTACCGCTAACAAAACCCTGGTAGACCCGGTCGGTGAGTAAAACAGCGCCGATGGGTAAATAGGCCGAAGATAATTGTTTTGCACAGGTGATCAGGTCGGGTTTGATGTTATAGGTATCGCATCCCCACATTTCTCCGGTTCGGCCGAAACCACAGATGACTTCGTCGGCAATCATCAGGATGTTGTATTTTTTTAAAACGGCCTGAATTTTATCAAAATATCCAACGGGAGGAACCAGGACGCCACCGGCACCCATGACTGGTTCAGCGATAAACCCACCGATTGTGTCGGGATCTTCTGCAATGATTTGTTGTTCAAGCTCGTTTGCCAGTCGGGTTGAGAAAGATTCTTCGCTTTCGCCGACCTTTGCATAACGGTAATAATGTGGCGTCTCACAATTCAATACATCGATAGCCGGTAAGTCGAATCCATCCTGTGCATAGGGCAGCGCAGTTAGGCTACCTGCGGCAATCGTGACTCCATGATAGGCGCGCAAACGGGAAATGATGCGTTTTTTACGGGGGCGCTCGAGTGCATTATTATAAAACCAGACCATTTTTATCGCAGTATCGACAGCTTCTGAACCCGAGTTGACCAGGTAAGCCCGTGCAATGCCTTCAGGGGCAATGTCGACTAGCCGCTCGCTAAGTTCTATCGCAGGCTCTGTCGAGCGATGCGTAAATAAATGAGAATAAGGCAGTTTTTTAAATTGGGCAGTGGCCGCATCAATCAATCGATCTTCACTGAATCCAAGCGAAGTACACCAGAGACCTGCCATGCCTTCGATAAATTTGTTGCCCTGATCATCCCAGACATAAATACCTTCACCACGGGTAATGGTGAAAGGTCCCGAATCTTGATGTTGATTTAAATTGGTATAAGGATGCAGTACAAACTGACGGTCTGCTTTCGTCATGTCGCTAACGGTCTGATTCACGATTCATCTCCCCATACTCAATGAATAATTTCTAAGTGGCTGGCTGTCGAATATCGACTTGCAGAACGCAGATTACACCAGCGTTGAACGAAATGGCAGTTTCCTTTTTGAATTCTGAAATTCATTCACGAAACTCTGAGATTATTGGAATATCTGTATCTTGTTTCGTCATTAACAGAGGATTACAGTAAGGCGACTTTCGGAGGTCATTAACATGCCTAACGCTCAACGTTTAATCGATCAATCTGACTTGCTCGACGAGGCTCTGGAATTTTCCAGAGCGAATTATTTGCAACGCCGCCCCGCATCGGTCTCCGCTTTTGATGAATCAACCCGTTACATGCCCGGCGGTAATACCCGAACTGTTTTATTTCATGGTCCTGTTCCACTTCGAATCGAATCGGGTGATGGATGCAGGATCCGTGATGCCGATGGTCACAACTACATCAACTTGCTCGGCGAATATACGGCGGGTTTATTTGGACATAATGATCCGGTGATTAGAGTGGCCATTGATCGTGCGCTCGACAATGGCGTTAATTTAAGTGCCCATAACCCGGATGAAATCGAATTAGCTCGACTGGTTTGTGATCGATTTCCATCAATCGATAAAGTGCGGTTTACCAATTCTGGGACCGAAGCAAATCTGCTGGCTATCTCGATTGCCCGGTTTATTACCGGACGTAAGAAGGTTCTGGTATTTGAAGGCGGTTACCACGGTGGCTTACTTTATTTCAGGGGTGGGGGCATTGCGATTAACGCGCCATTTGATTACCTCGTCGCAGATTACAATGATATCGAAGCTACCCGGGCGTTG
>JBLIOG010000151.1:0-9272 GCA_047639625.1 Gammaproteobacteria bacterium
ACCATTAACGAGCAGCGTATAAATCGAGCCGGGTCATCCTTATAGAATATTTCAGTTGTCATTCCGTAGAGTCGAAACATGATAGTGAGTGTTAATAAGTCGACAGGTCCACACACATGAACTTGATCGATAGGGGCCGGTTTTCGAAATATTTCGTCGTGATCCCCTGCAATAGTTTGATCAAGGATTGTTCTGAGCCTTTCACTAGCGCTTTCATCGCCGGATTGCCATGCTCGAAGTAAGTGAACTCCTGTTGGAAATAGAAGCTCTTTTACAAGGCAGTATGGTTCTGAACTCTTGATACTACCGTCCATAATAATTTCCTATTAATCAATTAAGTTTATTTTACATTCCCCAAAAAGATTATTAAATGTGGAAAATATTGATTAATTGCATACAATAATTGTATGTATAGTTTGCGCCAGTTAATACCCGTGCTGAATGCCCTGCTTGTGTTCGAAGAAGCCGGAGATCAAAACAGTTTTACTCGAGCTGGACGGAATCTGGGTATGTCACAACCATCGGTGAGTCGGTTTATCACCAATCTTGAGCAGCATCTGGGAACGCAATTATTTGAGCGACAACACAATCGACTACGATTAACCCAGGCCGGAGAACGCCTACATCACTCAGTGGCAAACGGACTTTTAGAAATACGTCAAGCCTGTTCTGAAGTAGAAGCGAAATCTGAAACACCAACGCTCAATATTGAATGCACGCATGGTTTTGCTTATATGTGGCTAGTGCCCCGGATGCAGTCCCTGGTAGGGTTACTTCCAGGCTGGGAAATTAACACTATTAATACTGAGCGAGGCAATCGAATAGCTTCAGGTCAAGCCGACCTGGTGATACGGATTGGCAATGGTGATTGGCCTGGGCAGCAAAGTGTTCTGTTATTTGAAGAAGAAGTATTCCCCGTTTGCTCATCAGAATTTTTGCAGCAGCACGACCTTGCTGACAGGCTAATCAAACCGGACGAGCTGATCCAGCTACCTCTGGTTTATGAAGATCTTGGTGACCGAGAATGGATGGACTGGCGTGAATGGTTTTCCTGTTTCGGCCTAAAGTATAATTTTCCCAACGATGCCCGACCCCTGTTCAACTATGCCCTGGTGTTACAGGCGGCAATGGAAGGTAAAGGGCTCGCGCTGGCCTGGGAGCAGTTAGCTGAACCTTATCTCGCGAATGGTTGGTTGGTGGCAATGAGTAATATGCGGGTGAAGACGGGTCTGGGATATTATCTGTGTTTCTCACCCGGTAGTTCTATTGGTGAGGTAATACAGCGGTGGTGCGAGAGCCTTGATGAAGGTATTGGTCGCTAGTCCACGGACTAACAATTCGGGATTACAATTTACTCAATCTATGTCAGTACATTAGCTAGAAACCAAATGCCAAGTTAGTCTAGGGATTGTTAGGAGAATTTAAGGCAGAATAGTAATTGAGATGATGAATAGCTCGATTGACCTGAATTTGATCGAAAGATACATTATAGACAAAGGGAGAGCACTGATTTGTTATGAAAACTAAATTGGCCATTTGTATATTTACTGTTGCTATATCATTTTTCGCAGTAGTAGGCGCAACGTCGCCATTTCCTTCTCCGTTTGAGTTATTTCGGTTTATCGGGATAACTCATAGTGAGATAACTGAGTTCACTGTATTTGCTGAATATTCGCCAGAATATTCAGCAAAACTTACGGGTGGACTGGTTAAAGAGAATCTATCCACTGACGAATTGGACGACGGTCAGTGGGTGATACTTCCAGCTGGAAAAACCGATGAAGGTGCTAGCATAGGTGGAGCAACGATTACCCTAAGTCATGCTGCAAATGTCGTGATTGTGAATATAAAACCAGGTACTGATGTTCTGGGACGGCTTCAGATGTTGGAGGAAATGATAGTTTAATTGCAGAGCTTGATTTTTCAAACGAGGAGGAATTCTTCGATTGGTTTACAGCGCCTGATAGTCCACTCGTATCAAAGCTGTTGGTAATAATTGATGGCGGCACTACAGAAACGATCTTGCCCCATTTCTGGTTTAGAGACTCTGGGTTTCGGGAAAATGTTGAATCGAGTAGTGAAGGGAGTGGGGCGATATCTCCATGGCTACTGCTTATGATTTTAGTGGGGTCACTATATAGGATGTTCTGATAATGACTCCTGGAACCTACTGAACTATATGGACTTCATTTATTTGAACATCGAGTATTTCTCGTTTCCATTTCCCTGTTCTTTGGTCTTAGTGGTAAGGTGTCTCACTAGTAATCAGTTAAAACGCCTTCATTAGGGGTTTCTTAATCCCCACATCGATACCGATTAACCTTGGTTGATCAATTGGTATTTCGGGATGGGAAAATGTCTTAAATTTGATTCATATATTTAGCATAACCCTGAGCTTCCATTTCATCCTTGTGTATAAACCGTAATGAAGCGGAGTTAATGCAGTAGCGTAAACCACCGCGATCCTGTGGACCATCCGGGAAGACATGACCCAGGTGGCTATCGCCATGAGTTGAGCGAACTTCGGTTCGAATCATGCCGTGGTCGGTGTCTCTAAGTTCGTTAATATAGGTGCTATCAATGGCCTTACTAAAACTGGGCCAGCCGCAGCCAGATTCAAATTTTTCTGAAGAGGCAAATAAGGGTTCACCGGAAACAATGTCGACATAAATACCTGGTTCGAAATTGCCTAAATGCTCGCCAGTGCCGGGTCGTTCTGTCCCACTTTCCTGAGTTACCCGAAACTGTTCGGGGCTTAGCGACTCGATCGCTATACTATCTTTTTTATATTGGTTCATCGGTCAGACTCCTTTTAGCTCAGTTCAGCGGCTATTGTGGCAAATAGTGATTCAATTTTTTCCAGAACGGGATGGTTCTCAACCTGATAATGCTCGCAATAGTCTTCAGTGGTTTGATGAAGCATTACCGTTTGTCCCTCTTTTTCAAAAACGGCTAAGCGCAATGGCAGATCGAGACTCATCGCGATATCTTTTTGCATCAATTTTGTGCCTGCAACCGGATTACCAAAAATGAGGACACGTGACGCCGGCATTCCCAACTCAACATTTGCCGCATTTGCCTGATGATCGATATCAGAGAACAGCGTAAAACCTTTCTCCACTAACGATACTTTTATATGTTCAGTGGACTCAGGAACTGAAAGTTTCAGAGCTGTTTGTTTCACTAATATGAATTCTCAAAAAGCATTCAAGCAAAGATGGGTGCATAGATTATCATTACAATGGCTATGTACCCAAGATGTTGATTGTCGATTGATGTTGGTACGAATTAAATCTATGTTCGAAATCCTTCCGGTAAACTGATGTTACCTTTAGTATCGACGTATGGGGAAAACTCCCCGGACACCGCGAACGGGGCCGAGATTTAGCCAAAAGCTGAGGTCAGAATCAGGCTGGCAATTAGCTTGTTAGCGCGATTCATGATTAGTTATCCATAGAGAGAACGGAGTTCATGCCTCGGGTCGCACTCGTGCCTTTTCCTTTACCGCCGCGGAATACGGGATAATATTGGGTAAATACCCGCTCATCTTCCGCTGCACCCGCGTGACATCCAGCACATGATGCTGCTGGAAATGCCTTGGCAGATTTCTTCAGCGTCTTGAGATCCGGGTTTGAAAAACTGTAGTAGGCCCAGTTACCGGGTTCATTCGGGAAATATTTCTTACTCTTAATAGTGGCTTCCAGTCCAATAAAGTCGCCTTGAAAATGCCTGCTGCCACTGACTGCCGCATTACTGCCAACGCTGACCAGTTCTTTCATCAGAATAGTACCTTCACGAAACTCAGCCGTTTTTTTCCAATGCGCCGAACTCCTGGGGTCAATGTAAATATTATGATGCTCGGGAAAAGCAGCTTTGCCATTGTTCATATCATTTGGGGTTACCGGAGTCCCAAAATAAATCCATTCTCGAAATCCAGTTGGTCGCTCGAGTTCACCATTTTTGATACTAAAATATTCCTCGGCATAGACACCGTTACTGATTAAGGCTGCGGTTACTCCGATCAACAGAGCACAAATTGCCGGTATGCTGGAGAATCGGAAAGGTGTCTTATCGACTCAATGATGATGTCAATTACGATGTGCTCGGTGACGTTCTGGAAACGCTTCGCTTTCGCGGGTTGATTTTTTCCGTTCAGAACTTTCTGCACCCTGGGGAATGTCGCCTGAACTCACCGGAATTCCACTGTTTCATATAGCGTTGTCGGGCAATTGTTACGTTGACGGTAACGACCACGATGCCGTTGAAATTAAAGCGATGGACATTGTGATGTTGCCCACTGGTAATTCGCACTGGATCGCCGATCAACCCGGTCGAAACCACATTCCAGGTCAACTCGCGGGCGAAGCCTGTGAGCTCGGTAGTCCTTTATTTCAACAGAGAGAAATGACCAATCGGCTGATGTGCGGAATGGTTCATTATGACCAAGATTCACCCCATCCATTGCTCGATTCGCTGGCTGACATACTGCATTTTCAAAAACTCGATCCAAATCAGCCGATCTGGTCAACGGTGACCTTGATTGATGCCGAGATGAAACGGGCAGAAGGGCGTGGTGGAACCATTGTCGATCGACTCACCGAAGCCCTATTTTTGCAGCTCCTGAATTATTACGCGGAACAAAGCGGTAATGCCCCCCGGTTTCTTGTTGCGTTGCGAGATCGCCGTTTGCAGCGAGCGCTTAGCCTGATTCACAAAGAGCCCACGATTGATTGGATTTTGTCATCCCTCGGTGACCAGGTAGGAATGTCCCGAGCAACACTGGTGCGTCATTTTAAGGATGCGATTGGCGTTGTATCTATGACTTACATCGCGAACTGGCGGATTATGAAAGTCTATAATCTCATTAAATATAGCTCTATAGAACTTGAACAAATTGCTGAGTCGGTTGGTTTCGGATCAACCCGAACGCTCAGTAAATTATTTCAGCGGCATTACCGGTGCACGCCGAACGAGTTGAGACAACGACTACCGTCTGTAGCAACCGACGCTAGTATGTGAATTTTAAATAAGTCCTAATGATATTTGATCAGGTAAATTTGGCTATGAGGAAATGCTGTATTGTCAGCGGAATTCGAGGGTTCCAGTAATTTATATAAGCTATCAAATGGCTGGTTATAGTCGAATGTACTAATTAAAATATAACTATTAAGGTGCTCCAAAGCGCATGTAAATGCATGGGCTAACACGAAAGGAGAAATCTTTATGTCTGAAAATAAATGTCCGGTGCTTAATTATACCGCAGGAAATGGTAAATCAAATATGGACTGGCGGCCCGCTGACTACGGTCACAATGGTCCATTCTTTATCCGAATGTTGCTGGCACAGCACCGGTACCTATCGTACCCGTGATGGACGTGGCGGGGCAGGAACAGGTAATCAGCGATATTCCCCGCCTTCGAAGGGCAGGCCAACAGGAGTTAGGTAACAATTTATCGAGGCATCAATTCTCATATGAACAAATCGAGGGTAACACCAAATGATGGGTTGTTATCAGAATTGGATTCTGAAAACAAGCGTTTCACGAATGTCTCTCCAACTGAGATTTACAGGTTAAGCTACCATATTATGGATTTAAACTTTTAAAGTCATATACCCGTTCATGAAAGCGTTAAACTGCCCCAGTCTGTACAAACCCGGATACCGATAAAAACATGAACAATCAACAACCTGCTAATCCACTACATGGCGTGACCCTCGAGAAAGTAGTGACCAGTTTGGTCGAACATTATGGTTGGGAAGACCTGGTGCAGAAAGTAAATATCAATTGTTTCAAACTTGACCCATCCATTAAGTCATCGCTTAAGTTTTTGCGAAAAACGCAATGGGCAAGAGATGAGGTTGAGCAGCTCTATATTTCTACTTTTGTGTAAATTGACTAGTTTTCGAGGCGAGTCCAGACGCTGGTTTGCGCAACACTAAAATGAAATTTTCGTTCATGTTCGCGAATCACGAAAGGTACGTCGCAGGTTTTATCTAGCACAAAATCCTTCTCGAGCGCATCTACGATAGAGTCATGCGATGTGACTTCTTTGCCATCACGCATAAACCCACCCAAACGTTCTTCCGGATCAGTGAATTCATCCCACCAGGTGTATGGCGAGCAGATCACAACCTGCGCACCGGGGTTGGTGATATCCGCTAATTTTTCGAGTGCACGTTTGGGGTGGGGTAGGCGGTCGAGTACATTTGCGAAAACGATGACATCGAATCGGCCAATCGATTCGGGCAATGCTTCGGCATCACCTTGTGCAAAGCTGACTCGTTCCGGGTTCAGACCCGAGGGTAAGTCATTAGTGACGATATCTCCTAGCTGGTCTTCGCGTTTTAGCTTGAGGGTTACTTTACGGTTTTCCAGCAGATTGTTAGCGATGTTGATAAAGGCTTGCGAAAAATCGACCCCAAGCACTTCGGTGCATTGTCGCGATAGTTCCAAGCTTATGCGCCCGACCGAGCAGCCAAGATCGAGTGCGCGAGTATTATCAGGTAATTTCGATCGATCAATGCAATCGACGAGCCGGGCATGAAAGTCAAAAGCCTGGTGGGGTCCAAAATCCCAGGGCAGGGTTTGTTCCCGGTTAGCATAATGGAAAACCAGGTATTCATTAACCTGTGCATCTGTTTCATAATAATCGGGCATGTTGTTTGTCTTTCGCCTGGATTGTGTTGAATGATTTGTCGGGTTGTAAATCTAGAAGAACCTAAAAGTAAACGCTTCCCGGGAACTCGAATTACGACAGATTATTTCTAAATGAAGTTTTTTTCAATAGTAAAGGTTGTTTCGTAGAAACTTGACTTTAAACAGTCAGTGTTCTTTAAATAGGTTACAAGGGATTATTCAATGCAATTTGAGGTGAAGGTTCTGTTAATTTTCGTAACTTTTATACTGGGTGCGATTTATATAGGTCCGGGTAGCCTTTCTTATCAGTATGTAAAACTGATGGCGGATCAGGACGAATCTTTACTGAAAAAGAGCCAGCGCGTTAAACTGGATAAGGTTCGAGGCAAATTCCTCGAGTTTGTAATGCCTCAATGTAGTGGCTCATCATCTGAAGCGTTGGATGATTTTAACGTCGTAGTGGAAATTGGCCCAGATGGTTATGTTATCCGCCAGTGGCGGACTGGAGATTCGAAATTTGCCACTTGTTTCCAAAAGGCAGCAACCGATCACTTTTTCTACTGGAACGCCGGCAAGCCCATTTTCGTTTCGTTTGAAACCATTCATTAAGTAACTGGAGAGAGTCCCTTGGATGAGCCCAAACCTTTGCAGGTATTGTTAGATACACTCCCGCAGATTGGTCGTGTGGAATGGATCGGCGTTAGACCCTCACGCGGAGTAACCATGATTGAGCTTGATAGCGTCCAGATAAATCTGGAAAAAGGGCTCGAAGGTGATCGCTTTAACG
Source organism: Gammaproteobacteria bacterium (assembly GCA_047639625.1). GTDB lineage: Bacteria > Pseudomonadota > Gammaproteobacteria. The sequence goes on from JBLIOG010000151.1 coordinate 7,425, forward strand.
GCAGTACCGATAATCCAAGGCAGGTCACTTTGATGCAACAGGAACATTTACAGGTGATCGGTGCCTGTCTCGGACAAGACCCAGTGTCACCATTGCTTCTACGGCGAAATATCGTCGTGTCAGGGATTAATTTGCTGGCCTTGAAACATAAACGCTTTCGCATCGGAGAAGCCCTGTTGGAGTTTAGCGGTCTATGTCACCCCTGTAGTAAAATGGAACGTCAATTAGGCACAGGTGGATATAACACTATGCGGGGTCATGGTGGTATCACCGCCAGTGTATGCGAAGCCGGGGTAGTTAAACTCAATGACTCTATAACTTATCAGGATAATATTGAGACTGGTTAAAAGAGTTAATATCATCGGGTAAATTAAGATAAGTGAATAACAATGAAAATACTATTTAGCATTGTCCTGGGATCAACCGACAATTTGTAACTAGGGGATACATATTGCCATACCCATTGTTGATCAGATTTTCCATATTTCAAAACCAGCGTATGTGGCATATACACCCGACCAAACCCCTGCTCTATATCGTCAGAATGTTGTTCTTTTACCTCGGTTAAATGGTCTTTCATGGGTTGTAATAATTTTGCTGGTAACTGCACAGCACGCTCCTTGTTACCCTTGGCATTACGGACATTAATTTGATTAAAACCAAAATCAATATCCTGCACCCGAAGACGAATTGCTTCCATAATGCGCAGACCAGCTCCATAGAGCAAAGAGGTCACCAACCACTGCACGCCCTCGAAATTATTTTACATTAAACTGACTTCATCCCTGGCCATTATGATGGGCAACTTCTCTCTTGGTTTTGCACGCACAAACTGACTGATATCCCCAATTTCATGGCCTAAAACGTGTTTGAAATAAAATGAAATAGAATTCAGAGCAACGCTTTGAGTTTTAGGGGCAACCTTTCGCTCAATGGCGAGGTATTCAAGGAATTTCATAACACCCTGTTGATTAATATCGGTAGGACTATTGTATCCATTGAATTTTAGAAACTTTTGCTCCCAGTCTGAATAAAATTTTTCAGTGCGAATGCTCTAGTTCAAGCGCCGAATGGCTATTCTCAAAGATTTGATCTGGTCTGATACAGTTTTCGTCTGAACTGAATCAAGCGGTATTGCGGATGCTTTAGAAGTGCTAGTTATCGGATGAGTCTGGCGATAATGGGTGTCATGCTCCTTACCCAAATCCTGACACGATGACTTCCAGTATTCCCAGTCAATTTCTCGGTATAACGAAGCGTGGATGCTTTTAAACAGCAGAGAGATCGCATCGATGGCCTGCTTTTTTTGCCAGGCCGAATTCTGATTATCATTAATCAACTTCGACAAATAGTCTGAAACCGATTTTTTGGCATGCTGTTTGAGGCGAGTGTCCTTGTTTAACCGGATGAAAGGTTCACAATGACATACATACCAGGTATACAAAGATGACTTGATTTGACGCTCAGCAGGACGACTAAGTAATTGTTCCAAAGTTTATTTTCACGACTTTCCTGGTTGTTCTCCGCTTTGTTGAGTGAGGTTATGTCGGCAAATAGAACATAGATTGATCATCAGGAAGGGATGATTGTCTAATTTTAAGCTTGAAGTATTCTGTGTCCCTAATTCCCCGAGCACGTTTTCGGATCATGCCGATACTTAGTGCCTGAACGAAAAGCCCAAACGAAGCTACATACAGCCCCAGGACTGGATATCCATCTGCCAGGGCAATACGAAGATATTATAGAATTGCCGATACTTTTACATTTATCAGGCATTTAGAGTGCAAAATCCTCAAATACCGGCAATCTTCGCCTCCAGTTTCTGACAAACCATTCAATAATCTTATC
>JBLIOG010000152.1:0-9257 GCA_047639625.1 Gammaproteobacteria bacterium
TATTTATAGAAAAAATGGATAGGTTTCGAGAATTATCCTCCTGCTGCGTTGGCATGGAAGCCGCTATGGAAACCAATAAAAATATAGATAACCATTTAAAAAGGCTAGCTGATCGGCTGACCGGTGCAAAAAAGGTTTGAGTGATGGAAAGAATTGGTCTGAAACTAGTATCAGTTCACTGGGGATAGCGGTCTGTATCAATTAGGTATCTGCTTTACCGCCTGTAAATGACGAATATTTTCCGAGATAAATTATAGCTAACTGGCTGATAAAACGGTAACCGCCACAACGCCAAGCATAGCAAGAGCCATCGCAATGTTCACACTCCACGCTGCGTTGTCCGACAAATTCAATTGATTTATGGCTACACCAAAATAGAGCCAGATTAAATGGGCAGGTATCCAGAAAAAATTTGCGATGGTAAATTTGATAGTTGTTTCAGCTAACACGTTTTCAGGTAAAAAAGGAAACCCCGAAAACAGCGCCACCATGACAACATAGGCCTTCGGGTTTATCGTCTGAATGATAATGCCCGACCAAATTCCCGGCGGCTTAACAACTTTTGTAAAACCTAACTTTGATCCGGCAAATGCAATGCGAGCTGCAAGAAAAATCAGGTAGCATAGTGAAACTGACATTAAGATAATGCGCAGTTCTGGAAAACTAAACAGCACTGCAGCTAGTCCACTAATAACAAAAACGGCTACCAGGTTCGCACCGAGGACGACACCCAAAACATACCCAATCCCAACTCGAAATCCGAAAGCAGCACCGACACCCGCTATAGAAAGTACCGCGGGGCCTGGTGTTATTACGAGGATTAAAACAGCTATAGTAAAACTTAGCATTTATGGACGGGCTCTGACTGGGCTGGATTTGGGAGGCACTATACCTAAATATTGGATACTGATCGTGGCGTGTTATCGACGTGATTGGCGGTTGTTGGAGGGAAACGAGGCACTTTCTTAATAGAGGTTGGTACCCAAAAACCCTAATCAGAAAATACCTCGTTTAATGCGCTTAGAAAGAATTAATTACTTCACCCGCATGCGGATGAATCGAATCACCATCAACAATCCCAGCTTCAACCATGCCGGCAAAGGCTTCTTTGGATAGTTCGGTGGCCGCGTCCATGCTGGCTTGATCTGGATACTTGGCAAGTACCACACCTTTACCATTGCCATAAGAAACGATGTCGATAAAGACCGCACCAATCGATTCAAGCTTTTCACGCATGTTTTCGGTATGTGCACTTGCTTTGTCCATATCGGGTGCTGCAAAACGGGTAATTCTGTAAACGGCCATTTTTTTCTCATCTGAATGTTTAGAAAATGCGGACTATTCCGCACCGATAGAATATAGGATGCGAATTCTCATGTATGAATTATTTTCCTCGATTTGATCTCGAATTGACGATATGACACGCATGTATAGGTTAGATCTTGTCCTTTTAGGTTTATCTAGAATTAAATGGTCATTCTAAACCTGACATCGTAATAAACGTTCAAAGACAAACCTGGACCAAAGTTAGCCATCAGCAGTAATTTGATATCGCTTCCTTCGCTGCAAATCTAATATTTACCCAAGACTAAGTTTTATCGTATTCAGGACATGATGCTTTAATTTTTTGGGTATATCGAGGTCAGTGACAACACTTTTCCAATTCGAAAACACGTCTTGTGTTTGTTCAAAAATTTGATTTTCCCTACCTCCTGGTAATACCGCATATTTTGCAGATGTTTTAGATCAGCTCGATTAAAGCTTGATGTTTTCCCATTAATACTTGACTGAGGAAAGCGAGTGAAGGGGCTGCCCTCGGCATGGCATAAATCATAAGCAGGTGATAAATCCCATTTGCCGTTCAGCCCATCATGAAAACGAAGTTCTTATCGTGATCATCCTGGTTGCAGCCAACGATGTTGAATATCACCCGTCGCAGTTGTTCTTCAAAGGCTGACCGGGGTAAATCGAGCTGCTTCATCAGAATGAATAACTGTTCGTAGGAGTTGCTGACCGTATTTATCTGGCAGGCTACCGGCAATAAGCCCGGGCATTCGATAAAATGAGCGCGGATGTAATTCAGGAAACTGATAAATACGCCTGACCTGAACCAGCATCATGAGCGGAATTGGTTCGACGCCAATACGATTTGTGACAAACCCTGCTGTTTTAGGACACGCGCTAAACTTTGGCCCAATTCAATGAGAATGGTTTGATCAAGCGTTAAACAATCAATTTTTATATCATTTTATCGTTATTTTATAAGATATACATCGTTTGCGATTGCCTGTATTCCATATATTGATATCAAGTAATTACAATACATAAACTTGAGCTATGGAATTACGATTTAAGGGGAGGTTCCCTCTCTATCATCGGCATAGGTTGGATTTTTTTAGATATTTGAGGATCGACTAGAGCCCCCAGCAATAGTTACTTTTACTTCGCGTTTTTGTAACATAAGGCTTACAAGAGACTTATTTAATGGAAAAGGAACAACCTTGTTCAAACTTTGCGAACCAGCGGAAAATTTGAACAAGTTATCGGTTGCCCGACAACCTGCCCGGGGTCACTATAGGTTTCAAGCGATGCTTCGCGGTTGTAAACAACATCATCGCCGAGCCAGTTAACTGAAAATGCAGCGCGGCGTTGATTGAGTTGGTTGCCTGCTGCGCCATGTAGCGTGTAGGATTTCCAGACCAGCATATCGCCCGCCCTGGTGGCATTGGATAAAACCTTCGATTGAAGGCCCGAATGGTCAACCGGTGGCAGTGGCAATTCATTCCGGTCATGCCGATATTCCTGCTCGGGGTTATCAAAATTAACTGGTCGATACAATTGGCAGGGCTGATGCGAGGCTTTTATAAATCTAAGCGAGGTTTCAATCGGAATATCATCCAGTGCTATCCAGTAACTGGCGACTTAAGTACCATCTAACGGGTAATAGGAATGATCCTGATGCCAGGGTGTCGCGGCATTGTTACTCAAGGCTTCTTTGATCAGTAAAAAATCATAAAACAAAACTAATGGTTTGGTACCCAGCAACGACAATGCGATGTCACAAATATGCGAATCAAAAATAAATTGACGGAATTCTTCGACCTGCCTCCAGGCGCCAGAGCTAACTGACAACGAGCCGGCATCTGTTTTACGCTTTACGATATCGACATCGGTACTTGCGCCATTTAATGCCGTCTCTATACCGGCTTCAATCACATTCAGCCTAGCTGAATCAAAAGCACCGCAAAGACAGACAACACCATCCCGGTCGAGGACTTGTTTTGCTGCGGGTGGTACGCTGTTATCGGCACCCAGTTGAAAGGACTCGATTACACCAAAGTCTGTTTTTTTCATAGCAATTCATTACTCCAAACTGACAACCTGGTAACAGCAAACCAGAAGACAATGACCTTTGCCTTTTTCGAATGTTGGCGGAGGCAATAACACCACCCCGCCAACTTCAAAAAACATTCGATCCTCGACTAATTAGTGGGAATGATGCACTTCCTGCAAGCCGTAAACCGGGGTCGGTAAACCTTCCATACGCGCCTTTAATTGCAGAGACAAATACATCGAGTAGTGACGTGACTGATGCAGGTTGCCACCGTGAAACCACAAACCTTCCTGCTGTGTCGGTTTCCACATATTGCGCAGTTCACCTTCCCACGGGCCGGGATCTTTTGTGGTGTCTGATCCCATTCCCCACACCTTGCCAACCTTGTCGGCCATATCCTTATTGATGAGTTGTGAGACCCAACCGTTCATCGAACTGTAGCCCGTCGCGAGCACGATTACATCGGCAGGCAATTCCGTACCGTCAGCCAGCACTACTCCGTTTTCGGAAAATCGCTCGGTATGTCCAGCCTTCAATTTGATATCACCATTAGCGATCAATTCCGAGGCCCCGACATCAATGTAGTAACCCGAGCCGCGACGCAAATATTTACAAAAAAGACCACTGCCGTCTTCGCCGAAATCGAGCATAAAGCCCGCTTTTTCAAGGCGGTCGTAGAAGTCCTTATCGCGCTCTTTCATCTCCGCGTACACAGGCACTTGCAGGCCCGGAAGAATACGGTAGGGCAACGAGGCAAAAATCAAATCGGCTGTGTGCGTAGTCACACCGTTTGCGACCGCCTGTTCAGAATACAGGCCACCAAGGGCCAGATCCATTAGCGTTTCTGATTTGGCAATATGGGTTGATGAACGCTGAACCATGGTGACGTCGGCGCCGTTTTCCCAAAAGTCTGCACAAATATCATGTGCGGAATTGTTAGAACCAATTACTACTGCTTTTTTGCCTTCATAACTGTTACCACCCGAGTGTTTCGATGAGTGGTGAATATCGCCTTTGAATGAATCCATTCCATCGAAATCCGGAATGGTTGGAACCGCTGACATGCCGGTCGCCATCACCAGTTGTTTCGGCTTGAGCACCAATGGTTTTCCTTCACGTTCGACATTAACCGTCCACTCACCACTAGCCTCATCAAATGATGCGCTAGTGCACACAGTCGAAGACCAGTAATTGAGCTCCATTATCTTGGTATACATTTCCAACCAGTCACCAATTTTGTCTTTTGGCGCGAACACAGGCCAGTGATCAGGATAGGGTATATAGGGAAGATGGTCGTACCAGACCGGATCGTGAAGGCACAATGATTTGTAACGATTGCGCCAGCTATCGCCTGGACGCAGGTTCTTTTCGATGATAATCGTGGGTACGCCGAGCTTACGCAAACGGGCCCCAAGTGCGATGCCACCCTGCCCACCGCCGATAATCACGCAGTAGGGCTGTTCTTTGTGGCCAAGAGATGCCTGTTCTTCGTCGCGTTTTTCTGCCCAGTTCTTTCGACCACGACTGACGCCATGTTCAACACCTTTTGGTCGAGTCGGGCCCTTCGCCTCTTCGTGGCCTTTCAGTTCGTGTACCGTGGTCAGTAAGGTCCAGGCTTCACCATCTGCGTTGAGCCGGAGGTGGCCTTCGCCTCTGCCGGTTGCGGTTTCAAAGGTAACCCAACCTTCAGTAACACCGCCCGCTTCGCTGGCATCGCCCCGTAATTTCCAGTTCGTGGGTTTAATATCTCCCAGCGTGCTATCAAGCATTGCAGCGATTTCACCACGACCTTCCTGTGTTTTCAGATTCCAGGTAAAGGCGATAAAATCACGCCAGAAACTTTCTGGAGCAAACAAATTTGCAGCAGCAGCTGAATCTTTAGCCTGTAAGGCTTTGTCTAGTTTTGACAACCATTGAGTAAGAACTTCATTCGATGAAGTTTCCATATATTCCTCCATTTGTTAGTTTTTAGCGTATCCGCTGTTTGAAATTTATCAGATTTACACGATGGGGTCAGGTACTTTTTCATCTTAGAAACCTATCGTGAGTTAGCTCCTCGTAGAATGGTTTATCTGTCCAGAAAGCACCTGAGAAACCAGCAAAGCCAGACGATGCATGGCAAAACAAAAGGTCCCAACCACTATTTTCGAACGTCATGTCGAACCCATAGCTGAATAATAAGCACTCCGTGGATAACGGCTGAACACCATCACCCGGGTAAAAAATGACAGCCAATCAGGGGGGCAACAAAAAATAGGCGACTGAGAAGGTGCCAGGAAACTTTCAGTTTGAATAGCTCGATTGCCCGAGCCAAATTGAGTTTACACGATAGTACAAAATTGATATGTTTATACCGCTTTACCTGTCCTTAATAACGCTTCATCTTAAGGACATATAGATCTTTCAATAATTCTAGAGAACCTCTTAATTTTAGTGAATCAAGGGTTCAAACACTACGATTGTTAAGTAATACCGGATAGAGCGCCGATGATAAACAAACATAGCTTCCGAGCTACTTTCATAAAACGCCTTAGCACTGAAGCCCTTGGTTCAACGGCTGTCAACCATCCTTATCTGCGCGCGTTGGCTACCGGTGATTTCCCCAATATTGATGTAGCATTTCAGGACTTTGCCTTTCAGTACAGTTTGTACAGCAGCAGATTTACCCGTTACGTATCGGCTGTGATTAAAAACCTGAGCAATGACGGTCATAAAAAAATATTAATGTGTAATCTTTCAGAAGAACAAGGTGCAACTAACGATGTGGAATTGCCAGCTGATGTTCTCGCCAGTATAACCGGAGAGTCCCATACGAAATTGTTTCGCCGATTTCAAGAGGCATTGGGAGTCGATTCCGAATATCGGCAATCAACGGCTCAATGTCAGACTGGAGTGTTATGGGGTGATCAGTTTTTACAGCTATGTGAAATGAACGAATGTGTTGGTGTTGGCGCTATTGGTATCGGTACTGAACTGATCGTTTCCAGCATTTACAATCAAATTCTTACGGGACTCAAAAATCACAGCGATTTGACTATGAGCCAACACATATTCTTTGATTTACACAGCGAATGTGACGAAGAGCATGCCAATCAAATTGCATTAATTAGCGAAGATTTAGCTCAAAACAATATGGCCTGCGAACAGATTGAATATGGTGTCAAAATGGCGATCAATATGCGGGCTATTTTTTGGGACAAAATGCTGGAACGTGCTCAGGGTTTTGCCGTGTCTCATTCAGAAATATCAAAAGAGGTTTGCGCAGTTGGATACTGAAACAGTCTATAACGAGAATGCCGAAAAATGGTTGCGTATGGAGCCAAGCTCTTTATCTGATTTTACCGGACGCCCTCCAGTGTTTGACGCCTGTGGTGATCTTAAGACTCGGTCAGTGCTAGATATCGGTTGTGGTGAGGGTTATTGTGCGCGCGAGTTAAAACGTCGTGGTGCGGGAGACTATCTAGGCGTCGATTTATCATCTCAAATGATCGGCGCAGCCAGGGCTCAGGAAGCTAAGGACCAATACGGAATAGAGTACCGCACCCATAACATTGTTGATTTCAAACCAGCTCGACAATTTGATCTATGCATTGCGGTTTTTCTTTTCAATTATCTAACCGTCGAAGAAATGCAGCGCACGTTTTCGATGGTTTATCAGGCTTTGAATTCAAATGGAGAATTTATTTTTAGTGTGCCCCACCCATTTTTCCCGTTTGCCTGGTCAGGAAACGCTCCACCGTTCTACTTTGACTCTGCGGGGAAAAACTACTTTGCCGATGTGAATGAAAAATTCGAAGGCGAAATCTGGAAACAAAGTGGTGAATCCTTGCATGTACAGTGTGTACACAAGACATTTAGTGACTATTTCGAAAGTCTGCGCCAATCGGGGTATACACGCATGCCCGAAGTAAAAGAGCTCACCGTCACTCCAGAGTTAGTTGCCTTAGACAAAGATTTCTTCTCGCCGCTATTGAATGAACCGTTACACGTATTGTTTAAAATCTCCAAATAACAGCTGCAGCGCTCCTTATGGAAAACCAAAGCCAGCACGGCACTCTGATCGAACGAATTGTGCATCAGGCTGAAAAAAATCCCAACCAGGATGCGATTGTAACGTCTTCATTTACGGTGTCCTATGCCCGTTTACTAGAGTTAGTGCAGGCTCAAATAACGAAATTCAACGATTTAAATGTTGCCTCAGATTCAGTTATTGGTATCAAATGTGCCGATGACACCAAACATTTGCTGCTCTGTCTTGCTGCTACTCATTTTGGTGCTACAACCTGCACAATCCCAACCTACGAAGGGCCACAAGCTCAAAAAGCCGTAATCAGCAGCTGCGGCGCAACCCATATAGTCGATGAGAATTTTGCTGTAAATCCGTTGACCCAGGAGAGCAATGTTGGTTCAACCGGGACTAATCAACCTATACTCGAGGCTCGTTTTTTATTTTCAACCTCGGGTACAACTGGCGATCCAAAATTGGTGGTTCATTGGGACAGTGACCTGGTCGCGCAAGCACATCGGCACATTGAATCTGAACAGCAACGGTTTGCCTGCGTGGCATCCATTGAACAAAACTTCGCCAAACGTCACCGTCTGTACTGTGTAGCAATGGGCGCAACAAATATATTTCTCGATGTTAAACAAGCGCCACTGGTAGCCCAATGCCATTCTTTAAATGTAAGTGTATTGCATGTATCAGCCTTCCAGGCCCGTGAACTTCTGGCCATGCCAAATATTGAATCACTTTCTAATATCCGTCTGAAGCTCGGTGGCTCACACGTTCCGCTTCTGTTGCGCCAGCAATTGCGAAATGGCATCACCAAAAATTTGCAGGCTGGCTACGGCACCACCGAAACAGGTGCTATCGGTTTTACCGATCCAGATGACGAAAACGCGGGCGTCAGTGTTGGTCAACCATTACCTGGAATTGAAATTCGAGCAGTTACCCCTGAAAGACATCCCGTTGAAGTTGGTGAAAAGGGCGAATTGGCTATTCGTTGTGAAGGCATGTTTCGAGGATATCTGAGCAATACGCAACTAACCGACTCGCGGCTTGAAAATAGCTGGTTCTACACCGGTGACATTGGTTACCTCGATGAAAAACGGCGTATTCATCTTTGCGGCAGATCCGATGACATGTTTGTGTTCAATAGCATGAATATTTATCCGCAAGATATCGAATCTAAAATTTGCGAGTATCCAAAAGTAATCGACGCTGCCGTATTGCCAAAGGCCTCAACGGTTCACGGTAACATTCCAGTGGCACTGGTAGTTTTTGCCGATGGCGTAAAGCCAAACTTACTCGAACTTAAAAAATTCATGCGGCAACAATTAGGAGTTCGTAGTCCTCGACAATTCACTCTAGTTAAAGAAATACCGAGGAATACCACCGGGAAAATTTCGCGTAATAAAGTGAAAGCACTATCCGCCAAAAACGATCAGATTCGAAAATCAATTATTCAGACTCTAATGGATACTGGTTCAACGGAGCACATAAAGCCTTCATTGATTACAGCCTTTGAAAATGGGGAAAGAGACATTGAGCTGGAAGCAATCGGAATGGATTCATTGGCACGCATGGAGTTAATGATTGCAATGGAAATCCAACATGACGCCATCATTATGCCACATGAGTTTCCTCAACTACGTTCATTAAATGATATTGTTTCGTGCGTATTAACAAAACAATCCCTTCAGGAAGAACCGGCAAAAGAACCGGTAACTTTAGCAGCCAGGTCAAATACTGCTACCATTCAAAATACGACTCAACCGTACGTTATTCGTTTTTTTCAACGGATTTTTAGATATTGCCACTCCGCGGCTCACTTAAATAAAGCGCTGTTTACACTGGAGGGTCGGTTAACCCCGGCAGAGATTGATTGTCTAAACGTTCGGCATAATAATGGTCAACTCCTCC
>JBLIOG010000153.1:0-9169 GCA_047639625.1 Gammaproteobacteria bacterium
GGTGATGGCAACATTGCGATTATACTTGATGTTCAAGGCCTTTTAAAAAGATATACCTGATGATGCGACGCCCTCTACAGACTTACATCAATTCCTGTACCCAATCGGAGTTTTTCTGGCATGAAAACCTGGGCCGTCATTAATCAGAAGGGTGGTGTCGGTAAAACTACGACAGCGATCACTCTAGCTGGGCATTTAGCCGATGGGCATAACCGAAATTTATTGGTAGATCTGGATCCGCATGGTTCACTTACAGGTTATCTTGGGTATAACCCCGATGAAGTTGATACCGGCGTATATACCCTGTTTGAAAAACCAGCCCAGAATCCTGCCGATGTTGCGCGTATGCTGTTACCGACTTCTCTCAAAAATACTTACCTGTTTGCTGCCTCGTCTGCACTGGCAACCCTGGACAGGCAAATGGGTGTTGGCCCTGGAAAAGGTCTTGTCGTCAAGCAGGCTATTAATTGTGTCTCAGAAAAGTTCCAGTATTGCATTATTGATTGTCCGCCCATGCTTGGCATTTTGATGATTAATGCACTGGCGGCATGTGACCAGTTGTTAATACCTGCGCAGACCGACTACTTATCAATACAGGGACTTGAGCGAATGATTCATACTCTTGAAATGGTTGAGAAATCTCAACATTCAACAACGCCCTACATGATTATTCCGACGATGTATGATAAACGGACCCGGGCATCAGTTGATGCCCTAAAAATAATGAAAGACAAATATCGTTTCAACGTATGGGGTTCTGTTATTCCGATTGATACTCGATTTCGCGATGCGAGCAGAGAAAAACAACCTTTGTCGACCATGTCCCCCAATTCCAAAGGAAGTCTGGCCTATTTAAACTTGCTTAATTTTTTATTGGGCATTCAACAGCGAGTCGAAGATGGTGGAAAGGTCAACCAGCAATCTGCTTGAAAATCAGGATGCTTTAAGTCTATATCTGGACGATTTGCTTCAGGAAGCGACTGAGGTAACCGCGACTGAAATTCAGGGACAGCCTGTCGAAGAGGCCTTTAGTCGTTTAATCCTGGAAACATTAAGTGATGTTGTTGATATCCCGCAACAAGATACTGTAGCTTCGGAACCTGTCCAAAATCGAGACACGACTGAAGAACAGGAGATTGTTGACAAAGATCCCGAACTGAGTATTTCTTTTCCAGCACAGTTTCTTATGTTCACAGTCGGTGCTTTTAAGTTTTCCGTACCTCTCATCGAACTGAGTTCGGTATTGGAAACAAATGCTGAGATGACCCAATTGCCCGGAGCCGGTGACTGGATAGAAGGTGTTTTATCACATCGTGGTCAAAATGTAAAAATAGTCGATAGTCGAATATTATTCAAACTCAATGATGAAAATCTGAATAGTGAACAGAACCAACGCCGGTATCTTGTGCTTGCTGCGGGTGATGTGGCTTTAAGTTGTGACTCTGTTGAAACAATAAATTCCATCGACAGGGATGGAATTCATTGGCGCAAAGCGGGGCAGAACCAATTTTTTTCTGGCACGATTCGAGAATCCTTGGCCAGCGTCCTGGATACTGATTCGATAGTTTCCTTTCTTAATCGATTAAATGCGGTTGGCATCCCCCAGCATTAGCGAGCAAGTCTGCTATATAGAGGAAGTGGAGCAGGATTTAATGTGTACTAATAACAAAAGTAATTTTGTTATTAGTATTTAACTTTTATTAAAATTTGCCGATGGTATTGCTAAGTGATGTTACCCGGAGAAGATAATGGCTGAGGCTCGAAGTTCTGACGATCAAAGTCTGGTTCAATGTGTTACTTTTGAACTAGAAAACGAAACCTATGGCATTAATGTGATGCAAGTTCAGGAGGTGTTACGTGAAACGGAAGTAGCACCCGTACCCGGTGCGCCACACTATGTAATTGGGATTATTAATTTGCGCGGTAATGTAGTTAGTGTCATTGATGCCCGAAGGCGGTTTGGACTATCTCCCGTTAAGAAAACTGATTTAACTCGAATAATTGTAATCGAGGCGTTGCAGCAAATTATAGGCATTCTGGTAGATAGCGTAGCAGAAGTGGTAGACGTAAAAGTATCGGATATAGAGATTGCTCCAAATGTGGGTAATGATGAAACTTCACGTTATATTGATGGCGTAGTCAGTAAGGACGATAAGCTTTTAATTCTGGTTGATTTGAATAAATTACTAACCGAGGCAGAACTCGGTTCAGTTTCAGGTTTTTAAACCTCAGCTGTAAACTTGGTAACGAATACATATGTCAGGCGAATTAATCAAATCGGTAAAACCGCCTCTCCCGGTTAAAGGTTTACCGGGCAAAAGTAAACATTCAGAAAAAGAAAAGCTTCAAACTCCTACTGATAAAGATAAACCTGTAAAAGATAAAAAACGTATTATCGATACCTATGTCTGAGCCTGTTTCAGGTATTTTGAATAGGCATAATTCGCTATTCACAGATTATCCATAAAGGATTTATGTTTTCCTGATAATCGATAGGCAAAACTCAAAACTTCCGCAATAATCACGAACAACCCTTCAGGTATCTGATCGCCAGGGTCAAGTCGTGTTAACAGCAATGCTAATTGATCATCGCGATGAATTGGCACGCCAGCTCGGTTAGCTTGCCTTAGGATTTCGTTGGCTGATTCGTGAAAACCTTTCGCCGTGACTCGGGGCGACTCGTCTCCATCGTATTCCATTGCAATTGCAATTCTTGGTGCCTTGTTATTGGTCATACGTGAATATCCACCAGGCTTTCAGTTTTAGGGAAACCGAAATCAGGTCGCGGAAGTGGCAGTATTCCTAGAAAACATTGGCAATTTTCGAGATTAAATCCCTGACTGCTTAGGTTTTGCTTCAGAAGGTCAATTGAGTTTTCCAAAATAATCTTACCTGGCTGATGTTCGGACCAGAAATTAATGGTTAATCGGGTATCAATGAGACTGATTTGGCTGGTCAACTTTCCGAACTCCGGCAATTCAATGTCGAGCCGAACCTTCCAGCCTGAAGTTTTCTCCTCAGTGTCAGGATTACTGTTTTCCTCAAAGAATAATTTAAGAGTTTGAGTTTCATTATCTTTCTGGAGTGGAATCGCCAGCTCAAAACTGTGAGGCTGTTGAATTTCATGTTGAAGCTGAAGTTTGAGTTTTTGGACCAGTTGCTGCATATCGACCTGTTCGAGTGTGCTGGCAATATCACGTAAAAGTTGACGTAGTTGATTGGTCGTCAGGTTGGTTTCGATATCAGATGCTTTAATCACGGCGTCGACTTTAAAGCCATCGTTTTTTTCACCGGTTAGTTCCTTGAGTAAGTGCCAGACCGGAACGACCTGAAGGTTTAACGGTCGGGTAATGCTTTTCACCCAATGTTGAATGAACGCCTTACTGACCCGGTTCGATTCGGGGAAAAGCAAACGCAATTCTGCTTGTGCTTTTTCAAATAAAATTTTAATTGCGGGCTGTACCCCCGGCGTTGTAGATAAAATCCTCTGTTCGATACTGGCCTGATTTACAGTGTTGTTATCGATTGGTTTCAAAACTATAGCAGCAGCCTGTTTTAATAATACTTTCAAATCTGTTCTCGGGTTTAATGCGACGAGTTTGTTCAGAGCTGATAATTTATCTGATATATGCGCCTTTAAAAAGTTGATTCGACTTGCCGCCTTGACGGTAAATTCGGTCGCATCAGCCGATGATTTAACCTGCAGTAGTTGGCCTTCTTTGATATCGATCTGGCGTGGAATTAATATTTTCTGATTCTTGGCAAGTAGTAGATCTCCTTCTGGAAGTCTTTTAAATTGAATCAAATTATTGCCGGGTTGCATGACTGGTTTTATCGCGGGATAGGTTTTTACCGATAGAGAACCCGGTTCACTATTCAGTGGTGAAACCTTTAAGACAGGTTGTCCATCACGTTTAATGACTCGAATTAATACCCGGTCATTTTGAACCAGGCCGAGTGAATTTTGAGCGGTAATCTCACCCTGGGCCGATCTCAGGATTGCAATACCATTCGCCACCGTTAAAACGCGAGCAGGTATCGGGCTTACCTTTCCTATCAATTTTACGGGATCTAGCTGAGTTGCCTGTACGTCAGCTAGTCGATGCATTGACAATGAGCTATCGATATTCATTCAGGCAAATATTGGCCTGTTTGGGGAAGCATCTTGCCTCCCAGAATCCTGTTTTCGGAAATGTTTCGGTCTTCTATCATAGGATTTGATTATTTTAAATAAGGTTAGTGTTGGTAAATTGGCGGTCGTGCAGGTTATCGGCCGACTAGAAGAAACCTGCATTATATTTTATGACCTTTTTCGGGTTATCGAGATAAAACCCACCAAAGTAGCGACAAAAAATTGTCATACTCGTGACTTAAGAAAAGTATTGTTATATAAATACATGATTAATAAGCTATTTGAGTTCTGGCACGAAATTGGCATGTTCGTAAAGTATTGTTTTCAACAAGTAGATACGATATGCCTCAATTGATCAATTTTGCCGATGGTGCCGAACGGCTTTCAGAAGCTGTAGCCATCGAGCCTCGTTTTCCCGATAAGGCGAGTAAAGATGAAAAATATCTGCGTGCCTTGCAGTTGGGCAATTTACTTTCTCGCTCGCAGGACGTGGTTAATATATTGAGAACCTTTTTCAACGAAATTGAAGCAGAGATCAAATTTAATGGGTATCGCTATGTCAGCGAGGAAGCTGAAGCTAATTACAGTGAAGGAGAAACTCGTGGGTATTCGGTCAACTATCGTTTGAAAGTTGAAAGTCTTGTATTAGGTGAGTTGATAATATTTCTTCCCGATCCTCCGGCCGGAGATCAAATTAGTCAAATTGAAGACTTGTTGTGTGCGTTGGTTTATCCACTAAAAAATGCATTGATGTACCAGGTCGCTCTGAAATCGGCCTTCCGCGATCCTCTCACAGGACTCAATAATCGAAGTTCGATGGAAAAGTTCCTGCCTCGGGAAATCGACCTCTGTAAACGACATCATCAGGATATGGCCTTACTTGTAGTCGATCTGGATGCATTTAAGGCTATCAATGATCAGTTTGGCCACGATGTCGGCGACCAGGTATTGAGTTCAGTCGCAGAAGTTATGATATCGGTTGTCCGTAATACGGATTTACTCTATCGATATGGTGGCGATGAGTTTGTATGTGGGCTAGTGCAAACAGGTACTTCTGGGGCAATGGATGTTGCTGAAAGGATACGTTATGGGGTTGAGGGCCTTTCCATTCATGAAGGAAAAAAACTGGTTCCAGTTGAAGTCAGCATTGGTATTACAATGATGCGTCCAGACGATCAATTAAAGAATTCATTCAAACGTGCCGACAAAGCATTGTACCGTGCAAAAAATAGCGGAAAAAATCAGACATTTTTTGCCTGAGGTGTTCCTGCTTAAGCGCTCTAAAAAACTGTAAACCCGAAAATAGCTGCTATATTTAAACTTAGTAAGGGCAGGTAAGGTGGCAAATCAGCCTTTTCTGTGGCCTAACTAGATGAACCCATATTTTCGTTTGACTGGATAACTGGAGTACAAAAATGGCAACAATTCTGGCGGTAGATGACTCATCTTCAATGAGGCAAATGGTCTCCTTTACATTAAAAAGTGACGGACACGATGTGACCGAAGCAGAAGATGGTGTAGCCGCATTGAATATTGCTAAAGGTAAGGGGTTTGATTTAGTGATCACCGATGTGAATATGCCGAATATGGATGGGATTACACTTATTGCTGAATTACGTAAATTACCTTCGTTTAAATTCACGCCTTTGTTAATGTTGACGACTGAATCTACCTCTGATAAAAAGCAGGCTGGAAAGAATGCGGGTGCGACAGGATGGATTGTTAAGCCATTTAATCCCGATCAGCTTCTAACTGTTATCAAGCGTGCGTTGGGCTGATGAGTCCGAGTTTGGTAATCAAACGGACTTATCTTAAGGATGCCTGCTCGCTGTGTAGCCTTGTTGAATCAAAAAGGTGGAGTTGGTAAAACCACTACCTCAGTAAATCTCGCTAGTATATATGCGGCAATGGGTATTAGAGTACTTGCTGTTGACATTGATCCCCAATCACATTTCTCCATTAGCCTTGGACTGACCGATAGAGACCTGGTCGGTATAGATAATATATTTCTCGAAGGCCACAAGGCAGAACCCTATATTCGTAATATTAGAGAAAATCTGGATCTTCTTCCTGCAGGCTATCGTTTAAGTGAAGTTGAAAAAATGGGAGGAGACGGCCCGCGTTTAACTAAAGTGCTTCGTGATGCTCTCGAACCCGTGAAAAATAATTATCAATACATCATCATAGATTGCCCACCTGTTTCTGGCCTGCTTAATTTTAATGCACTGTTCGCGAGTGACGAGGTAATAGTGCCTGTGTCCAGTGATTATCTTGCTTTGCAAGGATTGTCTCAGCTATTAAGAACCTTACGCAGTGCACAAAAATATATGAAAAAGCCGATCGAAGTCTGGCTCGTGTTGACTCGATATTCAAGTCGTCGAAATCTTTCCAAAGAGGTAAAACAAAAATTAATTGACTATTTTCCCAATCGTCTATTGATGACAGCAGTAAGGGAATCGGCACCTGTTGCGGAAAGTCCGAGTTTTGGCATGTCGGTAGTTGAATATAGCCCGCGATCAAATGGGGCTAAAGATTATCTGAATTTGGCCGATGACTTTATCAATCGCAGAGTCATGAGAGTATAGATATGCTTCGTAAGTTCGTGGCCATATTCAGACAGAGTCCAATGGTGGTGTTTCCCGCCCTTGCTGGCTTTTTGATGTCAGGATATTTCCTGACCATAGGAGAATGGCTTGTTACCCTGGCACTATTGGTATTGTTCTCGATGTTGCTGGTTGGATCGCAACGTCAACAAAGTAGAATAGCCGATCAACTTGCTGAATTCAGTCGTAAACAAATTAGTGGTGTCGAAGTCACCCGATTGTTTGGGGGGCTCTCTTCTTTAATCAATGAGCAGACGGTTGAAATTGAGGATTCGTTACGTCAGATTAAAACGGTAGTGACTGAGGCTGCGGGTAATTTAGGCCAAAGTTTTAATGAGTTAAATGATAAAAGTCAGTGCCAGGCAGATATTGTTCGAGACATCCTGGTGGATGAGGGGAACTCGATAGATACCGAAGGTCGAAAGTTTAGTATCGGCGGGTTTATAGGGGAAACAGATAAAATCATGAAACAATTTGTTCAATTATTACTATCGACCAGTGAAAACAGTATGAGAATGGTCTATATAATAGATGACATAGCGAAACAAATGGATAAGGCATTTACTTTGTTGGACGACGTAGGCGATATTGCGGATCAAACCAATTTGCTGGCACTCAATGCGGCTATCGAGGCTGCTCGTGCCGGCGAGGCTGGTAGAGGTTTTGCCGTGGTTGCTGACGAGGTTAGACATTTGTCGCAACATTCGAATCGGTTTAGCGAAGAAATCCGATCAGTTGTTCAGAAGGCAAAAAACGATATTGCCACCGCCCGCGAGGTTGTAAAAACGATGGCTTCAGAAGACATGACGGAAACTATGTCCTCTAAAACTCGTGTCGATGACATGCTTGGTGACATCGAAAGTTACAATTCTACTATGTCAGAAGGTCTTGGAAACATATCCAGCGTAACGGATGAAATTACCGCTGCTGTTCATGTCGCAATTCGATCCCTACAGTTTGAAGACATCGTTTCTCAGGTTGTTAGTTATAGCGAAGAACATAACACTCGATTACAGGATCTAGTGGTTCGAATAGATCAGCAGAAAAGTCAGATTGAAGGTTCTATGGCCAACGAAAATATTGAATTACTCGATGTAATTGGAAGCTTTCATCGTGAGCTCGAGTCGATGCGAACAGAATGGCAAGAGAAAGTGAATAAAGCGGTAGGACAGAGTTCAATGGATCAGGGTGATATTGAATTCTTTTAGTCGGTGTTCATTTTTGGCTATCCGTAATATCATTCGCATCAAACTAGATCAATCGCCCAAAAACACAGAGGAATTCTATGTCTATTAACACCCAGGTTTCAGATGGCGGAAAGACAATCACTATCTCAGTTACCGGTAAATTTGATTTTCAGCTTTATGATGAATTTCGTAGTGCCTATTCGGAAACCGAGGGTGCCGGGGTCAAATATGTTATAGACCTGTCCGGTACAGACTATCTTGATAGCTCGGCACTGGGTATGTTGCTTTTATTAAGAGAGCATGCAGGTGGCGAATCGTCAAAAGTAGATATTTCTAATGCATCTTCCGATGTTAAAAAAATTCTAGATGTGGCTAATTTCGGAAAGCTTTTTAATTTATAATTACTGTCTGTCTTTGATGGTTAATTTAGATCATAATCTGTTAGATTATGAGTGATTATTCTGAAAAACGTGATTTCCAACGTATGGCGATTGATTGTGAACTTACCTTTACCGTGGGGCGGGGTAGGCAGCAATACGAAGGAAATGTAATTAATTTGAGCAGTCAAGGCATATTATTCACTTGCCTGAAGTCCTTTGCCGAAGACACCGATCTGAATATTGTTTTAACACCCAGTAACTCAATAACACCGCCACTACATGCATCCATAACGGTGAGTCGAATCAGTGATAATGGATCCCTGTTTGAACTGGCCTGTAAAATGAACGAAATAAATTAATTGGAGCCCACCTGGCTCCGTGTCTATCTATTGGAATTGATTTTTCGTTTTACCTGCTGTTTTAGTCTGCCCTTGCAACAGATACTGCAGCAGATTTAAAATTAACTATAATCTAATCATTAATAGCATAGTGATTCTCGACATATCGATTAACCAGTTGCATAAATTCCTTAGCGATATTGTCGCCTTTTAAAGTGACCGTTTTTGAACCGTCTTCGTAGACCGGGGCAACGGGTTGCTCACCATTGCCGGGTAAACTTATCCCAATATTGGCATGTTTGCTCTCTCCTGGGCCATTAACCACGCAACCCATGACAGCCACACTCATGCTTTCGACGCCAGGGAATCGATTTTTCCATTGTGGCATATTCGTGTTGAGTTGATGCTGAATGTCCTGCGCAAGTACCTGAAAATACTCGCTGGTTGTTCTGCCACATCCCGGACAGGCGACGACTGTTGGTGTGAAAGCTCGAATTTCAAGTGCCTGTAATAGTTGCTGGGCAACTTT
>JBLIOG010000154.1:0-9129 GCA_047639625.1 Gammaproteobacteria bacterium
ATTTCTGCCCAGTCGGGTTCAATAGACTCAGCAATGTTCTGGTCAATCTGTCGGCTCAATGCACTCGGTGTTTTCGGGCCAATGAGTCGCAGGGGAGTCGTTCGTAACGTCAGGAAAGCGAGTTTATCCGGTAAAATTTTAGGCGTTGCGATAATGGCACTGTCATCCTGCCCTGCTAGTACACGCTCAACACCATCGGCCTGATCACCCGTGCGCAGTTTAAGCTCGATTCCGGGACAGGTTTCGCGCATCTTTGATAGTATTTGCGTCAACATGCTATAGCTCGCAGTAACCGAGCCAAACAAGCTCACCTCACCATGCAGGCTGGTGTGACTGGTATTCAAATCACTGCGCACTCGCTGCCAATCGTCAACTGCCTTGTGGGCATAATCCTGAAAATGGCGTCCTGCTGGTGTCAATCGAACCTGGCGATTATTGCGTTCAAATAGCTGGTGTCCAACGTTCTCTTCCAGGCGCTGTAATTGACGACTAATAGCCGAGGGGCTCAAATTGCAATGCTTTGCGGTTTGTCCAAAGTGAAGTGAATCGGCCAGGTGCAGAAATATTTGCAGGGTCTTAATGTCCATGAATTTCTATGATGAATAATGTGCAACATAACATAGCAAATATTTCATTTTACGCAATGTAATAATCAGGGCATGATGCGGCAGTCAAAATTTTAACTGGAAAACCTCATGCGTGAAAACTACTTCAATACCTTACCACTGCGTCTACAACTCGAAGAATTGGCAAAATGCCGATTCATGGGTAAGGATGAATTTACTGATGGCGTCGACTACATTCGTGGCAAGAAAATTGTCATCATCGGTTGCGGTGCCCAAGGTTTAAACCAGGGCTTGAACCTGCGTGATTCTGGCCTTGATGTGAGCTACACACTGCGTGCTGCTGCCATCGCAGAAAAGCGTCAGTCATTCAAAAATGCGTCTGAAAATGGATTCACTGTTGGCACTTACGAAGAACTAATTCCAACGGCTGATATCGTAATGAACTTAACACCCGACAAGCAGCACAGCGCTGTTGTAAATGCCGTTATGCCAATGATGAAAGACGGTGCAACGCTTGATTATGCGCACGGATTTAACCTCGTCGAAGAAGGCATGAAGGTCAATAAGGATATCACTGTCGTGATGATGTGCCCAAAATGTCCAGGGTCTGAGGTTCGTGCGGAATACGTTCGTGGTTTTGGCGTACCGACATTGATCGCGGTTCACCGTGAAAATGATCCGAATGGTGATGGCCTTAAAATCGCCAAGGCATTAGCGGTTGGTACCGGTGGTCATCATGCGGGTGTTCTACAATCATCACCGATCGCCGAAGTAAAGTCTGACTTGATGGGTGAGCAGACCATTCTTTGTGGCACGCTGCAAACCGGATCTATTCTGTGTTATGACAAGATGATTGAAGAAGGCATTGACCCTGGTTACGCCTCTAAATTTATTCAATACGGCTGGGAAACCATCACCGAAGCACTCAAATATGGTGGTGTCACTCATATGATGGATCGCTTAAGCAATCCTGCAAAAATCAAAGCTTATGAATTGTCAGAGGAATTAAAAGACCTGTTACGCCCCTTGTTTCAAAAGCACCAGGACGACATCATGTCAGGGCATTTCTCTAGCGGAATGATGGCCGACTGGGACAATGATGATGCTGATCTTTTAAAGTGGCGCGCAGCAACTGCAGAAACAGGCTTTGAAAAACAGCCTGCTGGCGATGTAGAAATATCTGAACAGGACTATTTCGACAAAGGTATTTTGATGGTTGCGATGGTTCGTGCTGGCGTTGAACTCGCCTATGAAACCATGGTTCAAGCCGGTATCGTCGAAGAGTCAGCCTATTACGAATCACTGCACGAAACACCGTTAATTGCGAATCTGGTTGCACGTAAGAAACTTTACGAAATGAATGTGGTTATTTCTGACACCGCTGAATACGGATGCTACCTGTTCGATCACCTTGCTCGTCCATTGCTGGCGGGAAAGTTCATGCCTTCGATCAAGGCTGATGTTATTGGTACCGGCCTCAGCGACAACAACGCTAGCGTCGATAACAAAACTCTGGTCGACATCAATGCTGAGCTACGCGGACATTCAGTTGAAATAGTAGGCCAGAAACTCCGTGGCTACATGACTGGGATGAAAGCGATCGTTTAATCGTTAAAGAACAGTTTTAGGCACCATTTTAAAGGGGCAAATATGATTTTCATCTTTTCCCCTTTTTTACGGCTGCGAGATTGCAGTCTAAAAGCTCGGAAACTTTACGAAATCGATCGATATGTTGTCGCATCGGCAGCCTGCTGTAAATTGCAGCCAAAGCGAGCTTCGCGCAAAGACGTGGAAAGTCAGTATTGGATAGAACTCTCGCCGGTTGGCTTAAGTAACGTATTCTCTTTCGCAAAAAGTTTAAAAGAGATCCTTTAGTCCTAAATCCCGACTGAGTGTGAGTAGTGCTCACGCAATACACCAACTCGTAACAAATGGTAATGGGGTTGCGGCATTGCCCAATTTCCTTATAGAGAATGAAGTCGTTAGCGGTAAATTTTTGCAAGTTTCAGCCCATTTAGAGATCATGCCCATTGGTGATTACTCCGTGTGGCCACCAAACGCTTCCAAAGGGGTCGGAGGGTAACCAGTCGCATTGTGGAACACGCGCCCTTTATAGTGCAATCTTGGGTTCTACAAACTTCAGTGCAGAGATATATCTAGTTTTTATATCCCAACAATTCAACAGCTTGCGTAATATTGGAACATGCCGATCTGAATTACTCAGGATTAAAATAGCAAGCCAGATCACTATTCCGTATCACCTACCATCATTTGCCATTTATCCCAACGGGCAACAGCTTCGGCAATCAATGCATAACCTGCATCTGCCGGATGAACTTTGTCGGCTGTCGCGAGCGCTTGCTGATATTGAGGATTGTTAATAAATATTTGGTACAAAGACAGATAATTAATTCCAAGAGAATCTGACAGATTCGCATAGGCTTGATCATATTCTGAAATAGTTTGATTATACATCTGCCAGGTCGCTATTTCTGTCACCAAAGGGTTGACTGATTCATCAACTGGAGTTGGACCCAACCAGAATACGTCGGTTAGTTTACTGGCTTCGGCCAGAATCTCGCGGGCGTTGCCAACCGAACGGACAAGATCGACCTGCGGATTATCGCCATTCACGCTCGCTGCATCATTAAACCCAAATGCAAAAATAACCAGACCCGATACCTCACGCGAACGTGCCTGCAATTCTGAACGCCAACGAACTTTAATATGCTCTGAAGTATCTCCGTTTATACCTAGATTGTAGGCAGCCAGTTTCTCTTCGAATTTTGATATTTTGGCTACTAGCCTTCCCGGCCAACCGAGACCACTGCTGTCATCACAGCCCAAAGTAATACTGTCACCGAAAAAAAAGATTCTTTCGTATTTCATTTCGTCCTACTCCCACTTTCGTCAACATATACAATATTTACGATACGATTAGATTAAAGGTTTTGCCAGACATCCATTGGGCGTCTCTAAAAATAGTGATTTTTTTGCAAGACTAAGGAAGTATCGCGCCTAGAACCGCAATGTATAAAGTATACGTGAGGAGAGCCTGCCTCGTGAAACGCGTTGGGTATTGACCGGGCTGGCGTACCAGCACGAAACTGACGCCACTATCGTGAAAAAAGTGCATTATTAGAGGCGCACCATTGTAAAATCCAGTGCTATGCCACCTGACCTTCCACCTAACTACTACCTCGATAATGTCAAAATTCTGTTTAGTCATATCGAATCGACCTACTCCGATATCCTCGATGAAAATCTGGCCGATTTTATCACTCATTTCAATAAGCTTAATGAATCGGCTCAGCGACTAGCGGTTCGATTACTCAATCGACGACACCTCAATTTTCGCCAATCGAAACTTAACTACCCGGAAATCGAGTCTATTGAATCTGCCTTGCAGGAACTCGAAAGTGCTGGATTTCTTTCACTGAACGATGCAATTGACCCCACCGATTTTTTAAGACTGTTTACCAAAAACGAATTACTCGCTGTCATCGATGACTCATCAACTTTTAAACACCAGCGCCGTGAAGTCCTCGATAGTGCATTACTTGAGCCTGAATCAGCCGATAAGATTGAAAGGCTCAAAACCATTGAGACTATTATTATTTTACTGGTTCAGGAACAATATACGATTTGCCAAATGATCTTTTTCGGGAATCTGAATCAGTCGATGACAGATTTTGTCCTTCGTGATCTTGGCCTCTACCAATACGAAAACTATCGTATTGATAAAAATAACCGTCCATTCCAATCTCAATTGGAAATTCAGCAGCGCTGGTTGCTGTATCAATTACAAACACTGCTCGACCTTACCGACTCGAACGATTCCGAATCGCTGATCGAGTGTTTTTATTGTATTCCCGATGACATTGTCAGTACATCTAATCAATTTCAGTTAGCCGATCGGCTACGCTTTAGTATCGCCAGGCAAGTTGAAAGAAATAGTGACGTTGAAAAAGCATCGAAACTTTATCAGCAATGTCAGTTGCCACCCGCACGTGAGCGTCAAGTTCGAATTTTAACAGCCCAACAAAACTATGATGAAGCCCTGAGCCTTTGTGAAACTATACTTACAAATCCTTTCGATGAAAGTGAAAGTCAGTTTTCACAGGAGTTCGCAAGTCGCTTAATTCGCCAACGAAAACTACCTGCGCGAGAGCGATTTAATCCGTCCACAAATCCTCATCCAATTAAACCGATCACGTTGATCCTTCCTCAATCTGATCATGTTGAACTCGCGGTTGTCGAACACTACCAAAGCATTGATAGCCGAGGATTGTGCCAATACGTCGAAAATAGTTTGTTTTCGGGCGTTCTCGGCCTGCTCATATGGGATGCAATATTCGACTCAATTCCAGGCGCTTTTTACCATCCCTTTCAACATCGACCTGCGGATTTTTACCATCATGATTTTATGGCAAATCGTAAGCCCATTTTTGACCGGTTATGGCAACAAATTGACCGACCCGAATTGATGCGATCTTTACTGCATCAAAGCTGGGAATCCCATCATGGCATCCTAAATCCAATGGTCAACTGGGGCGCTCTTGACCTTGAGACAATCAATCTCGCGGTCGAGCGGATTGACCCGAATCACTGGCTGGCTATTTTTAAACGTATTCTATCGGATCTCAGAAATAATCGAACCGGATTTCCTGATCTGGTGTATTTTCCTTCTACAGGTGGTTATCAGCTAGTTGAAGTAAAAGGCCCCGGCGACCAACTCCAAAAAAATCAAAAACGTTGGATGACCTATTTTGATCTACATCAGATCCCTTACCAGGTAGCTCGAGTTAAATGGCAATAGCACGTCAAACCCAAAAAGTAAAAATTGGTATTCGCCAACTCGCGGAATTCTGTTGTCGTAACGGTGATCTGGGTGGCGATGGCTTACCATCGGTGAATGCCCAACAAGGTTTGCAAACGCATCAAAAAATTCAACAACGCTATGCCGCCAGTGCCGACAAGGAAGTGACCGTCAGCCATCTATTTGACATTGATGGGTACCAGATTGAGCTCTCCGGCAGGATTGATCTAGTTTTTCGACACGAAAAACCTCCTCGTATCGAAGAAATAAAAACGGTTTACCACTTTCAGAAAAACCTGGAGGACTCAAACGATCCACACTGGGCGCAACTAAAATGTTATGGCTCTCTTTATGCCATGGAGCACGAGCTAGAAGAAGTTTACTTAAGCTTGAACTATGTCAACTTATTCAATCACCAGGAACACCAGACTCCGAAGGAATTTCTACGCCTCGAACTTGAATTATTTGTACAGCAATTGCTTAAAAAATATCTTCAATGGTATGACCTTGTCATTCAGCATCAAAATCAAACTAGAGATACCGCTATCAAGCTGGAGTTTCCATTTAAGAATTTTCGTTCACAGCAGCGAGAATTTGCAGCACAGGTTTTTCGTAGCGTTCAAAATCAACATCGACTAATGGTGGAAGCACCAACAGGGTCAGGCAAAACAATCAGCACCTTATTTCCTGCGGTAAAAGCGATAGGAGAAGATCACTGCGATCAAATCATATATCTATCGGCAAAAACCTCCGGTCAAAAACAGGCCACCATAGCGCTCGATCACATGATTACAAACGGACTCGATATCAATTACCTCTGCATTCAGGCAAAGGCCAAGGCCTGTCCCTGCAATTCGAATCCAGCTGAAATCGATGAAAGTGGGAAATGTTTGCGCTGCATAGGATTTTTTGATCGACTTAGCGCCGGGCGTGAGGATCTCTTTCGTCAACAAATAATGGACAGTGAAACCATTCAGTCCTGTGCGGAAAAATATAAACTCTGTCCCTTTGAGTTGTCGTTACAGATGCTGCCGTGGGCGCAGGTCGTGATTTGCGACTTAAACTACGTCTTCGACCCTCTGGTTCAGCTCAGTTATTTTCGACAGGACAAACAGCGCAAAGTATTACTAATTGACGAATTACATAACCTGGTTGATCGGGCTCGAGGTATGTATTCCGGTTCAATTCATCGAGACCAAATTCATAAAGCAATTCAGGCTTCGCAGACCAGTAAACTGCTCAAACCGATTAATCAATTTTCCCGTCAATTTAATCAATTACTACTCAGTCTTGATGATGAACAATGGATTGATAATCAACCACCTGAGGCCTTGCTTGAATCCAGTTATAAATTTATCGAAAAACTGGGCATGGAATTATTCAGCAATAAGTTGATTTCGTCGGAAACAGTCGACCTGACTAAAGCCGTTTTTAGATTACAACGCATCGGCCAGTTATTCGGCGACCATCATTCGACGATAGCAACCAAAACACTGCTCGACCGAGAGGTCAAAGTTGTATGCTTGAACGCGTTTGAATATCTTGCCGAAGTCTACGAATTGTTTCACAGCGTTTGTGGATTTTCGGCGACGCTCGCACCTATCGGTTATTTTCATCAGGCGCTGGGACTTGGCGAAAACACATTCCAGCTAAAACTTCGGTCATCTTTCCCGCCAGAAAACCTAAAGGCCTGCGTCGGCAGTTTTGTTGACACTCGATATCGATACCGTGACCAGGCCGTCGATACCATCTGCCATAGCATTCAGCGTTGCTACCACATTAAACCGGGAAATTACCTAATATTTTTTTCATCCTATCGATATATGGAGCAAGTCCAAAAACGCTTTAGTCAGTTATTCCCACACCATCCGACACTGATGCAAAAACGAAATGCGGATGATGAAACACGTCAGATTTTTCTTAACGAATTTTTTCAAGGCGACAATAATCTTGGGTTTGCAATCATGGGTGGAATTTTTGCTGAAGGCATTGATTATCGAGGCAAGGCATTAATTGGCAGTATCGTAGTCGGCGTTGGTCTTCCCCATCCCGGCATTGAACAGAACCTGATCGAGAATGATTTCAAATCTATGTCATTAAATGGATTCGATTTTGCTTATCGATATCCCGGCTTAATTCGGGTACAACAAAGTGCAGGCAGAGTCATTCGAAGTGATACCGATAAAGGCGTTATTATTCTGCTCGATAGAAGGTTTGAACAAAGCGCCTATCAATCATTACTACCCGATTACTGGAACATGGAACGATGCCAGAGTCTCGATCAACTCGAACAGCAATTACAACAATTCTGGTCGGCGTCGAATCAATCTAGTGAGGAATCTCAACTCACTGATTAAAACCTTCGGACAATTCTCTGGCCCGTTCGATCCGTTGCCCGGTCGCAGGGTGGGTTGAAAAATACTGACCAACCGTTGCTTCTGAATCAACTTCAACTTTGCCCGCATTTTCAAAGGCTAAAAACTTTTGCATGATGTTAGCAAAATGTACTGGATCCTTATTGAGTCTTATCATTGTAGTCAGTGCAAAATCATCCGCCTCGGTTTCATGATCACGAGAATAACTACTCTCAATAATAAAACCCGGTAATGCTATCGCCAAATTTGATATCGCACTGACATCACCGAGTATCACGGTTGCCATAACTGAAATCGCGGAGGCATGAATAATTTGTTGTACGCTATGACGCTCTATGACATGCCCCATTTCATGAACAAAAACTGCGTTCAATTCCTCTGGGTCAGAGGACATGTGGATTAACTGATCGGTCACAACAATATCGCCCGACGGCAGCGCAAAAGCATTCGGAAGATTTCCCATTTTCCGAAAATGTAATTCAAATCGATATTCTTTTTCACCGACTAGTTTAACGAGCGCATTGAATTGCTGTCTGACTGTATCCTGTTCTTGCTGCTTTAACTCACTGGGAGAAAGAAACGATTTATCTAGAATATCAAGCGTTCCGTCCCCCAACTTCTGATAAACCGTAACTGGCAAAGCAGCGGCTGCAGTATTCGAAAGCCAGGGCAATCCTTTCCAGAAAAACCCACCACTGGCAATAATCACAACCAGTAGCGAAACCAGGATCCAGCGCCATTGGCTCTCGACCCGATACAGAAAATGATATCTTCCATCATTATGCTCATTCGACAAAAGCCACTGATCAATCAAATCATTATCTTTAGTCACAAACTGCGAACCATCATTAAAGCTTATGTGACGGGGAATATTTCCAACCCGTTGACTGAACTCAAGCGTTGACACTAACCCGTCCAGTGTTAGCGCATTCGACGTTTTAAGTTGATAACGGGATTCTGTTAAATCCAACTTCGCATCGGCCTGCGCTGAACTACCAACCGGATACCAGAGACCTCCAAGCTGAATCAAAATGCGACATCCACTCCAAGATCAAAGGCATCGCCGAGTTCGTCACCAATAGCCGTCTGATTCTCCTGTTGCGCAGATACATAACCCGCGAGATCGCCCGACACGATCGCCTGTGTGTTATCAGCTTTAAACCGTGCCAGTCGAACAGCAGTCCAGGGAAAAGCAAAACCCAGGGTTAAAATAAGCAATAGAAAATTGACCACTAAAACGGCAAACAACGCAGATACTTCTACCGTCGAGCGCATTTGAATATTTTGATCGAGACAAGCACTACCAAAAACATAATTCCGAATTCGAGCACTGACATAAGCACGTACCCAGATTCCAAACAAAAGTATT
>JBLIOG010000155.1:0-9117 GCA_047639625.1 Gammaproteobacteria bacterium
CCTACTACTGCTGTTCGATAATTCAAGGGGTGTAGATAATCACTAATCATCCATTCATCGAGTCGGGTGTAGTCTTCGTTGCCCATCACGCCATGACTGGTCATATATTTACCGGTATAAAAGCTGGCCCTGGAAGGACCACAAAGTGGTGCCTGGCAAAATGCGTTGGTAAAAGTAACGCCCCTGGCGGCGAGTTTATCGATATTAGGCGTTTGAATGCGTTTGTTACCATAACAGGACAGATAGTCCTGCCGTAATTGGTCGCACATGATAAAGAGAATATTTTTAAAGCTCGGCATGAATACTCTGAGTGCTGAATCACTGTGCTGGCAAGCATAGCAGATGCAACAACTTGGTCAAAAGCAAAGAATACTGGCATTCTATGGGGTAAATAGATAATCAAACTAACACTATGAACCAATCCATAAAAATCGCGGTAATCGATTCTGTTCCCAAAATTCATTGGGAAGATGATGAGGGTATTAGGGATGGCGAAAAATTTGTCGATCTTTTATCGTCACAAAATAGCGCCGCTCAATTTGACATTTATTATGCCGCCGAAAATCAACTACCCGCCCGAATAGATGACTATGACGGATTCATGTTGACAGGGAGTCCTGCTAGCGTGAACGACCCGTTTGAATGGATTAGCAGACTTTCTGCGTTTATTAAAATGGCGAATGGCCAGAATAAAAAAATCGTTGCCAGCTGTTTTGGACATCAATTAGTCGCCAAAACTTTTGGTGGTATGGTTGGGAAAAACGAGGAAGGCTGGATGATTGGTAATTATCCGCTAGCTATCTCGAAGACTTTTGGCTGGATGCAACCCATTGCATCAGAAACCAGGATTTTCCATTTTAATAAAGAGCGTGTAACCCGTTTACCCGAGGCTGCCATCAGTTTTGCCAGTTGTCCTGCCTATAGAGATTTTGCCTATATTATCGGCGACAATATTTTATGCATTCAGGGGCATCCAGAACAACCATTACGTGCGATGAACAACTTTCTTACTGTTTGTAAGGATGAAATTCCAGCGGGTGAATATCTTTTGGCACTCAAGATGATTGATTCAGGAATCCCCGATGCTTCAATTTGGAGCGAATGGATGATGCATTTCTTCTTAGAATCTGCGATGGATCATTAATTTATTTTTCAATTGACTATAATAGACTGACTAATAATAGGTTTGTTCAACTTTGATAGTTTGAAGGTAATCGAATTCGGACATGATTTTCTGTCACTAAAAGCGGGCTAATCCGCATCGAGATACTTTGAAAGAGGCCACGCAGATAACTGGGATCACCAACCTGGGACTAGCAATCCAGGTAATGCCAGCGATCGTTTTTCACGTAGATAATAAAGGTCTATATCAATTTGCCAGTAAAGAAATATTGCAGAAAATGGGTGAAAAAGTCAGTGACCTGAGTACACCGTTATTTCGGGCTGCCGATCTTGGGAAAGAGGTGGTTCAGGGTTGTATTGGCAATCAGCCGCTTTCGAGTCTTACTGAAGTAAATGAATTTGATCTGCAGGCCGTTCTGCCCGATCAGCAGATCATGCACATCAAATTACGCATTTTGCCACTGGCTGACGAAATTGATCAGGATTCGGGAACTCTAATATTTTGTTACAATAATTCAAACCAAAAACGTATTGAGCAGGAACTCGATCAAAAAGCACTAACATTGGAATTGTTATTAGCCTGCGCCCATATCGCTAATAGTAGTGTTGCATTTAAAGCAGCGGTTATATCGAGTCTCGATAAAATTTGTTCCTACCATAACTGGCTTTATTCGGGTTGGTTAATATCTCATGCCTACCTGGTTGATGAAAATAATCCCGACCGATTGTTACCGTCTGATATCTGGTCGATACAGTCACGCGAGGGACTTGATCCTTTTATAAATCTCACCATGAATACGGAGTTAATGATAGGTGAAGGTGTACCTGGCAAAGTGTTAGCGACGGGTAAACCTATTTGGTCGGGCCGCAGTGCTAAAGACTCACCTTATCCTCGGGCCCGTATTGCTGACGAATGTGGGTTACTTTCAGTCGTAGCAATACCGGTCTCTAATGGAGAGAAAGTGATTGCTGTTCTCGAATTTTTTGCCGCTGAAGAGCGTCGGCCAGATAATCAGTTATTAGACATTTTAATGAGTATTGGTGAACAGCTTGGAATGGTTTATGAGCGTGAAAGCGTGAATCGTAAATTACAGTTTTTGGCCGATCATGATAGCTTGACCGGGTTGGTTACTATTGGAGTTACCAAAGATCGAATTGATCAGGCTTGCGCGCGTGCCTATAGAAATAAACAAATAGCAGCGATATTATTTGTTGATCTGGATGGTTTCAAAATAGTAAACGACGAACACGGACATGATGTAGGCGACGCACTGCTAAAACAGGTTGCATTGATTTTAAAAAATAGTATCCGTGATGTTGATACTGCCGCTAGAATTGGAGGTGATGAATTTCTGGTCATCTTGTCAGACCTTGAGTCGGACAATGGTGTCATCAGGGTGGCAAGGGCATTGAATGAGAATCTTAGTGAAATCTCATCCGTCGAGGGCAAAACCGTTAAAATAGGGGCAAGTATTGGTATCTCTGTGAGTAGGAGCGAAAACTGGAACGTTGAAGCTTTAATTCGTGAGGCAGATGAGGCTATGTATAAAGCGAAGAAGGCCGGTAAGAACTGTTACTATTTAGCAAGCTGGACAAATAAACGATTAACTGTAATTTAACAGTAACAGTACCATTACAAATCAAATTTTCGCCTCGAACACTTAAACTTTACCTTTGCAAATCCAGGCTTTAACTTGACCGCTTATTTCATTCTGTTTTTTAGCGCATTTGGTGCCGCTACGATAATACCTTTTTCGTCCGAAATAACTGTGTCGGCTTTACTGTATCAAGGTTATCCACCTGCGGTCGTCTGGCTGGTCGCTTCAATAGGGAATTCGCTGGGCGCACTATTAAACTGGTGGTTGGGCCGATATTTAATCCGGTTCAAACATTCCCGTTGGTTTCCCTGTAGCGAAGCTACTTTGATTCGGGCTCAGGGCTGGTTTCAGCGTTATGGTAGTTGGACCTTGCTTCTCGCCTGGTTTCCTGTCATCGGTGACGGATTAACGGTTGTTGCCGGAATAATGCGTGTTCGTCTGTTGGTTTTTGCGCTACTCGTTACTGTCGGGAAGGCGTTGCGGTATGCCGTCGTTATCGGGTTGTATTACGGACTTTTTTAATAACTAAAATCTTTATGACAGGAAAATTGAATGGATTTAAGTGGTTTATCGGGTTTGCAGATATTGCAGGCAATCATCGATGGAGAGCACCCGCACCCGGGTATAGCGAGTAGCATTCCGATGATCTTTCGCGAGGTAGAGGCGGGTCGGGTTTTATTCGAAGCCACCGCAAATAAAACGCACCTCAATCCAATGGGTGGAACCCATGGAGGATTCGCAGCAACAGTTCTGGACTCTGTCACTGGTTGTGCGATACACAGTTTACTCGAGGCAGGTGTCGTCTATGGAACCATTGAACTCAATGTCAAAATGATGCGACCTGTTCCCCAGCAGGTTAAATTATTTGCAGAAGGTAAGGTGATCAATATGACCCGGTCGCTTGGAGTATCCGAAGGGTGGTTAACCGATACAGATGGGAAATTGTTCGCGCATGCCACTTCAACCTGCATGATTAAACGATAGAAAAACAGGTAAGGGGCCAATACTCAGGCTGGAGGAGTAGTGCAAACTTCGTTGTATTGGTATCGATGTTTTAAAACACCTGCGTGCTCAAATACATCCAGGGTTGCCTGATAGGCGGGTTCGGTTATTTCTATATGCGGGGACCAGCAACCGAGGGATTGATAACTTTTGATACAGGCGGTCAGAGCTTCTAGATCTGTATCAGGAAAGCAGTTTTTTTCCATTCGAGCAATTTCTTGTGCGGTTTCATCATTCAGGTATTGTCGAGTTTTTCGATAGGCGCGACAAAATGCTTTTGCTTCGTCAGTGGTTAACCAGTTCGGGTCGGCCGCGAGACTTGAAAAAGCACAGGGGCCGATAAGTTTGCCATTTTTTGCAACTATATGGGCGATGCCGTCACTCTCGAGTTGTTGAGGATATGGGCCTTGCTGTTGCACGTACTGGCCCTGGCCGGCGCGAAATGCTGCGTCGATATCTGCCGGGCCACCGGGTGTGATTGGGATTATTTTGTTGAAATCGATGCCAGCTTTATGACAGGCATAACGAAACATGTAATGGGGTTGCCCGCTGGCAAACATTACAACTTCACTACCTTCCAGTTTTTTCCAGTTGAAATGCTGGTCTGGCTCGCGCGCACTGATAAAAAAACCATCCATTTCGTTAACCTGAGCAAAATTCATCGACACAGGCGTCCGATTATTTTCCAGGTCATTAATATTTTGAATCAACGCAGTTTGTATCACATCAGCCTTGCCATTGGCGATGGCTTCAACGGCAGATTTCCCAGGTGCTGCGACCGACCATTCGGCATCGAGCCCTTCCTGTTTAAGAAAGCCACCCTCCATAACGGCGATTAATGGAGAATAAAATGCGGAATACAAAGTGAACTGTATATTTATTTTTGACAAAACTTTACAACCTGTCTGCTAGTTAATATTGACAATGCCGAGTAACCAGTTAGGTGATTCCTGCGGGTCTGACATGAGACGTTTTCGAGTGTTGAAATTGAGTTCAGGGCAGGTTTGCAGAAGTTCCAGGTATCCGGTTGAATCCAGCATCAAAAGGCCACAATCACCTTGCGCCAAAATTTCTGCGGGTTGATTTGGGCTATAAGGTCGCCATCCAAGTTCTTTGCCAATTTTGACAGTTTGCCCAACACCATCGGAATCAAGTACCACCGCTTCACCTTCGACAAAGATATATAAATGATCCTGATCGAGGGCTTGTTTGCCACCACTTTTCACAACCATCCAGTTTGCAAGTCTTGAAATTTGATCACATACACGGGTTGAAAGATTGTTAAATTGAGGCACTATTTTAACAATGGGTCTTAACAGCCATCGCTTTTCGAGCGATTCCTGAATGCCGCTTTGCTGTATAAAATGCCTGAAGGTCTCTTCGCCGAATACACATACGGTCACCGGTGTTCGCGCTACAACACTGGCGTTGCGGACACCTGATCCTGTTAATACTGCCATTTCACCGATGACATCACCGGCCTGTAATGTCGCTACAGTGTGACGGTCTCCATTTTCGTAACGAACCACATCGCAGTAACCTGTCAAAAGCAGAAATACTGATCCGTGCGTATCACTGCCCTGTACGAGCATGACATCTTCGGCGTTATAGCGATAAATTTCCTCTTCCGCGAGTAAATTTCGCATCCATCGATTTGGAAACGGCTGCCCTAGCCACAGGGTCAGATAATGATTAATGAGCGACGTGTAAATATTGCTGTCACCGTCCAGTAATGTATAACGTTTACCAGAACTGGCCAGAGAAAAGGTCGTTTTAAGTTTTTCAGGCACTTCATCAACGTGGACAAATACAACGCGTTCAGCCTTTGATTCCCGGGCATCATTAGGGTCACCATGTATCGCCCCGGCACCGCCGTCAGCAATCAGCAAATGAAAGTTATGTTGATACAGGTTTTCAATGTTCGCCAGCGTCGAAGGTTGAACAATACCCTGATCAGTCATATCGCGAACTGCGGTCATATTTTGATTATCACCAACAATGCAAACGTCACGAAACTGACCTCGGTGGATTGTCGAAAAGGTAGCCCCGATAGTGGGAATGCTGTGTACTGTGTGATGAACTTTTATATTGAGACCAAAATAATTGATGATGTCACCCGGTTTGACCGGAATGTGAACGAATGATTCTTCCACAACTGCTTTTTGCCACCCCAGACTGCAGCTCAACTTTTCCATTGCCATTCTGAAGATTTCAGTCGTGGTTATAACCTCCACACGATGAGTCATGTGCATGAGTGGAAACATCGAGCAATGATCGTCATGCAAATGTGTAAGGAATAATGCAGTAATCTGGTTTTTTGAAATGCCTCTGGCAAACAGATGCTGGTCCAGAAAAGGAATGGAATCGATAAGAAGATAGTCGCCGTTGTAACACAGGGCCAAACCGGTACAGGGTTCATCAGTGGAAAATCCAGATGCACCGCCGAGTACTTCAACACCCAGTTTCGAGAGCCCACCGGGTACATAATCCATAGGAACCGCATAAGGCGGTTGAATCGACTCAAACTCGCGCATATCGACGTCAACATCACCGCCTGAACAGGATATCAGGTAACGATCAGTACCTCGGTGTTCTATGACAAAATCACCTGCAACGGCTACATCGTTCTGAAAAGGGATGGAGTTAAAAAAACCTTCTACCGGAATAATTTTTTTCGTGACATCTTTGAGTGCAAGATATCTGGAGACATTAAGCCACTCTTTGGATAAATCAGGGTCAGTACCCCAAATTTCGAATTCGGACTGGGTCGGTCCAAAAAGTGTGTAGCGTAATAATCTGAGTACCTGGCTTATGGCCGCTTCGTCACCGACCAGATTGATTTTCCGGTTTTCAGCCAGGCCGTTTGAAAAAAACAAAAAATAATAGAGCAGAAATTCGATGTTGTTGAGAAGTGAACCATCTTTCTCACGCGAATCGATTAAAACCAAAGTATCAAAATCAGCCAGTTTCTGTCTAATCAGGCTTTTTAAGATCTCAGGTGGCTGTCCGAACAAAATACTTTCGGATGAATTGGAAACAATCCGGCTACCATTTACCGGTGTCTGTATATGGGGTTCGGCCATAAATCCGAATATCCATGTTTCAGCAGAAAAGAGTGTGCAGTGTACCTTGCTCGCAATCCAGTAGATAGATTAAAAAAATGTTAGATTTTTTGAATTTCAATCCGAGATGTTAAGTTATGGTTTGGTTAGTCGGCATGGATACCCACCAGAGGCGCTAGACTAGATTACCTGTAGTCGATGCTGATAGAGTTTTTCATAATAGGGGTGGGCCAGTTTCGAAATTTCACGCTCGTGTTGCGAGAGATTTAGCTCTCGATGCTTCGGTTTGCTGAATCCGGTCGATTGGCAAACAGAGTCGTACCAGTACTTCGCCCAAACACCGTCGGTATCACGAGGGCCTGCAGGCCAACTGAGCATGTCAGCATTAAATTCCACACCCAGTTTTTCGCAAAATAATGGCAGCATATCTGAAGGATTTTTCAGAAAATCTGCGCTATCAATGACCAGAGGAATTGCTCCAGATTGCTGAGAAACATAGTCAAAAAGTTCGGCCTGTTGGACGAACCCAATATCTTCCAGCGTTGGTTGTTCGCGCACTGCAGCGTAGGATGCAATGACCGACTCAGGGTCACGGATCAAAAAGCAACTCGTCATTGACTGCAACCAGTCCCGGTTGATTTCATCAAGCAAATGCAGAGTCATATGTTTTTGATAACTAATTTTCTTACCACCAAAAGTATCGTGAGCACAGCGTTTGGTTATCGCTCGCCAGTCAGTCCCCTGGTCCAATATTACTTCGGCGGCACCAGGGTGTTCGATTCCCGTTTTATTGAGGTAATAGCCATATAGGGGTTCATCCCAAACCTGGCAATCCGAACGGTTTTCCCAGGCACGCATCATTGCGGTTGAAATGTTGCGTGGGCCCGACCACATGGCTATTCGAATTGTCATGACGGTTTACATTCTTTTTCCAGCATTGCGAGGTACAGTTGTTGAAGTCGTTCTACCATGGGTCCTCGATTTCCATCGCCTATCATCCGGCCATCAACTTCGCTGACGGGCGCAAGTCCCGCAAAGGTGCCCGTCACAAAACTTTCATTGGCACAGTAAACATCACTGACACTGAAATTCTTCTGGAAGACAGGAATATCATTTTCCCGGCAAAGTTGAATAACGTTACCGCGCGTAATTCCACCAAGACAATAGTCTCCGCTAGAAGTCCAGACTTCTCCTTTTTTGATGATGAAAAAATGGGTTGAATTACAGGTCGCTACAAAGCCATGAGGATCGAGCATTAAGGCTTCGTCCGCTCCAGCTTTAGTCGCCTGAATACAGGCGGTAATACAGTTCAGTTTCGAATGAGTGTTTAGCTTGGGGTCCTGTACATCGGGATAACCACGTCGAACGTGGACGGTAAATAAACGCATTCCACGACTGGCAGTTTCGGGAAGAGCTTCTTTATATTCCGGAATAATGACAATGGTTGGCGGGGTGATAGTGATGCGAGGGTCCTGGTAGGGCGTGGCTTTTATGCCACGGGTTACCATCAGTCGGATATGAACACCGTCGGTCATGTTATTTTTTTCCAGGGTGTTTTCGATTCTAGTGGTTAGCTGGTCGGGAGAGATATCCATTTCCATATCGAGTGCTTTTGCGCCGTTGTAGAGTCGTTCAAGATGCTGATCAAGGAAGGCTACGGTCCCATTGTGTACTCTTAAACCTTCCCAAATCCCGTCGCCAAGGACAAATCCGCTGTCAAATACGGAAACCATTGCTTTTTCCCGCGGTAGCAGTTCACCATTGATGTTGATAAGAATGTCTGCATTCCTGGGGTCGTCTTGATATTCGTGAGCGCCTTTCATATTTATCCGGTTTCGTCAGTGCAGCCCAGGTTAAAAGTATTTCCCCGGCTGCCGATTTGTAGGTAGTGCTTTCCGTCGATACTAAATTCCTTAGCGGCCATTAGTAAATCAAAAAATGCACTGCGATTGATTAATGCGTAAAGATTATCCCTGACTTTAATGCGGGGATAGGGTTGTTCGTCAGCACCTCTGGTCTCAACCACCAGTGGATGCGCGTCATCTGCTATTACTACTTCACCCGTATTTAAGGTAAAGATTAATACAGACTGGTCCTGATAATCTTCGATTTCGACGAGCGAAGCGACGAACGGACAATCCTCAACTTCGATTCGCAACTTTTCGGCCGGCGTTACCAGAAAATAATGGTTATCTTCCAATCGTAGCAATCCAGAAAATAATTTAACCAGATTTTGTCGTTTGAATTCACGTTCATCATGGTACCAGCGACCGTCTGCAGCAATGCGGATATTGATTTCGCCGACCTGGCTCGGCTGCCAAGCCTGACGTTGC
>JBLIOG010000156.1:0-9058 GCA_047639625.1 Gammaproteobacteria bacterium
CTGATATTGTGATTTCCTGTTTATTCGACAAAGACTGAGATCACTAAGGTACCGATAACTCAAGTATAAGATCACAAAGAATCTATCTGCCAATACCAATGCGCGAAATCCAATCCAGAATCGACTCTTTTCCTGGTAAATTCAGAACGGTGAATATTTTTATAGTATAGCTGTCGCTTTCAGTTTCGGAGCTTACCTTTTAAGTAACATCCTTTGGTTACGAATTTTACTGATAGTTGCCGCTATCATTTACATAATCACGGGTGTTATTCTCGATATCACGTTAATGATTGGCTGGAACTCTGCCTACCTGTTAATCAATCTGTATCACATTGTTTTTCTATTGTTAGACAGAGTCACATTTAACCTGCCGGATGATACCAATCCGGTTTATCAGAAGTATTTTTCAACCCCGTTGATCCCGGAGTTCAGTAAGTTGATCACTTAGAATGAATTCGGGGAGCAAAATTGCCTCGTTAAAATCAGGTGACTTTATTGGAGAAATGAGTTTTCTGAGTAAAAAGCCCGCGTCAACGAGTGCTGAAGCCCCGAATTTGGTTCAGTATGCCTATTGGACTCATGATGATCTTGCAAAGCTCAAAATAATGAAACATCAACACCTACAACAAGTTCATCGCAATTATTGGATGTGATCTGGTTCGTAAATTAAAAACCAGGAGCAACTCCCAAATGAGCAATACACTCAAGCTAGATGCCGTTGTTTGACATTCCATTTGATCCCAGTTGTTTTTTTGTTAAAAGAAATCAATCGGCTCTTTAATCAAATAGCTTAATCAATAGAACCTCTTCATGTGCAGAACCATCATCAGGTCCAGGCACTGCTCTTGAAGCGTTAAAGGTTTAGCCAAAAATGCGCAAACCAGTCACTTAAACCTTTTTGGGCAATCGAAAACCTTCCAATTTGCGCCTAAAAGATTACTCTAAGGATCAAAGATATTAAAGGAAGCACAATGCTCCATTGGCAACGTCAGGGTAGTGGTCCGGAAGTGGTTCTGGTACACGGATTTCTCGGCAGCGGTAAGATATTTGAACCATTGACCAAACATCTTGCTCGCAAGTTTTCAGTTACAACAATAGATCTACCAGGATCTGCTGGAAGCTATGACGTGCCAGTTCCTCCGTCAGTCAAAGAACTGAGTCTAATGGTGGTTGAAACTATCAAGTCTGCAGGTATTGATAAGTGCTCAATTCTGGGCCATTCACTGGGCGCCTGGATTGCGCTTGAAATTAGCCTCCAACAACCTTCTTTGCTTGATAAAATCGTTCTTTATGGCGGTTCACCGGATGGATACTGCCCCGAACGATTTGAACCCTATGAAAATAGTATCGAGAGAATTCGTTCGGAAGGTATTAAAACCTTCGCAGCTAACCTCGCGGCAGAATGGTTTCGACGGGGTAAAGAAGACCCCCTGTACCCTCTGGCCCTGGAAGCCGGTAGCCAATCAAATGAGGAAGCAGCCATTCAGCACGTGATGACCTGGAATCAATGGGTAACACGCGATCGACTACATCAGGTTAAAACTCCAACCCTCATTGCCTGTGGTGACTGTGATCGTTCAACCCATCCTGATCTTTCAATTGAAATGTGGAAAAAAATATCGGGGTCGCAATTATTTATTGCACCTAACTCAGGGCATATTGTGCACCTCGAGCATACCGCAGCATTCAACGCGATTGTGGAAAAATTTCTTGGATAATTATGATCTTAAATGACTTCGTAATAAGTGGCCCCGTTTTAACCCATTCATTCACTGAGTATTCATATTAGGCTAATACCCAGCGCATTAGTGTACCGCTAGAATACTGTGTATAACTTCATCGATGTGCCTTTACCAGGTGCCACAGCAACCGCCCCAGATATCCATGTGTGGAAAGCGCTGCGACAGGTCCCCACATAGTTGACCCAATTCTACTGGATCACCATCTTCCAGATGACCTATCTGGCAAGGGGCAATCTTGTCCATTTTTGATGCATTTGGACGAACACCCCGTAGCCTATAGATCCAATCGTCGGATGCTATAGCAGGTTTATACTCAATTGGGTGACAATAATTTATTGAATAAAACTCTGGAGATTGATCGGTCGCCTGATCAATAACTATAATAGCTTCTGCAAGAGTTTCACCCGTTTCAAGCTTGAATTGATTGTTCAATACGAGTGAAATTGCATGTGGCACCCCTATCTTTGAAGCCGCTCTCGCTAACCCAATTGATTCCCGAACGTTATTGAAAGTCATGGCAAGTGCCAAATCTACATTCGCTTCCTTCAGGGTCTGAAGCTGAACTGAATGGTAATCTTCCGCCTCATTTTCAGTGATGGTTTCATTCCGTTCGTAAGCGTCACCTCTCGGTCCTATAAGCCCCTGAATCAATATCTCTGGAATATCTTCCTGATATTCAGCTATGACTCCTCTTAGGAAATCAATTGCCTGGCAGTTAGCCTCGGCCAGTCCTTGCTTTGAGTAACCGAGTAAATCCGCCCAGTCCGGGCTGGCCCGATAATCAAGGACTCCGATAAGTGCACACATTCCATGTTTTGCGATCACATCAAGATAATCCCGATATATCTTCGTCAAAGTGGCTACGGCTTTTGGATTCTCCAGCAAAGGGAACATTGCAAACTGTGGTAATTCGAATCCATGTTTATACATAACCTCTGTCTCTGTTCCGCCTTCGGAGAAATAGAAAAGTCCCTCTTGCTGTTGCGGAAAACCTTTTGTTCAGTCATTCTAATATCTCCTTCATCGCCTGTATTACTCACTAGATATGAATTGAATATGAAGAGTTTGGTTAATATCGACAAACGATATTAATTGTTCCGACGTGTTAGTATTTCTAACATGACACTCGACTTTCGAACTGCATGAGAAAACATCTGCCACCACTCAACCAATTACGGGCCCTCGAAGCAACGGCTCGACACAACAGTTTTGGTAAGGCTGCAGATGAACTTCATGTCACCCATGCAGCGCTAAGTCATCAAGTGAAAGCTCTCGAAGTTTTTTTTACAAACACGTCTGTTTAATCGATTAACACGCACCATAGCCTTAACTGAAAGCGCAGAAACCTACTATTAATACACCCGGAAAGCCCTGGACATAATCGAAGTATCTACTGCTAGATTTTTTCTTAACAAGATTAGCGGTGTTTTGAAGATTTCGGTGGCCCCCTCTTTCGCCACGCGATGGCTATTACCCAAGCTACATGACTTCAAAATGAAATACCCGGGGCTAAAAATAGATCTCCAACCCACTATCGATATTGTAGACTTTCGAAATAATGATCTCGATCTGGCAATCCGCCATGGAAAGGGTGACTGGAAAAATTTAAACACAATAAAGTTGTTTAACGAATTATTGGTTCCGGTGGCAACTCCCGTTCTAATTCAGACCATTGGCAATAACTTCTTTCGGGAAGAAACGTTATTGAGTGCCCCCCTAGAAAACATGAGTGGAAGCTATGGGTTGAAAATTTCACTCATGCTCCTGCCCCCGATTTAGACATCATCTTCTATCCGCCGCCGACACAGGCACTCGCCCTTGATGCCGCAGTCGCCGGAGCAGGTATTGCGCTAGCTGATCGGCGCTTGATCGAAAATGATATTGAAGAAAAGCGACTTGTCATACTACAGGACTGCCCAGTGTCGAATGATCAGGGCTTTTATATTTCCTTCCGAAAAGGTCCCATCATAGAATCCAGGATAGAGACCTTTGGTGCATGGATTATTGATCGACTGCGGTAAACTTTATTAAGAGCTCGCTATCAACTAGGGGTAAAACGGATTAGCCGAATCGCGAAGTTCGAAAGGCTGAAAGATCATACTCGCTGCAACCACTAACGATCAGATCAGTCAGAACCTTTCCAACAATTCGGCCCATGGCAAAACCATTGCCACAGAGTCCGGCCCCAATAAATAATCCCAAACATTTATCGCTTTCACCAATCACCGGCAATTCGTCGGGTAGATAGTCGATCCAACCGGCCCATGTTTTTTAAAATTGCAAAGGTTTGGCACTCGGATACTCTTTCGCATAGGCTCTAGCTGCACGATGCAGTCCTTTAGTATCAGGTTTAGGTTCGAGCGTTCGATGTTGGACAAAATTATCAAATTCTCCGCGGATGCTTTGCAAGGTCGGTTTACCCAATGCAAATCGAAGTAAATTTCGATTTTTCCAAACAAGATTTAGATAGTTAAACCCATATCTGACACTATCAATCATCAAATCATGGCAGCCATCTTCATTGTCAGCCAGCAAAAGACTACCGTCGGCTCGTTGTCGACAGGCATATTTACCCCATGTCACCAGTTTCCGCATATCAATATTGAGTGGTTGGGTATGCGCTGCACTGGCCCGAATCCAAAGCGAGGGGTGAGGCTGTTTAATCGGTTTGAGTAATCGACTGGTCCAGGCACCACCGGCACATACGATTGTTTCGGCTTTTACCCGTCCCCTTTCTGTTTGTACCGCGCAAAGCTGTCCATCCTTTTGTTCAATCTCTAATACTGCAAGTAGTCTTGTATATAGGCACCAAGGCGAGATGCAGCCGACGCAAAAGCCGGGGCTACCTTTTCGGGTTCAGCGCATCTATCAGTCGATGAATACAAAGTGCCGAGTAGATCCTTAGCATTAAATCCAGGTAACAACTGATGAGTTTTGTTAGATGATAAAACTTGAGTGTCGAGTCCATTCTCGCGCCCGGTAGGGACCCAATCCTCAGCCCAGTTCAAACTTGTTTCGTCATAACAAAGTCGTATTTGGCCTTGTTGACGCCAGTCTAGCTTTGCTTCCAACTCTTCTTCGAGGTTTTCCCAGAGTCGAATACAATCAATCATTAGCGGTAATTCTGCAGGAGGTCGTCGTTGTGCTCGAACTGAACCCCAGTTTCGACTGGATTGTTCGCCAGCAATCCGACCTTTTTCAAACAGTGCAACCGACCGGCCCTGTTTCGCTAGATAATAGGCCGCAGCACAACCAATAACCCCACCACCGATAACGACTATTTCAACAGACTGTGGTGATTTTTGATCGACTATTGGCTTTGACATTCCAGCGATATTAACAATATTAGATCTATCTTCAAGAATAACTAACAAACTGCTCAGTTAGCTATTAATTACCCTTATTCTATTTAACTCGCCATTATTGGTTTTGCCAACTGGAATAGAATCCTATATGTTCTCCGAGTTTGAATTTCAGGAAAAAACACCATGACACTGGCTCGATCGAGATTTCTATTTCTAAACCTGGGCCATTTCCTCGATCACTTATTTATGCTTATTTTTGCGTCCGTCGCGGCCTTGCGTCTAACCCAGGAATGGGGATTGAGCTACGCTGAATTAATTCCATACGCAACGCCCGGTTTTGTTGCTTTCGGTCTGGGTGCAGTAGCTGCAGGATGGATCGCCGATAAATGGAGTCGGGAAGGTATGATTACGGTTTTCTTTATCGGTATTGGCATGAGTTCGATTATTGCGGGTATGGCTAATACACCGGTTCAAATTTCAGCTTCGTTAACTTTAATTGGGCTTTTCGGCGCAATCTATCATCCCGTTGGTTTATCTATGGTTGTGATAGGTTATGAAAAAACTGGATTGCCGCTCGCAATCAATGGTGTTTTCGGCAACCTGGGTGTCGCTTGCGCTGCGCTGCTTAGCGGATACCTGATCGATACTGCTGGATGGCGAAGTGCATTCTATATCCCAGGTTTTATTTCGATAACACTGGGTATCGGATACTTTATGTTTAATCGTATTACTCAGTTTCGGCCCGTAGCAGTAGTCGAAAGTAAATCCACAACTCTGGCAAGTAGTCAGATATTAATCCGAGTGTTTGCAGTTATTTTTTTTACCACAGCCTTGGGTGGCCTTATCTTCCAAAGTACAACCTTTGCCTTACCCAAAATATTTGACGAGCGATTATCCGACCTCGCAATGTCGGCGACTGAGGTGGGTTGGTGGACATTTCTGGTTTTTGCTTTAGCAGCATTGGCACAATTGCTAGTGGGATATTTGATCGACCGCCATTCTGTTCGAATCGTCTTTGGTGTGGTCGCAGCCATGCAGGTAGTGTTTTTCACCCTGATGACTCAGGTCGATGGATTTCTGGCCCTGAT
Source organism: Gammaproteobacteria bacterium (assembly GCA_047639625.1). Lineage (GTDB taxonomy): Bacteria > Pseudomonadota > Gammaproteobacteria. The sequence continues at coordinate 6,136 of JBLIOG010000156.1, forward strand.
TGTCGCTTTTGGTTTTATGTTCGTGGTTTTTGGTCAAATACCCATCAATGACGTACTGGTCGGACGGATGGCGAGAAGCGAGTGGAAAAGCCGAGCTTTCGCCTTTCGTTATCTGGTGACATTTTCGGTCATGGCATCTGCAGTACCGCTCATTGGTTGGGTCCATCAGTATTGGGGATTTGACCGTCTGTTTCAAATTCTGGCAGTGACTGCAGCATTTATATTTCTGGCTGTATTAACTCTGCCAGCAGGACTTGGACGCCGACAAACCGCGATCAAATAGAATAGATCCTGATTTTAGCTGATTCAACCGCTGAGGAGTGGATTGACTGGTTTGATTGCAGGGTTTTCTGCACATTCCTTCTGGTTTTAGAGACTTGTTTTGAAAACCAGTAGATGACCCCGATGATAAGCGATATTGGCAATCCAACTAGAAACGGAAAATGGAGAAAAATACTGGTAAAAATCACCACCAAAGAAATCACCAGTCCAAGGACCAGGCCAATAATAAATACGCCCGTACTGACCAGCCCACCTATAAAAGGGATTCGATAAAACAGATTTACAAAAAAACTAAAGAACAGGTAAATGCCGAGTACGACAACATGAGTGCCACCGCCACGAACAATCCACTTTAGTCGTTTGAAGTGACCTTGCCTCTTATCGAGGGCATCGAGCCGTGAACCATTCACTAGATGATGCAAAATGCCGTTATTTCTAATATTTCTAATAATTGAAGATATAAAACTTGGGTTGATCTCTAACAGCTTACTGATGGCAGAGCTGCCTGCAATCAATCCAAAATATGAGGCAGTTGGTTCATTGGGAATACCTTAGATAGGAAATTCTTTCGTCACCTAACTCGGAACCACCACCTGTCCGTTTATGGAAAGAATCCCCTTCATGCTTCAAATGGTTATTTCTTCCAGCTGAAGTAAGCTCAAGAATACCCGGTAGGATTGAAATAGAAGCATCTACAAAACGAATGTTTTTAGGAACAATTTGCAACTCACCAAGTAGATAGTTGACAGGATATAAACTGTCACTCGATAGTGTTTGTCGAAGGCTACTATTACGTGAATTACTCTCGAGAGATCTATGCCATCCCTTGCAGCAGGTGGTATGGCCATCGCGATCTTTATGTTTTATCCCAGGAATATATTTCGACGGATAGTATGACCTTGTGATAACCATCAAATCGTTCGACATAATGACCGTTGATTGGAATTTTGGTCTCGAGGTTTCCAGTCATGGAAATTGTCGTATCGACAATGGCCTCGCCCAGCAACTGGATCTCCATTGTTTCGACAGCAGCCTGATAATAATTAAATCACCCTTCGTTCTCCCACAGCGCTAACATACCGGAAAACACAAATACTGGTGTAAAAAGAAACTTCACTATCAAATTCACCTTATTTTCTGTAGTCATGGCCTCTCCCAGACAAATTTAAAGCAAATCTTGATCAAAGGTTACCGATTAGAAACGTCTTTTAAGACTGGCCATAATCTATGGTTATTTCACACACTGTTTCAATAAATTCTATAAAACAGATATCAGATAAATTTGATTTACCAATCTCCGGATAAGTAACAAACAAAGGTATTGATTGCAGTAAGTACCGATGTGTATTTAGAATGTTCATCGGATTTTTCGACGTTTCATTTTTAGAAATTAACCATTATGAGGTTCAACATGACTATTAAAACCATTGGCGTCGTCGGCGCAGGACAAATGGGAAACGGCATTGCCCAGGTTTGTGCAGTCGCAGGTTTTCCAGTCATCATGCAAGACATTAGTCAGGATCGTGTTGACACCGGAGTAGCCACCATCACGGGGTCTCTGGATCGAATGATCAAAAAAGAGAAAATTACTGAAGACAATAAAACTGCCGCTTTAGCCCTTATCAATACCACAACTGATATTACCGATCTGGCTGAAGTTGATGTTGTTATTGAAGCAGCCACTGAAAATGAAGCCTTAAAGCTGAAAATTTTCGAACAGCTCGACAAAGCTTGCAAAGCTGATGCCATATTGGCTAGTAATACCTCTTCGATTTCTTTGACACGAATCGCCGCAGTTACCCAACGTGACCACAAGGTTATAGGTATGCACTTCATGAATCCGGTTCCAATGATGGCGCTGGTTGAAATCATTCGAGCGCTGCAGTCCAGCGATGAAACCTATCAGGCTATTCATGACTTGAGTGAAGCCATTGGTAAAGTTCCGGTTGAAGCAAAAGACAGCCCAGGATTTGTTGGCAATCGAATTTTAGTTCCAATGATCAATGAAGCGGCCTTCGTGTTATATGAAGGCTTAGCCGATGCTGAGGGTATCGACACCATTATGAAACTTGGGATGAATCATCCAATGGGACCCTTGATGCTGGCAGATCTAGTGGGACTCGATACCTGTCTTTCTGTAACAAAAATTTTGCATGAAGGTTTTGGAGACTCCAAGTACCGCCCCTGCCCGCTGATGCAGCAAATGGTAGACGCCGGTTATCTGGGACGAAAGAGCGGGCGCGGCTTTTACAAATACGACGACTAGGAGCCTACTAGACTTGAGTTCTCATAGGGTGCGCGGTACTGTATCTGGAATAGGCTAATTATCACCAGACCGATGGAAGGAGTTTCAACTACTCAACGGAATAAACGCCCAGGTATTTGTGCTTTATGGATAATTGAGACTATCAGTGGCTAATAGGTATGGGGAAATACTTATAGACAGGAAGTTTACGTAAACGTAAACTCGATCGCCTAATTGTCTACAACTAATAAGAATAACTGCGATTAGATGCCTTAGTTCCCGAATTTTTAACAAATATTGTTAACAATGATATGAATCAATCTTTACACGACAAGGCACTTGATACGTTCCCGAAGTTGCTGCATAGCCATGTCAAGTTGCGTCCTGAGCAGATTG
>JBLIOG010000157.1:0-9028 GCA_047639625.1 Gammaproteobacteria bacterium
ATAGACAAAATCCATCGGTGCGAGCCAGCTGGCATCGGCCGTTTGATAAGCCCGGCTCAAACAAATATTTCCGGTGAGATTTAGAAACGAAGTTAGGATCGCAAAACCCAGTACCAACATTGTTAAGGTCGGCCATCCAATCGCTATAAAAGGCAGATCGGTTTGAATCGTTTCAGACAATGGAAAAATAGTTAACAGTGAAATACCGATCGACCCAAATACGACAAATGTGAGCCCCGCAGCTAATGCCAGTGCCATAGGGCTTTCAGAACGGCAGGCTTTGCGTATGGTCAATATGTTACAGGCGTAGAAAAAGCCGGCGATGACAGGCAACACCTGAATGAAAGAAAATCCGGCGCTCCACGGGCTGAGTACAAACAGGGCTCCACAGGCCCCGACAAATAATGCCGCAATTCGCCAGGGTCCGACTTTTTCACCCAGAATCGGTGCTGCTAATAAAGATATGAATAAAGGGTAGGTATAGAGCCCGGCGGCCATTTGGGGTAAAGATAAAAATGGAGCACCCGCGAAAAAGAAAAACATACAGATAAGGAGCATGAAGGCGCGAAAATAGACGGGCTTCCAGTGGGTCGGATTAAGTAGGGGTAGTTGTTTGCTACTCCAGGCGATCAAAATCAGCAAAGTGATGTTGCCTAATGATCGAAGTACCTGAAATTGCCAGAAAGAGGTATGAGACGACATCAGCTTGACCAGACCATCCTGGAAGGCGAGTACAAACACACCGATTAATAACAATACCAGTGCCGTTATCGGTCGATCTTCAGAAGGTTGATTGAGTACGGAAAGTGGCATAACCAGCGCAGTTTATCAGTCTCTTCCAAGATTCACCTAGCCGGATTTTTGAATTAAACTGACTATCATTTATTCGTTTACTTCAGACCGAAAAACTGGTGAAGTTTGGCCATCTACCGACTGGTACGCACAGAGCATTATCGATGAATCTGGAAATCTTGAATCAGCCCGAAGCTATAGCATTTAGCAACGAAGTACGAACATTTATAGAAAACAATTTACCCGAAAAATTACGTCCGGTGGTGACGGCCGAACGGATGGATGTCCCTAAGGAGCTTCAAAGACAATGGCATCGACTGCTTCAAACCAGGGGATGGGGTTGTCCAACCTGGCCAGTCGAATTTGGCGGGCCCGGTTGGGAAGACTGGCAGCATTATCTGTTTGAACGTGAAATTGCATTGGGCGATGCTCCCCGGTCAATGGTTTATGGCGTCGGTATGCTGGCGCCTACATTAATGGTTTATGGTAGCGAAGCGCAGAAGTCTGAGTTACTACAGCGAATCCAGAATGCAGATGATTTCTGGTGTCAGGGGTTTAGTGAACCGGGTGCTGGCTCGGACCTGGCATCACTTAAAAGTCGGGCCGTTCGAGAGGGTGATGAATATATTCTGAATGGTTCCAAAATCTGGACCAGCGAGGCGCATATTGCCGATAAAATGTTCGGCCTATTTCGAACGGATTCGAGTGGTAAAAAACAGCACGGCATCACGTTCATCCTGCTTGATATGAATCAACCGGGGGTTGAAGTTCAACCGATAAAAACCTATGACGGCGCGGGGCCTGAGATCAATCAGGTGTTTTTCCAGAATGTAAGGGTTCCAGTCAGTAATCGGGTTGGTGAAGAACATCAAGGTTGGGGAATCGCGAAATATCTGCTGAGTCTGGAGCGATTTGGAACTGCTGAAGTTTCACGATCACTGCGAACTCTGCAAAAACTCAAGGCCGCAGCGGTTCGCCTTAATCGAAACGACAGTGAATTTCTGCATCGCCTGAGTCAATCTGAAATCGAATTAAGAGCGGTCCAATTAACTGAATACAGAATGTTGTTTGGCGACGAAACGGCCGGCGCAGAGGCTTCGTTGTTAAAGCTAAAAGGTACCGAAGTGCAGAACGACATTCTGGAATTGTTCCATGACCTAATGTCGGTGTACGGACGTATTGAGGGTTCTGATTCCCGTTCTATATCGCAGTTACCGGATTTAATGGCCGAGGCCGCTTATGTCGCGCAAGCCCATTTTAACTTTCGCAAAACCGAAATTTATGCCGGATCGAGCGAAGTTCAGAAAAACATTATTGCTAAAGCCGTACTCGGAATTTGAGGGCATTTAAATGATATCAATGAATGAAGATCAGCGCATGATTGTGGAGAGTGTCCGCCGTTTTTTACGCGAGCAATTTCCTTTTACCCGAAGGCAGGCTTTGACGTCTTCAGAAATGGGTTTTAATCATAATGACTGGATTGAATTCGCCTCGTTGGGTTGGACAGGCATGTCGATTGCTGACGAATATGGTGGCTTTGGGGGAAGTGAGATAGACAGTCTGTTGATTTATCGCGAGCTTGCGGAATCTCTGGTACCAGGCCCATTTTTACAATCGGTCATCTCGGCCTGCAGTATTATCCAGTCAGTGGCAGACAAAACCACAAAGCAGGCATTGCTACCATCAATTGCGGACGGTTCTAAAATGTTCAGCACGGCCTGGTTCGAGGACGATGACATTAGTAATGTTCAATCGCAGCTTGATAAAAAGGGTCAAAGTTATTGTCTGAATGGCTGTAAGCGGCTGGTTCCCTGGGGAATGCAGGTTGATCAGGTTTTATTGACAGCAAAACTATCAGATACCGTTGTTCTGATTAATTTGCCGATTGGTGCACAAGGAATAGATGCTTTGAACTACCGATTTTATGACGGGCAAAGGGCTTCTGATATGTCCTTCAACAATGTAACGGTAAATCCTGAGTGGATCATCGGGCCTGTAACCACCGATCAAGTTCAATCCGTGATCGATCTAGAGTCTGCAGCGTTGTGTTTCGAATCGAGTGCGTTAATGTGGGCCATCCATGATCAAACCCTGGCTTATATGAAAACACGGGAACAATTTGGTCAAACTCTTAGTTCGATGCAGGCATTACAGCATCGAATCGTCGATGTTTATGTAGATTGCCAACTGGCGCAGTCAATGGCTGAGGATGCGGTTCTTGCAGCCGTCAATAGCCTTGATGCGAATGATACGGCCACCAGGATTTCCGCAGCTCGATTATTTATTGCGGATCGTGGAAAGCGCGTTGGTAAAGCGGGTATACAGTTACATGGCGGCATTGGTATAACCAACGATATTCCGATTGGACATTACTTTAAACGATTGTCGGCGATTAGTCTGTTGAATGGAAACTCACATTGGCACCGCCAACGATTTTTGGATCATTCCTGATGAATGGATTAAAAGCAGGCTTACTCAAATAACTACGGGTGTTTAAGAATGAATAGACCTGATTTCACAAGTGACTCATTTTCCGACTTGATACCTCTTCACTCGGACTATGGAGTGCAGATCGACAATGTAAAGCTATCAAATATTGGCTTTGAATGTGGATACTCGGAGCTGCGATCCGCATTCGAAACACATTCGCTGTTGTACTTCCCCAATCAAGATATTTCTGATGAAGAGCATCTCTGCCTGGGTTCATTGTTCGGTCTGCGTGAAGATCGAACGTTAGATATCACAAATCCGGATCCCGCTGTATCAATCGTTTCAAACGTTAAAGAAGATAATAAATTATTAAAACCCGACGAAAAGAGACACCTTGATTTACAGGCGAATATGCTCTGGCACACCGACAGCACTTTTTTACCAGTTCCCGCTTTAACCAATATTTTGATAGGTCGAGTCATTCCAAAATCAGGCACCTCGACCGAATTCTGTTCGACCCGAATAGCCTGGCAAGAAATGCCTGAATCCCTGAATCCCTGAAGCAACAGGCTCGGAATCGATATTTCCGTCATCAATATGGACATTCGAGGCGAAAAGTCGACCCGGATCTTGCCGAAGAAAAACGATTTACGCATTGGGGCGAACAAATTTGGAAATCGGTCTGGATGAACCCGGTTAATAATTCCGAAGCGCTCTATATTGCATCGCATGTTTGTGGTGTTGTGGGTATGTCGGACAGCGAAGCTCAGGAGCTGGTAGAAGCACTGACGGAATGGTGCTCACAGCCACGATACGTTTATCGCCATAACTGGAAAAAAGATGACGTACTCATCTGGGATGAAAGGGCTATGTTGCATCGGGGGGTTCCGTGGAATTATGAAGAGCCGAGGACCTTGTCGAGTATTTGTATTTCGGTATCCGAAAACGATGGTTTTGAACAGATGAAGTATTCCGGGGTTTAGATAATGGAGATAATTGTGATTAATACGAAGTATTGATGGGATTGTTTGGGGCACCTTGGGGCATATTCAATTTGGTGGGAAAATTACCATTTACTCATGTTGTTTCACACCCGAATGCGAAGTGCATTTTCTGTCAGGCACGCCCAGATTCGCTCCCAGTTCAACAGGGCTCTATGGGCCTCCATGCCCATAGACCAAACAGAAAATGCTATTTGACGGCACTCTCAAAAGGGTTTCTACAAACCAAAATCAAGACCACAATCTTTCAGATCTGGTATTTAACCCCCCCCTTAAGTGCTCGCCGGTGAATACATCAGCAAAACAATACAACCATCTTGACTCCCGGCTGTATGTTCCGCTCCAGCCGCCCGAACAATAAAAGCACCGGGCTCATAAGTAGCATTTTGATCATAAAACGAGCCCTCAATGACAAAGATCTGTTCAATATCGGTATGGCTATGGCTTTCAGAGAAAGCACCCGGTTCAACTTTCATTAACCAGGTACGGAGTTCCTTTTGACTATCTTCCAGTAGAGGTTTGACCCAGAATCCTGTTACACCGCCATCCTGCCATTGTATTTCAGTGGCATTAAGCATCATAGAGCCGGAAGCGGGAAGATGATCGAGCATGGCGGTTGATTCGCGGGTGAATAGTTCTGACATGAGATTTGCCGAATGATTTAGGTCGCTCGAATATTGATGCTGATTTAACAGGAATTCAAGCAATCAGTAGTGTTATCTTTTTATCAGGCATTTATAATTTTGTTTATAGGGTGTTTTTCTAAATATCTGATTACTAATACATAAGGGTTTTAAAATATGAAAATTGCGATTGTCGGTGTAGGCGCAATGGGCTCAATCTATGCAGGATTGATGGCCGAAGCGGGACATGATGTCTGGGCCGTTGATGTCTGGCAAGCTCATATAGATGCGATTAATTCGGATGGATTAAGGGTTGCAGGAGCCAGTGGAGATCGCGTCATTAAGGGAATTCATGCAACAACCAATCTCGAGGACTGTGGGATGTGTGATTATTATATTATTGGCACAAAAGCGGATGGCGTTGGGGCGGCTGCCAAAGCGATCGCTAAAATTATGGGGCCTGAATCGATAGTCATCACCATACAAAATGGACTAGGTGCTGCTGACCGGATAAAACAACATATGTCGATGGAGTGTGTCCTCATTGGTGTTGCGGATGGATTCGGCGCTTCGATGAAAGGTCCGGGTCATGCATATCATAATGCGATGAATCTTATTCGACTGGGTGAGATTGAGGGTGGAATTTCTGACCGATTAAATAATGCCGTAACCTTCTGGCTGGAAGCCGGTTTCAAAGTTCAGGCTTATGGTGATATCGATCAGTTAATCTGGGGTAAGTTTATCTGTAACGCCACTTTCAGCGGCCCCTGTGCAGTATTTGACTGTACTCTGGGCGAATTAATGAATAACCCGGAAAACTGGGCCATAGCACTGGGATGTACTCGTGAAATTTATGCTTTGGGTCAGGCCAAAGGCATAGGCTTTGCCTTCGATGATCCTATTGAGTATGTCACCGCATTTGGAAATAAAATGCCCGATGCGCGACCTTCAATGTTGCTCGATCATCATGCCCAAAAAAGATCAGAAATTGACGCCATTAATGGTATGGCAAAAGTGATCGGTAGTGAGTTCGGAATTGCCACACCTTACAATGAATCTATCTCGGCGGTTGTCCGCAATCTCGAGCGCCAATTTCCCTGACCGTAAATCAGGGCTTGTTATTTCGGCTCCGGCATTTGTATTAGTTCAGACACTTCCAGGGAGCCGCCGATATTCAGAAATGGACAGCTTTTTGCCAAATCTAATGCCGAATCCAAAGTGTCGGTCTCAATTATCGTATAACCCGACATAGCGGATATTCCACCGTCCGTAACAGAACCGTCCGGATTGACTGTTTTGGTGTCAGCCAGCGGATTCATTGGGCTAATTGCAGCCTCACCCAGAGATGATAACCATCCCATATATTTGACCATGTGTTTGCGACCCTCGTCAGGTGTTGAGGGATGATCTCCGCCGATATAACTAATGAAATACTGAGCCATACTGATTTTCTCCAGTTGAATGGTTTGGCTGATGATACCGCCTAATAGGGATAGGTGTTAAACAACGATTCATTCGTCAGGTTCTTAGCTTTGCAATCCTTATGAATCTGTCTTACTTATAATCCAGTCTACATTGGGAGCGCGTCGATTTTACAAAGTCTTTTTCGTTTGCTGTTCTGGAGCGATAAAATTCGTTTAGGGACAGTTACATTGAAATGCTTGACTAGAGTTAAATCAGACTTCGCTGCGGCCACTCAATTTAACAATGCCTCAGATGAGGTCTAAATCATTACACCTGAGATTTTGTGAAGTTGCTTTGTGAAAGTTCACCCTTTATTAAATTTCATCAGGCCATTGCGGAAATTGTGGGAGCTGATCGTTAATTTCATGCCAGCTAGCCTGTGAACCTGTGAATTGGTGATACTCGACAGAAATTGGCGGCTCGCCATCAAGACAACCAAGACTGATATACCAATATTCTGGCCAGGACTCATGGTGAGTTGCGACGGTACTTCCGCATTGACCGCAAAAATATTTGCTTAACATGATTGAGTAGTTGAACTGGATCAATTGATCCTTATCTGTAATCCAGTGTATATCATCGATTAAGATCTCTCCATAGGACCCGAAGGCTGCTCCCGAAGATTTTCGACAGATCGAACAATGACACAGGCTCGCCAACAGATGTTTTGAGTCGAGTTCGAACTTTATCTGTCCGCATAAACAGGAGCCCTTTATCATAGCGGTTATTTCCTCAAGCTTTTGTTTGTTAATGAAACTTACAAGAATTAAATTAGGTGATTAGCAACATAATTCAACAGGATACAGTTAATTGTCGCCATGATAATCATCTGCAATGGTTTCGTATCCTTAATGCTATCTCATTTCATAGTAAACATCTCGGCAGGGTACGCCTCACTTTTGGGGCTTCAAAAGTGAGGCGTACCCCATTGAGGAAGTCACTATAGAATGCAGTCATCATTTTGGGACGGGGAAATGTTTAGCAACCAGACTAAAATTATTACGAAGATAAAAATCTACGGTACGTTGGCTACGGGGTAGATCAGGAGCACCGACCTCCAGCAGTTGCCATTTTCTTTCCCTTCAAAAGTATTTGGCCTTTTCGATCAATTTTTCGCCGATCTGTGCAGATCGATATTCGGGTTCTAAATAGAGCTCTGTTATTTCACCAAATTTCCCACCTGCATACACGGCCGAACATTCGATGATATTGATCATGCCAACTACTTTGTTATCAAAGTGAGCCAGAAAAGACCAGAAACCAGAATTTGGCACGAGTAGATTTTTTTGCAGTCGATGCATTTTTTCCAAAGGAAAGCTGTCTATGTAGCTTGCGTAGAGTTCAGCTAGTAGTTTATAAACCATTTCTCCAACAAGATGAGGTTCATCTACACGGGCTTCTGAAATCCAGACTTCGAGGTTTATGTACTAACCAACTTAATCAATACTAGTGGGTCATAGTGAATTCGACTATTGTGAAAGTAAAGAAACGATTGTTGTGGAATTTGAATGCAGAAGTAACCAGTCGGACACTATTGGGGTCGTCTAAAACCAGCCTAACCCGATTGGTATTTCATTCTTTTGCTAGCGCTTTCAAATCAGTTTCAGGGTTTGAAACTATCTCAGGTGCCGGATGCTTATTAGCCGCAATGATTTTTCGGCCAAATGCGTAAGCTTTAGGATCATTCATCGCATCGATGGCAAGTAGTTGATCATCTTTGTAATACCAGATCGACTGACTATCGTCGATTGCTCCGGGTCGTACTACAGAATGTGTGTGACCCTGATTCAATCCAACGATTTGAAGTTTACACCCGTACTGGTCAGACCAGAACCATGGCAGCGCAGTATAAGACACGGCTTCACCGGCAAAGTGTCTAGCGATTAAATCACCTTGATCAGAAGCGTTCTGAACTGATTCGAGACGAAGTTTTTGTCCATTTCGATAAAAACTGCAGCAATCGCCCGCTGCGTATATGTCCGGATTTGAGGTCTCGCAATGATCATCAACCTCTACACCGTTATCACAATTTAAACCAGCAGCCTCAGCCAGATCAGTGTTGGCAATGCCGCCAATTCCGACCAGTACGAGGTCCGCATCGAGAATCGAACCGTCTTCGAGTTCAGCTCCCGTTACTCTGCCATCTTGACCGACGAGCTGTTTCATATGGGCTGACTCACGAAGGTCGACACCCTGATCAACATGTAGTTTTCGGAAGTAGTTTGAAGTTTGCTGCGCAGCGACTCTTTGTAAAATACGATTAGCTGCTTCAATCAGAGTTACCTTGAGTCCGAGCATTCGTCCGACCGCTGCGGCTTCGAGCCCAATATAACCACCACCGATAATCAGTAGCTTTCGGCCTTCCGTAAATTTAGGCGCCATGCGATCTATATCGGCAATGCTGCGTAGTGTGAAAACGCCATCAAGTGTGCCACCGAGATGATCGGGTAATTGCCTTGCGCGGGAGCCTGTAGTAAGAATCAGTTTGCTGTATGCGATTTGATTGCCGTCCTGATTAGTGACGGTTTTCTGAGCAGGATTAATTGAGCTTATCTTTTCTCCGAACCGGGTTGTTATGCCCTGATCATCGAACCACTTTTGTGGCCGAATAAAAAGCCGTTCACGATCGAGTTGGCCTAACAAATACTTTTTTGAAAGTGGTGGTCGCTGATAGGGTGGAACTGGCTCCTCACCAATTAAAATAACAGGTTGGGAATT
>JBLIOG010000158.1:0-9025 GCA_047639625.1 Gammaproteobacteria bacterium
TATTTATGATGTTCCGTATCATAGCGCTTAGCCACCGGGTCGGAGAATTCAAATTCATTGCCTTTTTCTTCAGGCTGGTCTTCAAATCCAATGCTGAAGGTTTTTATTTTTGAAACACCAGCCTCGGCCAAAAGTGCTACTAGCAAGCTTGAATCCAGCCCCCCCGAGAGTAAAACGCCAACGGGAACATCTGCAATATCCAGCCGTCGCTTAACGGCTTCCATCAGAGCAGCATGAATTTTTTCATTCCATTCTTCACGACTAAACGAGCGGTCAAAACGCGTTGCGTCAAGGTTCCAGTAGCGAACTTCTTGTAATGATCGTTGCGGGGTAACAATCATGTGATGCGCAGGACGACATTTCTGAATACCATTTAATAAAGTACGTGGCGCTGGAATGACTGCGTGTAACGATAGCTGATGGTGTAAACCTACTGCGTCAATGCTGGTATCACAAAGTCCGGTCGCGATTAACGCTTGCGGGTTTGAAGCAAAATAAAAACCATTAGCAGTCTGTGAATAATAAAGTGGTTTGATCCCCATTCGGTCACGGGCTAAGAACAGTTTTTTTGTAAGTCTGTCCCAAATGGCAAAAGCAAACATACCATGCAAAAGTTCAACCGCTGCGGCACCCCAATGTGCATAGGCATTGATAATAACTTCAGTATCGCTTTGCGATCTAAACTGATAACCAAGCGCTATCAGTTGTTGACGTAGTTCAGGATAATTATAAATTGTGCCATTAAAAACTATTGTATATCTAGACGAGACATCTTCCATTGGCTGATGGCCAAGCGGTGATAAATCTATAATTGCTAATCGCCTATGCCCTAGCATGACCGGACCGTCATACCATTCGCCTCTATCATCTGGCCCACGCCTGGCTACTCGAGCCGACATGGCTTCAGCAACGTCTCTCTCTATTCCTCTATCGGTAAAACTCAAAGCACCAAAAAGGCCGCACATATAACCTCACAAAATAATTGGATATTTTATAAATTTCAACAGCTTAAGTATTGACTCATTGCTTGTCACTGTGAAAGTCCTTATACTGCTCCGCGCTAAACGGGAAGGGCAAATAGACTGATTTACCTGTAAACAGTCAGCCTCATATTCTAAACATATTATCGGGAGTCATCCATGAATCCGTTGAAATCAATCACAGGCACCATAGTTTCGGGTGTAGTTTTATCTGCCATCATCATGATGATCTATGCTGATGGTGCAACCAGCAGTATACAATGGACCGTCTGGTTCCATGTCCTGGCAGGTGTTACCTGGATAGGTATACTTTATTACTTTAACTTTGTTCAAGTACCGGGTGTTGCTACAGCGTTATCTGAAGTTGAAAGTGGTGGTCCAGGTGCTGCTTCAATTAATAAATATATCGCGCCAAAAGCATTGTTATGGTTTCGTTGGGCGGCTCTAGCTACCTGGTTATCCGGAGCAACCATTTTAATGCAAATGGGTATGTTTGCTGATGCATTCATGCTCAGTAATGGTGCTGCCATAATTGGCATTGGTGCCTGGTTAGGCACTATCATGTTGTTTAATGTTTGGGTTTTAATTTGGCCAAACCAGAAAAAAATCCTGGGACTTGACGGCCAAACGCATGACGCAAATGTTATTGCTAAATGCAAAGTCGTTGCTTTGATGGCATCTAGAGCAAATACATTAATGTCTATACCAATGTTACTGTCTATGACTGCTTTTGGTCATGGTGGCTTTCCTTTTTAAGGGCATACATTCATTGTACAAAAAGAACCCCGCATTGCGGGGTTTTTTTTGTCCGTCTAACCATTCCAGACATTCATCGGCTTTCTAACAAAGCAGATACAAATTTATCCGTAAAAATACTTGAAATGCCTATGAATAACTGTATGTTTGAGCGTTTTTTCACGCCCAACTGTTATGACTTCACATTTGATTTCATCTTACCAGCCTCTTCCGGTGACCTTTACTCACGGCAACGGAATTCACCTCTGGGACCAAAACAACAAGCAGTATATTGATGCGCTTTGCGGCATTTCAGTTACCAGTCTCGGTCATAATTATCCGCCCGTGACTCAAGCCATTCAGGAACAGGCCGGATTGCTTTTGCATTGTTCCAATCTTTACAACATTGAATGGCAGCAAAAAGCCGCTGATCTGATTTGTAAAACGGCCGGAATGGATAAAGTGTTCTTTGCTAATTCCGGGGCTGAGGCCAACGAGGCTGCCATAAAATTAGCCCGGCTCTATGGTAGTAATCACGAAATATCCAACCCTCAAATTGTCGTTATGCAAAACAGTTTTCATGGGAGAACTATGGCGACTTTAAGTGCATCAGGAAGCCGTAAGGTGCAGGCGGGTTTTGAGCCGCTGGTCTCTGGATTTGTGCGCGCACCATTCAATGATTTAAAGGCAGTTGAAGTCATAGCATCAAATAATGTAAATGTGGTTGCCATCCTTGTCGAACCTGTTCAGGGTGAAGCCGGTATCATTGTGCCTAATGCTGGATATCTTTCTGGTTTACGCGATATATGTGATCAAAATAACTGGCTACTCATGCTGGATGAGATTCAGACGGGTATGGCTCGAAGCGGCAAAATGTTTTCATTTCAACATGAAGACATTATTCCCGATGTCATGACCCTCGCTAAAGCCCTGGGCAACGGTGTTCCTATTGGGGCCTGCGTCGCTCACGGTAGAGCCGCTGAAGTGATTCTACCTGGAAAACATGGCTCCACTTTTGGTGGCAATCCGCTGGCATGCAGGACAGCGCTGACAGTTTTGGAGTCGATGCTTGCAAACCGATTGGCCGACAACGCCGAGGCACGAGGATGCCAACTTAAAGATATCCTTACGAATGAATTCAAAAATAATCCATTGATTTCTGACATCAGGCATCAGGGTTTGCTGTTCGGAATCCAAATGACTGTCAACTGCCAGGCAATGGCTTCTATAGCCCTGGAAAATGGACTGCTAATCAACGTGACCGCAGAAAATGTCATTAGACTTTTACCACCGCTAATCATTGATGAAACACAAACAGAAGAATTAGCGCATCGATTGATCGCCAGCATTCAATCCTTTATTCAATCGATTTCGGAGTAAGTCCATGTTAACCCGGCATTTTCTCAGCTTACTTGATTTTTCAAGTACCGAACTCAGAGACCTGATCCAGTTAGCCATAGAAGTTAAAACGAGATTAAAACAGGGCGTCAGCCACCAACCGTTAAACGGTAAGGTACTCGCAATGGTTTTCGACAAGTCTTCTACTCGTACCCGAGTTTCTTTCGAAGCGGGAATGAACCAATTGGGTGGCCACGCCATGTTTCTGTCGACCCGTGATATTCAATTGGGTCGAGGCGAGCCCATCGAAGATAGTGCACGAGTTATTTCCAGCATGGTCGATGGAATAATGATTCGAACCTTTGAGCATGAACGTGTCACTACGCTTGCAAAACACTCTAGAGTTCCCGTAATCAATGGCCTAAGCGATGATCTACATCCCTGCCAGTTACTCGCTGACATGCAAACCTGGTTTGAACTGAGGGGAGATATCAAAGGGGCACAAGTAGCCTGGATCGGCGACGGTAATAATATGTGCCACTCTTATATGAATGCCGCGCGTCAATTCGATTTTAAGCTAAATATTGCCTGCCCCGAAGGACATGAACCCTCCGAAGTTATGATTGATAGTTGTCGCGAGCAAATTCAAATTTTCAACAACGTCGAAGAAGCAGCCCGAAACTCGGATCTCATTGTTACTGACGTCTGGGCTAGCATGGGCCAGGAAGATGAACAGACTCAACGTCAACAGGTTTTCGCAGACTTCCAGGTATCTTCGCGGATTATGCAACTTGCTTCCGTCGACGCATTATTCATGCATTGCTTGCCTGCGCACCGCGGAGAGGAAGTTACAACAGAGGTACTAGAAGGCCCTCAAAGCGTGGTATGGCAGGAAGCCGAGAACCGGCTGCATGCACAAAAAGCCTTACTCGAAATATTAATAGCAGGATAACCCCTGGCGGTTTGTGCGAGGACTTGAGTGTCATTCACCCTTCGATTATTTCAATTCGATTGTGACCCTTTTCTTTCGCCATTTTCAAAGATCTTTCGAAGCTTGACAAAAGCGCTCTTGAGCTCGAGTTTCGTACCTGGTTCTGGCAGGCAATACCAATGCTCAAAGTTAACCATTGGCCGATTCGGGTTGCTTCATGCCTGATTTTCCGATCAATAAGCGTTTTCTCAATTCGCCGGGCCATTAACCGAGCATTATCGCAGCTGCAATCGGGTAAGAGTAAAGCAAACTCAGCCCCCATTCAGCCTGGCAACCAGGTACTGTTTTCGAGTGAGTTCAGATGCCAGAATTCGCGCTACTTGAATTAAGGTTTGATCCCCTTTTTCCTGCCCATAAAAAGCATTAAACTCATGGAAGAAATCGATATTAATTTTAACGACCGATAGTGGTTCATCGGTTTGACGTTGGGCTCGCCAGGCTTCTTCCAGATTGACACGAAATGATCTGTAATTAGAAACACCGGTTAGCTCATCGGTGATAGAAATTTTTTCGAGGGCCTTATTTGATTTTGCTACAGAGTCCAGAAGACGCTGAAGGTCTTCAACCAGGTTTTCGCTGTCGAAACGATAATAAAGCGCTTCGTTAACCAACACATTCATGCGCTTAACACTAATAGAGCTGGCCGACATAAAAAATATATATAGTAGCCCCAGTATTAATCCGTCGAGGGTTTGCTGAGAAAACAACCATAACGTAACGGGAAGCATAATCATCACCAGATAAGTTGCGTAGGCTCGTAGCGACGGTGATAAAAAAGCGATGGCACCAGCCCCCATTCCAAGTAGCAATGAATGGAGAATAATCTGAATATTACCGGTTAAATAAGGCATTACTAATGCAACGCCAAAGCCCTGCATGAAAGCAGCCATTACTGCCCCGATATAAAAACGCTTACTCCAGAATTGATAAGGAAAATACTGTTTGTTGGGAAGCTGAAAAAACTGTTTTTGTGACCGTAGTCTCAAATATAATACCAGGCAGAACAACAGATACCATCCAACCACCCACTGCTCCCTTCCCTGAATAGATAATTCAAAGAATGCTAGCGCTGATGCAACACTGGAAATAAACAGGGTAATGACTATTCCCATGGTCATTCTGTTATACAGAAAACTTACCAGTTCCTGTTGTTGTAACTGGTAACTGGTAACTGCTGATCGGATGACTAATAGTTTCAGTGTTAATAATTTTGCGCCCTTTTAAATTTTAGAGGTGGTTGCAAGTTAGAATTAACTTTAACCATTTATATTCCTTGCCAAAACAGCCAGAATGACAGATAGCGTTTATCATATGCGCTCAATTGACAAGGATTTTAACGGATACCTGAATTAATGATCAACATGCAAGATTTTGTGCCGTGGTTTCGTAGCACTGCACCTTATATTAAGGCGCATCGTGGAAAGACCTTTGTCATCCAGATTTCTGACGAAATAATTTTTTCCGAACGTTTCACAGGATTGGTCAATGATATTGCCTTACTCAATCACCTCGGCACTCGACTCGTAATATTGCATGGAAGTCGCTCGAGTATCGACCGACATTTATCAAGTTGCAATCTAACCTCCAAATTCCATAAAAATATCCGCATTAGTGATCAAGACTCCCTTCCGATTATTATCCAGGCTATCAATGAGGTAAGAAATTTTCTTGAATCCCAGCTTTCGGTAGGACTGCCCAATACACCCATGTCTGGATCAGAGATTTCGCTGGTTAGCGGCAACTTTGTTACCGGTATGCCACTAGGCGTGATCGATGGCGTAGATATGCAACACAGTGGTAAAGTTCGAGCCGTTAAGGATGCCATAATTAACCAAATGCTGGATCTCGGTCATGTGGTGCTTTTGTCAAACATTGGATATTCGCTGACAGGAGAAGTGTTTAACTTGCCCGCGGAAGAACTGGCAGTCGAAGCGGCTCAGGCATTGAAGGCCGATAAATTAATATTCATTCACCATGATCATGAAAAACACTTTGAAGCCGATACTTTATCTACCATAGATTGCCGACAACTCATTCAACAAAACAAAGTTGACGACCAAATGAAATATTTACTCGGTCATGCCATTCAAGCGGTGGAAAATAAAATAAGCAGAGTTCACCTGATTAACCAGCGCATTGATGGTGGTTTGTTGCTCGAATTATTTACTCGGGATGGCGATGGGATCATGATAACCGATCGATTTTATGAGGGACTGCGACAGGCTAGAATCGAAGATGTTGCAGGTATCTCTCAAATTATTGAACCGCTCGAAAACGGAGGAGTGTTGGTTGCCCGGTCACGAGAACAACTTGAATTACAAATTGGCTACTTTTATGTTATTGAAAAAGATGGCTTGATCATTGCCTGTATCGCCTGCATTCCCGACCAGACTTCGAAAAGCGCTGAAATCGCTTGCCTGGCGGTCCATCACGGTTATCAAAACGCGGGGTTTGGACGTCAGTTGCTGTCCACGGCGGAACAGGCAGCCAGGCAACAAAATATTCGTCAATTGTTTACTTTAACGACTACCACCTCCCACTGGTTTATAGAACAGGGCTTCTCTGAGACCCATGTGGATACTCTACCAGAATCGAAACGGAGTAATTACAATCAGGCGCGTCGATCCAAAGTTTTCGTCAAGGAGATTTAAGCATGGCCTATGATTTAACGAATTATCTGGTAATCGGAATTTCTTCACGGGCTCTATTTGACCTGAGCCGTGAAAATGAAATTTATCTAAACGAAGGTCTCGAAGCCTATTGCAAATATCAACTGGAACATGAGAACGACATTTTAAGCCCTGGATCAGGATTCGCGCTGATTGAAGCAATTTTAAGAATTAATCAAATTGACAGCGCGATTCGTCGAACTGAAGTTGTCATAGTATCGAGGAATTCAGCTGATACCAGCTTGCGTATTTCAAATTCAATCGATCATTATCAACTGGATATCACTCGAGCAGCCTTTACTGGAGGCGAACCCGTCGCCAAATATTTAAACGCTTTTGATGTAGATTTATTTCTTTCGGCTACCGAAGAGGATGTTCAAAGCGCGGTTGAATCGAATGTCGCATCGGGTTTAATTTATGAAAATTCTAATCAAAATCCCACTATGCCACTGGACCAGATTCGAATTGCTTTTGATGGTGACGCAGTATTGTTTTCCGAAGAGTCAGAATTGATTTATCAAAATGAAGGATTGGAAGCCTTTATTAAACATGAACGAATCAATGCTGAAAAGCCATTACCCGAAGGACCGTTTGCCAAATTATTAAAAACTTTGTCGTTTTTACAATTCGATTTAAATCGCAGTAACTTGCCCGATATCCCGCCAATCCGAACTGCACTGGTAACGGCTCGAAACAGCCCCGCCCACGAACGAGTAATACGAACACTCAGAACCTGGAATGTTCGTATTGATGAAACTTTTTTCCTTGGAGGGGTCGCAAAGAATAAAGTTCTGGCAGCATTCTCACCCCATATTTTCTTCGACGACCAACACGTACACTGTGATGCCGCCGCTGAAGTAGTCCCTACTGCCAGAGTCCCTTATCGAAAGTCTAATCAGTCAGAATCCGAATAAATCCTAACTGGAAATTGACGAAATTAGGAATTCAGTCATCTCTATGCTGTTTTTCAAGGCGCTCGTGTTTTTCCTGCGCTTCAATGGTAAGAGTTGCGATTGGACGGGCTTCAAGTCGCCTCAATCCGATTTCTTCGCCAGTTTCATCACAATAGCCGTATGATCCATCCGATACTCTGGACAAAGCTGAATCAATTTTATTAACCAATTTTCGATATCGATCTCGCGTTCGTAATTCAAGCGCCGCATCGGTTTCGAGCGTAGCCCGATCATTAATATCAGGTTCCTGCCAATTCTCCTCTTTTAGATGGTTAATCGTATTCTCAGATTCTTGTACTAGCTCAGCTCGCCAGACCAACAGCTTCTGGCGAAAATACTCCAGTTGCATAGGCGACAAGTAATCTTCTTTGGAAGAAGGTGTATAGCCTTCAGGTAATTCAACTGTCATTGAATAGCGCTCCCGCGGTATCGGTCAACAAACTAAAAATCGCCGCGCAGTATAAGCAGGTTTATCGGGTACAGCAAGTAAGTAATAAACTTGAAAGCCGGGCTATTGAAAAGCCCTGGCAACAATCGACTCAATTTCCAGCCAGATAGTTGGATCACTGACTTCCTTTCTCTAGTATTTGTATTAAAAACCTAATACCAGCGTTTGTTCTTTTGAACAATAAATCATAGACTTGCAGCCTGGTCTAAATTTCCATCCAAATTAAACTAGCTCACAGAGTAATCATGCGTTTTGTCGTTCTTTTTATCGTTGTTGCATTGCTGTTCTGGCTTCTAAAGCGGTTTTTCACGAGCCGTAAGGCCGAAGAGCAGGAACCTATGCCTCAATCTGAAACGATGAAACCCTGCGATCATTGTGGCCTGCATGTTCCCGAGTCATTACTCATCCACCAAAATAACCATAGCTATTGCTGCCAGGAACATGCAGAACTCGACAACGGATAATATTCGGGGATACCTGCCGCGTAAAACTAACTGGACATCAGTCCGCTTACTTAATATTTATCGGTTAAGTCTAGCGTCGATATTTTTCATTCAAACTTTTCTTGAAAATTCTCCATTTTTGATCGTTGTTCATTTAGGCCTTTATTCCTGGACCAGTTTGGCCTATGTGATTCTTTCACTGGTTTGGGTTTTAGCTACATGGATAGAACGCCGGGGCTTTCAACAACAGGTTAATTTACAGATCTATGGCGATATCATTCTACTTATCTTACTGATGCATGCCTGCGGGGGCGTTACCAGCGGTTTAGGTATGTTACTAATCATTCCAATTGCAGTCTCGGGATTATTGTCGCAAAGAACCATCACGATAATTTTTGCCTCGCTGGCGACCCTGGGGCTATTCGCTGAATATATTTACTCTTCAATCAATTTACCTAATTTTAACGG
>JBLIOG010000159.1:0-8994 GCA_047639625.1 Gammaproteobacteria bacterium
ATTTTAGATTGCATCGGGGCTAGCGAATCCGTAACCCGGGTGTTGCTCGGTCTTCAGGGTTCAACAGATAAATTTCTGATCCACCGGGTCCTGCTGCCAGAACCATGCCTTCGGAAATTCCGAATCTCATTTTACGTGGGGCCAGATTTGCAATCATCACCGTATTACGGCCAATAATCTCTTGCGGATTATAAGCTTCTGCAATTCCGGCAAAGATATTGCGCGTTTCGAACCCTAGATCGAGTGTTAACTGCAATAATTTGTCGGACTTATCAACGCGTTTAGCATCGAGAATTTTTGCAACTCTTAAATCGAGTTTGGCAAAATCATCATAAACAATTTCGGTATCAACCGGTTCATAGGATGAATCTTGTGGGGCATTAATCAGTTTTGCTTCTGCTTTAACGTCTTCCTTACTGGCTTCAACAATTTTGTCGACTAATTTTGGTTCGATACGAGTCATCAAAGGCTTGAAACGATTAATCTGGTGGCCATCGAGGCTGTCGGGCAGATTATGCCAATTGAGTGAATCAACGTTGAGAAACTCTTCCGCTGAAGCCGCTACCTTCGGCAAAACAGGCTTGAGATAGATGATTAACTGACGAAAACAATTGATTCCGGTACTACATACCTGATGAACATCCTCGTGCAATTCCGGATTTTTGATATTGACCCAGGGTTGTTTCTCATCGATATATTGATTGGCCTTGTCCGCCAACGCCATGACTTCGCGCATGGCTTTGGCGTATTCGCGATTTTCATAAGCTTCAGCAATTCCGTCGGCTGCTGCCAGATATTGATTATGTAAGGTTTGATCCGATAAATTGTCTGCGAGTTTTCCATCAAAAGATTTATTGATAAACCCGGCACATCGACTGGCGATATTGACGACTTTCCCAACCAGGTCAGAATTAACTCGAGCGGTGAAATCTTCGAGGCTTAAATCGATATCGTCAACTCCCGGCCCTAGTTTGGCTGCGAAATAATATCGTAGATATTCAGGATTGAGGTGATCCAGGTAAGTTCGTGCCTTAATGAAAGTTCCCCGTGACTTCGACATTTTTTGGCCGTCCACTGTTAGAAAACCGTGACAGTAAACAGCGGTAGGTTTACGAAAACCCGCACCATCCAGCATCGCAGGCCAGAACAAGGTATGGAAGCGAGCAATGTCTTTACCAATAAAATGGTGCAATTCCATTGTGCTATCAAGTTTCCAGCAATCGTCAAAATTGCGATTATTATTTTTGCACCAGTTTTTATGGCTAGCCATGTAACCAATCGGTGCGTCTAACCAGACGTAAAAGTACTTGCCGGGTGCATCGGGAATCTCAAAGCCCCAATAAGGTGCATTTCGAGAGATATCCCAGTCTTTTAGCCCTTCCTCAAGCCATTCATCCATTTTGTTAGCGATTTCATTTTGGATATGTCCAGCGCGAGTCCATTCTTTTAACATCGTTTCAAAGTCTTCAAGCTTGAAGAAATACTGTTCCGAATCCCTTTCTACAGGCGTTTCACCGCTTACCACAGAAATCGGATCGATCAATTCGGTAGGGTCGTAGGTAGCGCCGCATTTTTCACAGTTATCGCCATATTGATCGGGTGTTTTGCAATTAGGGCAAGTCCCTTTGATAAAGCGATCAGGCAGGAACATTTCAGCCTTGGGGTCATATGCCTGTGAAATTGTTCGAGTGCGAATATGGTCGCCCTGTTTTAATGCCTTGTAGATAAATTCAGCACATTCCCTGTTTTCGGGTGAATGGGTGCTGTAATAATTATCAAAGTCAACGCCGAAATCGGTGAAATCGGCCAGATGTTCACGATGGATTCTTTCGATTAGCACTTCGGGTGTAATGCCTTCGGCCTGCGCCCGTAACATGATCGGAGTGCCGTGTGCATCATCTGCGCAAACATAGGTGCATTCATTTCCGCGTAGTTTCTGAAAGCGCACCCAGATGTCCGTCTGGATATATTCGAGCATATGGCCGATATGGATCGGACCGTTGGCGTAGGGCAGGGCGCTGGTTACAACTAGACGGCGGGATTCTGAATTCATTACAGGAATGGCTATAAAATGAGGCGGGTATTCTATCGCGACCACTTCCTGATTGAAACGTAGTTGATCAATTTCGAGTGCAGTATTGCAACTTGAATAGCGATAATTTTCTTAAAGATTTTTTGTAGAATCTGGACATTTCGTGAACAGATGTTCGTTGGTGAAGAATCACTCAATTCTATATCCGGTGTTGATGGGTCTATTGCACAAGCCTAAAAGACCGGAGCTTGCCATTCGATAATCTGCCTATACCCATAAAAACTAAGTGAAATTTGATACTCGTCTCGGTTAGAATGCTCGCCCTGTTAAACTGATGCCGAATTTCTAATCCGATATGTCAATGAGCAAAACTGAAATTGAAAGCGTACTGTCCACGGTCCAGGACATCTATATGGAAACCGATCTGGTATCTGCCGGTTCTGTCAAAAACATCAGTGTTGAAAGTGATAAAACGACCATAACGCTTGAGTTGGGTTACCCAGCGGCCGGTTATTTCGATTCACTGCGACAAATCGTTGTCGAAGCACTGCCCACTATCAATAATCTGGAAGTGAATATTTCATCCAGGATTAAATCCCATGCGGTTCAGCAAAATCTTAAGCCAATGGCAGGGATCAAAAATATTATAGCAGTTGCGTCTGGAAAAGGCGGTGTGGGTAAATCAACCACAGCCGTGAATCTATCGCTGGCGCTTCAAGCCGAGGGTGCCAAGGTAGGGATTCTTGATGCTGATATTTATGGTCCTAGTGTTCCCCGAATGCTCGGCTGTAAGGGACAGCCTGAGTCTATTGATGGTAAAAGCCTCGAGCCGATGATGGGTCATGGTCTTCAGTCAATGTCGATTGGTTATCTGGTCGAAGAAGACACACCGATGATCTGGCGTGGCCCCATGGTCACCCAGGCATTAGAACAATTATTGAATGATACCCGTTGGAAAGATATCGACTATCTAGTCGTAGATTTGCCGCCAGGAACCGGTGATACACAATTAACCCTGGCTCAGAAAATCCCAGTCAGTGGGGCAGTGATTGTTACTACGCCTCAAGATATTGCGCTATTAGATGCCCGTAAGGGACTGAAAATGTTCGAGAAGGTCGAAGTGCCGGTACTTGGTATTATCGAAAACATGAGTATTCATATATGTAGTCAATGCGGACACAGCGAGCATATTTTTGGTGAGGGTGGTGGCGCAAAAATGTCAAAAGATCATGGTGTTGACCTTCTTGGGTCTTTGCCGCTCGATATTCGTATTCGCGAGCAGGCGGATAGTGGTCAACCGACTGTTGCTGCGATGGCAGACAGCCAAATTAGTGCGATGTATCGATCGATCGCACGTAAAACTGCCGCAAAACTGGCCTCTAAAGCGAAAGATCATTCTGCCGCTTTCCCCAGTATTGTTATTCAGAATAATTAGGGTTAATCTGGCGACATCAGGTTATGTCGCCGCTTAGTACCGAGTTTATTACCACTAGAGTCTACTGGTGAGTCGTCGGTGAGAAGCCTAAATTTGACCCGATTGATAGTCGTTAAAAGCTTGTTTGATTTCTGCGTGGGTATTCATCACAAATGGGCCCGCTCTGACAATAGGCTCTTTAAGTGGCTTGCCGGCGACCAGTAAAAAACGCGCCCCGGAGTCGGAGCTCAAACTGGCTTGATTACCATCAACCAGGATCGCGAGTTGGTCTCTATGGATACGGTTCGATTTACTGTCGCCAATAGTTACCTCGCCTTGAATGACATAGACAAAAGCAGAATGCGACTCAGGTATCGCTTCTTCGAAGCTGGAATCTGCTTCTAGACTCACATCCAAAAATATAGGATCCGTTAGTGGTTGGCTTACGGGTCCTTTTGTCCCCATCATGGTTTTTCCCGTGATCACTCGAATGAGTGATCCGGGTCGTTCTTCATGGGGTATTTCGGCCGCAGAATGTTCCTGGTAACCCGGTGCTGTCATCTTGTCACTGGCAGGAAGATTGATCCAAAGTTGAAAACCTTCAAGCAAACCATCCTGTTGTTCGGGCATTTCAGAATGAATAATCCCACGTCCTGCAGTCATCCACTGAATGCCACCCGGCTCAATCAGGCCTTCATTACCGGCATTGTCTTTGTGCCTTAAGCGTCCATTGAGGAGATAGGTGACGGTTTCAAACCCTCGATGCGGATGGGCTGGAAAACCGCCAATATAGTCATTGGGATTATCTGAACGAAAAGCATCAAGTAACAAAAATGGATCAAGTTCCATCATTCCGGGTTGGCCGATAACCCGCACGAGTTCAACACCTGCACCATCAGTGGCAGGTTGACCGGTAACGATTTTTTGGACAGTGCGGTTGACAGTGAATGTCGACATAATAAATTCCTTCTGGGTTCGTGCCAGGCGGGTAAAAGTTAATAATATCAGCCCAGGCTTTTTAAAATTACAGAAATCTAAAGCTTATCAATCTTAATGGCGTTTCTAATGACTGATACCTTGTACTTCCGCTGTACTCACCACCATAGTATTGTTTTAATTAAATTAATAAACAGGTGTATTATCAATACACTGTTACGGATTAGTAAACAATATGAATCGATATGATCAACTTGCGGCGTTTGTCGCGGTAGTCGATGGCCAAAGCTTTAGTAAGGCAGGGGAGCGTCTCCTTATTGCAAGATCACTTATCAGCCGTCGTGTTAGTGATCTTGAATCTCGACTGGGTGTTCAGTTGTTACAGCGGACAACAAGAAGTCTGTCGCTGACGGATAGTGGCAAACTATTTTATCAAAGGGCTGCCCAAATTCTGGTCGATATTGAAGAGGCGGAGCAGATTGTAAGCAATGAACAATGCAATTTGTCGGGCAAAATTCGACTGGCTGCACCCCTTGGATTGGGTGCCCGCTTATTAGCGGAACCAATAGCTCGGTTTATGGATTTGCATCCAGGTATTGAAATTGATGTTGATTTAAATGATCGGCAAACCAATTTGATCGAGGAAAACCGGGATATCGCCATTCGCATTGGCGAACTGGAAGACTCGACACTGATTGCGCGCAGGCTAGCTAATGTTGAAATGGGTGTTTGTGCAAGTCCAGCCTATCTGGAGCAATACGGCATTCCGCAGCATCCAACTGATTTAAATCAGCACCAGGTCGTACTTTATTCTAATGCCAACTTAAGTAGTCAGTTTTCACTGCAGGAGAAGGGGATAAAAATACCGATCAAAAGCAGGTATCGATTATCTGCCAATAATGGAGAATTTCTTATACAAGCTGTTATCGAAGGCTTGGCAATAGGCGGTGGCCCTAAGTTCTTTTTAAGGACACCCCTTGAAGAAGGAACCCTTAAACTTATTCTTCAGGACTACCAGGGGCCGCCTCTTGGATTATATGCGGTCTATCCTCCCGGGAGGTTGGTGTCAACGCGGGTGAAAATGCTGAGCGACTATTTTAAAGTGCATTTTCTGAATCTAGAAATATAGTTCCATCAGATATTTTCTAATCGGTTCAGTTCGAATTTTGCTGAGACCACTCAGGCGCAGACAGCCCGAAGGTAACTGTTTATACTGCTGTCTTTTCAAAAAACAGATAAATCGTCGTGAGTATTAAATCAGATCGTTGGATTCGTGAAATGGCCAAAAACGAAGGGATGATTGAGCCCTTTGAACCCGGCCAGGTTCGGGAGTCAGATAAAGGGAAAATTATTTCTTATGGGACTTCGAGCTATGGATATGACGTTCGATGCGCCAATGAGTTTAAAATCTTTACCAATATTAATTCAGCGATTGTTGATCCGAAAAATTTTTCTGACGATAGTTTTGTCGATGTTGAATCTGATATCTGTATTATTCCGCCGAATTCCTTTGCACTTGCAAGAACCGTTGAGTACTTCCGTATACCTCGAAGTGTGTTAACCATTTGTCTCGGCAAATCAACTTATGCTCGTTGCGGAATTATTGTAAATGTCACGCCGTTGGAACCGGAATGGGAAGGTCATGTGACGCTCGAGTTTTCGAATACAACTCCTTTACCGGCCCGAATTTATGCCAATGAAGGGATTGCCCAAATGCTGTTCTACGAATCAGATGAGGTGTGCGAAATATCCTATAAAGATCGAGGTGGGAAATACCAGGGACAGCAGGGCGTTACGCTACCCAAGGCCTGATTTTATATCGAGTCACTCGCTGTATTCTTACCCAAGTAGAATGTCACGTGCTTCCTGATATTTAGCGCGGCTTTTTTCGATAATGTGCGCAGGAATCTCGGGAGCCGGGGGTGCTTTATTCCAGTCGAGTGTTTCGAGGTAATCGCGAATAAACTGCTTGTCGAAACTGGGTGGACTGATACCTTCACGATATTCGTCTGCAGGCCAGAATCGGGACGAGTCCGGTGACAGAATTTCATCAATTAAAACAATCTCATCGTCTCTATTGATTCCAAATTCAAATTTGGTGTCAGCAATGATGATGCCTCGGGATAAAGCATAATCGGCAGCTCTTTTATATAATCTGATGCTGATGTCCCTGATCTCTTCCGCGCGTTCGCGGCCTATTTTGGTAACCACCGCCTCGAAACTAACATTGATATCATGATCACCGACCTCGGCTTTAGTCGATGGGGTGAAAATGGGTTCTTGAAGTTTCGCCGCTTGCTTTAAACCTGTCGGCAGCTTGATGCCGCAAATAGCGCCGCTACTTTGATAATCTTTCCAGCCCGACCCGATGACATAACCTCGTACAATTGCTTCGACCGGTAAGGTCTTTAACTTACGAACAATAATTGATCGTGACGCCAGCCTTTGATAATCGGCATCGCTGACATAATCCTTCAAATTGAGATCACTAATATGGTTTTGCACGATGTCGGCAGTATTCGAAAACCAGAAGTTGGAGACTTCGGTAAGCAGCGCGCCCTTGCCGGGCACAGGCTGTCGGAAAACGACGTCGAAAGCTGATAATCGGTCGGTTGTAACAATCAACATATGTTCCGCATCTATGGCGTAAATATCGCGAACCTTTCCGCGAGCGATCAATTCGAGACCCTCTATATCGGTTTGGAATATACCGGATTCAGCACTCTTGCTCATGGCGATGATTAGTCGAGTTAATGAGGCGCGTGATCATATCACAAGCTTTGATAATGAGATCGTTAGTCTGATGGTGATTTACCCTTAATACGCGTTATAATCCTCCGCTTTTTTAACACCTCGGAGAAATTCATGGAGAAACCTGTGGTAGCCGTCGTAATGGGAAGTGATAGCGACTGGCCGGTAATGCAGCATACGATTGAGTATCTGGCCAAATTTGATTTAGCTTATGTCGCTAAAGTTGTTTCTGCTCATCGCACGCCTGATTTATTGGCAGAATTTGCCAAGTCTGCACGTTCGGAAAATATTGCCTGTATAATTGCAGGTGCGGGTGGCGCAGCTCATCTGCCAGGTATGCTGGCGGCACATACATCAGTACCGGTTCTTGGTGTGCCGATTCCTACTGAGCATCTTGGCGGCAAAGATTCACTGCTGTCGATTGTCCAGATGCCGAAAGGAATTCCGGTCGCGACTTTTGCGATTGGCAAAGCGGGTGCGATAAATGCAGCACTTTATGCGGTTGCAATGCTGGCTATCACTGACCAGGCATTGTTAGAAAAACTTGAAGATTTTCGTCTGCAGCAAAAGCAGGCTGTATTAATGATGACGTTGCCTGGAGGCGAGTAAACATGGCTGTTTTGCCTGGAAGTACTGTAGGGATGCTTGGCGGAGGACAGTTGGGCCGAATGTTTGTCTCCGCGGCGAGAACGATGGGATACGAAGTTATTGTGCTTGATCCTGATCCGGCTAGCCCCGCAGGTAGTTTGGCAAATCGTCATATACAGGCTGCTTATGATGATACTAATGCACTTGATGATCTGGCTGAAAATTGTCAGGTGGTTACAACTGAATTTGAAAACATACCGGCTCAGACACTGGATTACCTGGCCCATAAAGTTGCCGTTCATCCGTCGGCTGATGCGCTAACAATCGCCCAAAATCGACAACTTGAAAAAGCTTTTTTTAATGATCTAGGCTTAAAAACTGTCGACTGGATTTCGATAGAGAATAGTGATCAGCTGAAAGCGGCTGAAAACTTTTCTTTTCCAGCTATATTGAAAACAGCTACCCTGGGATATGACGGAAAGGGTCAGGTCGTTTGTTTATCCTTTAGTGACCTTGTCGATGCCTATACAGCATTGGGTGACAGGCATTGTGTTATTGAACAGCGTATTAATCTTGCGCGAGAAGTATCAGTCATTCTTTGTCGCAGTCAGAGTGGGCAGATTACTTGTTTCCCAGTTGCTGAAAATGAGCATAAGAATGGCATTCTCGATACGACGATTGCTCCGGCTAGAATTACTCAAGACCAGGCTTACCAGTTACAGAGCTCGGCCCGAAAGATTGCCAACGGTTTAAATTATTGTGGCGTTTTGGCTGTTGAGTTTTTTATCTCGAATGATAGTGAAATACTGGTCAATGAAATGGCTCCCAGGCCTCATAATTCAGGTCACTATACGCTCGATGGCTGTGATACTTCGCAATTCGAACAACAACTTCGTATGGTTTGCGGATTACCGGCAGGATCCTGTCGCCAGCACTCAGCAGTCGTAATGTGGAATATCCTCGGAGATATCTGGCCAGACGATTCTGAACCGGTCTGGGATCAGTTGCTGGGTATGGAGAAAGCAAAGCTACATTTATATGGTAAAAAAGAGGCTCGAGTAGGTCGAAAAATGGGCCATATAAATTGTATCGATGAAAATCTAGATCGCGCCTTATCGCGCCTGAATCAGGTTAAGAGATTATTGTCTTAAAAGAAATTTTTAATACGCTTTAATGCCCCGGGCGACGGTATAAACCTTGCCCTGTTTGATTTTTTCGTAATGGCCAAAAACCTCGTTAAAGCCTCTTTTGAAAAACTGCCGTAATCCGGTAA
>JBLIOG010000160.1:0-8980 GCA_047639625.1 Gammaproteobacteria bacterium
TCCAGATATTTGCTAAACCAGTCGTTAACCGAATTATCGGCGATAAAGCCATGGCACTCGTCATCCCAGACGTCGACTTGAATGGGGTCTCCCTGAAAATCTGAATCGATCGTCAAATTTGCTCGATCGTCGGTATTGAAAACTATTCCCGACTCATTGCATTCGGCTTTGATTAAAGCCAGTTGCGGAAATTTACGTTGAGTGATGAACTTACCTCGATCGTCGATGAGCATCATCAGGCGATCATTTTCGAGACCCGTAGCCTTAACGTTACTTTGTTTCAATTCACAGCCAGCTAAAGACTTAACCGGATAATTAATTAGTTGGGTAATCATCATATTTAACTCAATTGGTTTAGCCGTAGGTTTTCCGCATTACTTTTTTGTCCAGTTTGCCGACGCTGGTCTTAGGAATAGCATCAACAAATTCGATGCGTTCTGGAATAGCCCAACGAGATAATACCCCTGAATCAACTTCCTCGCTGATAGCCGTTTTAATTGTATCGGCATTGAGATCCTCAGTGCTTTTTACGACGACTAACATAGGGCGTTCACCCCAACGTTCATCCGGTATTCCAAAAGCGGCTACTTCAGCCACACCCTCACAACGGGAGACAATGTCCTCAAGTTGAATTGACGATATCCATTCACCGCCGGATTTGATGACATCTTTAATACGATCGGTTATTCGAAGTGAGCCTGTGTCATCAATATAACCGACGTCACCAGTATGCAAATATCCGCCTTGCCAGAGTTCTTCAGATTTTTCTGGACTGCCGGTATAACCCTGAGTCAACCAGGGGGCTCGCACGACGACTTCACCAGTCACTTCGCCGCCAGTTGGAATGTCATTCATATCCGCATCGACAACTCTTAAGTCGACCATAACAGCAGGCACTCCGGTTTTACAACGCGCTTCAAGTGCAATGTCGTCATCCTGGTGATCATTGATGTCGGTCATATTTGACGAGGAAACAACCGGGCAGGTTTCCGACATTCCATAAGCAGTGAAGGCACTAATGCCTTTTTGAGCGGCTGCTATTACGAGTCCTTTTGTTAATGCGGATCCTCCGATGATGACTTTCCATCCATCAAGCTGTGTTGACTCGGCTTCGGGAGCTGACAACAGCATATTAAGAATAGTGGGGACACAGTGAGAAAAGGTAACTTGTTCTTTTTCAAGTAGTTTGAGTAATCTTGCTGGTTCATAGCGACCGGGATAAACTTGTTTAATACCCATTAAAGTCGCGGCATAGGGAAACCCCCAGGCATGAACATGGAACATGGGCGTAATGGGCATATAGACATCGCCGGTATGAAAACGATTGTTAGTATCTCCAGATCCCATTGTAGCGATCAGTCCGAGAGTATGCAGCACCAATTGTCTATGACTGTAAAAAACTCCTTTTGGGTCTCCAGTAGTACCCGTGGTATAGAAAGTGGTAGCAATAGTGTTTTCGTCGAAATCTTCAAATTTAAATGCCTCACTGACTAGCTCAAGCATGGCTTCAAATTCGATCGAACAATTGTTCGGGAGTTGATCAGCGGGCTTGTCGGTCAGGAAGATTAATTTTATGGGCCGTTCGAATCGATCGGAAATTTGATTGATGATTGGTAGGAAATCCGCATGTACCAGAATTACGTCGTCTTCCGCGTGGTTGATGGTGTAAAGGATTTGTTCCGGTGATAAACGGATATTAATGGTATGCAGGACCGCCCCCATCATTGGAACAGCAAAGAAACATTCAAAGTATCGATGGTTGTCCCAGTCCATTACTGCAACTGTGCTGCCCCGCGTGACGCCCTGGGCCAATAACCCTGCTGCCAGCTTTCCGATGCGCTGATATATGCTGCGGTAGTTGAATCTTTTTGATAAACCGCTGACGATTTCCTGATCAGGGCATCGCAA
The DNA here is from genome assembly GCA_047639625.1 of Gammaproteobacteria bacterium. Lineage (GTDB taxonomy): Bacteria > Pseudomonadota > Gammaproteobacteria. The sequence goes on from JBLIOG010000160.1 coordinate 1,909, forward strand.
TAATGGTGTGTGCCAGAGATGTTTGATCAGTAATGGATAGTTATAGGCGGAGTTAGCGTGAGTTTCGATCATAATATTCAGCCAGCTTTTAGTTGTTAATACAGGTTTTAACCCCATTATGGAGAGGTGTGTTCAATTAATCAAAGACCGGTAAACCGATGAACAGTGATCTCAAAGAAAATCTAAAACGGCAGTCGACCTGGAAACGTGGTTTCTATATGTTGCTCTTTACCTTTTTTGCAGGAATCGCCGATTTTGTTTTATTTGGCGTGGTGGTTTTTCAGTTTCTGCATAATCTGTTTACCGGTGAGATAAATGCTCGATTACTTAAATTGGGGCAAGGGCTTTCGAGTTATATTTATCAGATTGTTCGATTTTTAACGTTTAACAGTGAATATCACCCTTATCCGATGGGCGATTGGCCTGATGGGGAACCGAGTGTCGTAACATTGCCAGCAGAATAAGTTCGTAGGTTAATAGGATGAGCCTGCGAATCCCAACAAATTGGAGCCATTGCTCGGTTGGGCTTCACTGTGTTCTCGGCAACTGCTCTTCGATAACATCTCGTGCGTCGCCTAAGAGCGACTACCGTTGGTATTCTACTTGCGGACATCCTGTCCTAATGCCTGGCACTACCTTCGGCTTATCGAACCGGCGCATGGATACATTCGTATCCAACCTCGACATTAGAGTCTTCGGGGCAGGTAGGAAACAGCTACACTGGCCATTGTCAGCATGAGTGCCAGCAACAAATAAAAAGTTTCGATTGGCGCGACTAGTAAAATCAGGGTCACCAACAAGGGTGTTAGCAGGTTTGAAGCTTCTCGCCAGGTGGAAAATATCATGGTCATCTCGGTTCTTTCGCGCGTTTTCACCAGCCGCATGAAAGGTATGTTTCCTACTACGTCAAGACTTGCTGCGCCAACCGAGGCGAGCACCCAGTAAATCATACCAACGGGTTTCGGGTCTCCGGTGAAGAACAGCATTACAAGCGCAGCCGCGCAAGTGTTCTGAGCTACGATTATCACCTTTCGAGTGCCATAGCGACTGGCAAGATTACGGATCAGCGAACTGCACAACATCAATCCACTGGTCAGCGAGATCAGCCCGCCTGCCATCCAGGTGGGTAACCCTGCTTCAACGACATAAATCGGCCCGTAAATGAAAAGTGACAACCAGAAGATAGAGCGGGTAAGCGTAATCAGATAGGCAATTCTTAGTGTGGGCTGGACAAAGTATCGGGGTATCAGGATCAAGGGACTGACTGAAATCGATCTGGCCGGCTGTATGACTTCATTTTCCCCGAGGCGTAAAAACCAGAAGTAAGCAAGCGCGATTGCAGACGATAACATCGTTAATATGAAAGGAGCCCAGTGCCCAGTTTCATTCCATAACCATATTCCGAGCGTAGGGCCTGCGATCCAGGCGATTCCACTATAAAAAATCCGTCTTGACTCAGTTGCGATTAAATCGTGGCGATTGATGTAGTCCATAATGTATAGCGAAAGACAAATTGCGAACATAGATCCGGCGGCTTTTTGTAATCCTATTGCCAGAGATAATCCGTAACCCGTGCTGAACATAAATATGGTGGCTGCGAGAATACTGAAAATCCCGCCCAGCGTTACTACCCAACGTCGTTTTATCATGCGTTCCAGACGGGCGAAATTCAGAGTAATAGTCAGAGTTAGTAGTGAGGCAAACAGGTAGGCGAGGGTCACCGCTTCTTTCGACCCGAGTGCTTCGAACGCCAGGAGCGGGATCACACCGACCAGTAATGCTCGCGAAAAACACTCCAGAGCATTCATTCGCACTAGCGGCTTTCCGACGTCGCCAACCGATGCTTTGAATCCTAATGAAGGTCGTTCAAGCAATAGATTAAGGCCGGTTATTTTTAACGGTAATGAAGGGCTTTGCCCCGATAACAATTAATGCTTTGCTGGTATCGATACAAGGCGTCATTTCAAATAACTCGGTTGCAATAACCATATTATGCGCCTATTAAACAGGAGTGGTGTAGGGTTATTAAATAATGATTCTTTGGATCAGGCTTATTTTTATAGAAGTGAAATTATGTTGGTTTTCATTGCGTCCTAACCGACTTTTTTGAATCGCTAAGCTTTTGAATTAATTCATTTCGAATGAGATGCTTTTGAATTTTCCCGACGGATGTTTTCGGTAGTTCAGCCACTAATAAAACTGTTTCAGGAACCCGGAAGCTAGCCAGCTTTCCCCGGCAAAATTCTAGTAGTTCATCGGTCGTCGGTTTCGCTCCTGGTTTCGCGACCACAACTGCGACAATCGACTCATCTTTTATATCATCAGGAATCCCAATCACTGCACATTCGAAAACATCGGGATGTTGTAACAATACGTTTTCTACTTCGCCCGCAGAAACGTTTTCACCGGAACGTTTTATCATGTCTTTTTTCCGGTCAACGAATCGATAAAATCCATCCTCATCCAGAACAGCATTATCACCTGTGTGCAGCCAATTGTTTTTAATGGTTGATTCACTAGCTGCTGGATTTTTATAATAACCCGACATAATGGTTTGTCCGGGTATGCCTTTGACCAGAATCTCACCTTCCTCCCCGTTTGCCACCGAGTTGCCGTTTTCATCGGTTAGTTTTATCTGGTAATCGGCGGTCGGTTTGCCAATGGTTTGGTTTTTCCTTTCGCCATGAAGCGGATTCATTAAAGGCGGTCCCATCGTTTCGGTCATTCCCCAGATTTGGCATAGAGATGCATCGAAGCGTTTACTCCATTCTTCTAATTGTTGTTCAGTCAGATTTTGCGCATAGATTACGACCCGAATACTATTCGCTCGATGTTTAGGATTGTCAGGCTGTGCCAGAATCATTCGCATCGGCGCGGCAAATAAACTAGCGACGGTACATTCGTATTCACAACATTTATCAAAATACTGGCTGGCTGAAAAACGATCCATTAATACAGCGCTCGCGCCTCGTAGGAGCGCACTCATAATGGAATAGTATTGTGCATTGCCATGAAATAGTGGCAAAACGACGAATTGTCGATCCTGTTCGGTCAGTTCGAGGTGATCGGCGACCGTATTACCAGCGGCGAAATAATTTGCATGACTGACCATGACGCCTTTGGGTTTTGATGTTGTTCCGGAGGTGTACATGATTGAGACAAGATCCAGCGGATCTAATTGGGTCTTCCAGGCGGAAACGGGCTGTCGGGATAATTGAGCCTCAAAACTATCGGGTTCAGGTTGATGACTAAAAATATCGCAGATGATGAACTGTTTTAAGCTACCTACTTTTGTCTGGCATTCCTGCAGCGAGCTTGTGTATTTTGCCGATGTAAATGTCACCTTGCTTGCAGAATGATCGAGCAGGTAAATCAATTCTTCAGTTGAAGATAAAACATTGGTCGGCATCATAACTGCGCCAAGGCGTGCAGCTGCAAACCAGAGAATTATAAAGCTGGGACAATTGGGTAAATGGAGATTAATGACATCGCCTTTTATAATTCCCAGTTTATTTAATAAATGACAGGCTTGATTAACCCGTTGGTTAAGTGCTGAATAAGTGAGTTCTAATCGAAAGCCGGATGATAAAGATAAACTCTTTCCATCAGTGATGAGTTGATGTTCGAAAAGCAGGAAGGTCTTGCCGTTATAAACTTCAGCCTGCGTTTGGATCAGATCAGATAATGTCATGGCTAGCCTCAAACTGATGGTTTAGTTATCTGAGAAAACCGTGTCGCTAAAAATTAACACATAACATCACAGTTAGTTCTGATTTTTACTGAAAGGCACGCAACAGATAATCAATGAGCATACCACTGATGTCATTTGCAGGAGTTTCGCGATGATAAAGACCAATTGAAAATTCAGGTAAGGGTGGCAATTGCGCCTGATTCTCAATCGGAACACGTCCCGACATGGCGACACTTTCAAGTTCAACCCCAACACATAAGTCGGCGGATATCATCGCTTCGCCTGCCGTCACATCTTCCGATGCGACAACGTCGACCCAGGTTAAACCGGATTCATCCAGGCTCTGGGTTACCATCGATCGAAAAGCGCAGTTTCGGGAGATCCCTAGCGGAAGTGGCCTCTTTTTCCAGGCATTGCCATTGTCGGCTCCGGTCCAGATTAATGATTGTGTACGAAGTACCCTGCCTTCCTTGCCGACATTTTTCTCGGTTGTTAGAACGATGTCCTGCTTTCCATTGTTGTACTCTCTCAGGAGTTTATCGGTCATAGATGCGGACAATTTGATTTGTACGCGAGGAAAATCTCGATTGAAGTCTTTCAGGATGGTTGGAATGTGGGGATAAATGATATCGCACGGAACACCCAGTCTTATGGTTCCTTCGTATTCGGGTGACATCAATCTGTTCATCGCTTCGTCATTCAGCGCCAGTATTTGATGGGCGTATTGCAGTAACTGCTCACCGGGTTGAGTCGTGTTCATGCCCTGGGCGCTGCGCTCGAAAACTTTGATATCGAGACTGGTCTCAAGGCGTTTGATTTGCATGCTAATCGCCGATTGGGTCATAAACAGGCGGGATGCCGCCCGGGTCATACTGCCGGTTTCTGCAATCGTACTAAAGCTTCGCAGCGTGCTGAGATCAAGATTATGTAGTCGGCTGGGCGTTATCATTATTTGTGAAGTCACCTATCAATTTAATTCGGTTTACTTATAATGCAATGATCGACTATAGTCAATTTACGTTAAGTTACTTAGCGTTTAATTCACAAAAATTGATAGGTGATACTATGACAACTTACACAGCACATTGCACTCGGGACCTCCACGCTAACTCTGATCATGTATCACATGCTTTTAATCAATTTGTGGCTGAATGGTTGGCCACGCTGATGCTGAAAGCGAAAATAGCGACCGAACGACGCCAGTTATCTACGATGTCAGACGAAATGCTTCGTGATATGGGAATCAATCGAGGCGATGCGTTGATTGAAAGCATGCGGCGCGATATTCCTGCCAGTCGTATCTAACAGCCAGGCAATACAAAGATTCAAACGAACAGAGAGGGGCGAGTAGGCCTCTCTCTATCGGACTCGGTTCAACCGCCGGTGACCGGTGGGAAAAAAGCAACTTCATCTCCATCAGTAATTTGGCTATCGAGGTTGCTGATTTCCTGATTAAGCGCCACCAATATTTTATCCTCTTCTAGAAAAGCAGCGCTCCAGGGTTCGCCGCGTGCTACAAAAATATCAACCAGATGTCGAACGGTAGAATTTTCAATGTCCAGTTCCAGCGATTCCGACCGGGTTCCCAGTTGTTCACTCAGGCTGGCAAAAAAACGAATGTTTAACATGCGATTACCGTTTAATCAAAAAACTGAATATCGACCAGGTCACCCACATCGACCCCCTGGTTTTCTTCGTTGAGAACAATGAAGCAATTAGCCTGACTCATTGAGGTTAATATCCCCGATCCCTGTTTACCCGTTCGTCGTACTTGCCAGTTGCCGTCGGCACTTAGCGACGCAATGCCACGTTGGCACTCACGACGACCGGATTTTTTATGCAACTTCTCTTCGCAGATTGCCTTAACCAGTCTTTTTGGTTGCATACCCTGGCCGGATAACTTTTCTATAACCGGTCTAACAAATTGATCAAAGGTGACCATAACTGCGACTGGATTTCCGGGCAAGCCCAGGAACATCGCCTTTTTAATACAGCCATAAGTCAGAGGCCGACCGGGCTTGATTGCAATTTTCCAGAATTCAATGTTACCGATTGATTCTAATACTGTTTTTATGAAATCAGCCGCCCCAACTGATACACCACCGGTTGTCAGGATTAAATCGGCTTTTGTTGATGCTTCGGAAAGTGCGTTACGGATAGCCTCGGGATCATCTTTAATAACGCCCATATCAAGGATATCAACCGGGAGTTTTTTTAGTAAACCAAAAAGCGTATAGCGATTGCTATCGTAAATCTGGCCTTTCTGCAGTGGCTTGTCGATTGAAGTAAGCTCATCACCGGTCGAGAAAAAAGCGACAACAGGTTTTCGGAATACCTCGATATTGGCAATGCCGAGTGAAGCAAGCACTCCAAGATCGGCCGCATTTATTTTATGGCCGATGGAAAATACCGAACTATTCCTATGAATGTCTTCGCCGGCGAAGCGAATGTTTTCATCGGCTCGATGGTCGGGTCCGATAATAACCGTTGCATCGTTTTGCTCAGCGCATTGTTCCTGCATGATGACGGCGTTAAATCCATCAGGAATCACTGCTCCCGTCATTATTTTTATGGCAGCGCCCTGGCGGTGGGTTTCAGGGTATGGTTTTCCTGCGAACGCGCTGCCTACAATCTCAAATATCTGATTGTCTGTTGAATCAAGATCTTCAACGTTAATTGCGAATCCATCCATTGCCGAATTAGCATGGCCGGGGACGTCAATCGGTGAATTAATGTCATGAAAGCAAATTCGATCCAGGGAATCTCTGAGCCTGACAGATTCGGAGTCGACTAAGGCCGGTATCCGATCATCAAGTCTTTGTAAGGCATCTTCCACCCTCAAAGAATCTAGTTCAAAATTGTCGACACAACTGGGTTGTAGTTGGAGTTGGTCAGGCATATTTGTAATTAATTGCGTTGGGTATTCGAAATAAGATTATAACCATTTTGCCATCTTAAATAACGCTAGTTTTTGTCTGGATGATCCTGAATCTAATACGCCTTGAAGGAATCACTTTCTCAGACTTGCAGCTATAGATTCTTCGTACTATGATCGGACTGTTACTGGGTATTGCCGCGTGAGAAAGGTGATATAAAAATCTACCCGGTCGAACTATAACTTCCGTTGGAGGAAACTATGCAGAAATCTCTTAATATTGATCCAGGTAAATGTACCGGGTGTCTTCAATGCGAAATGGCCTGTTCGTATGAGCATACTGGATCCTTCAATCCGTCCCGATCTTTTATAAAGGTCTTTACATTTCATGATGAAGGGCGATTTGCCCCTTATACCTGTACTCAGTGTGATGAAGCCTGGTGTCAGCGTGCTTGTCCGGTTGACGCAATTAGTGTTGATTTGGCTACGGGCGCGAAAGTTATTTC
>JBLIOG010000161.1:0-8972 GCA_047639625.1 Gammaproteobacteria bacterium
TGATCGCCCGTTTCAATGGCCTCAAGCACTTCATGGGTTTCTTCCAATGTGTGCGGTGCGATTGAAGCACTGGTTTGGCGAATATCCCAGGGACAACCATTTTCAGGATGTCGTAGTCGTTTTATAATATCTAAAAGCTTTTCTATATCAGCCATTTTAACCATCAGGTGGTTGCGATCCTGTTAAGGTGCGGGATAATACCAGCCTTTTTACCAATATTGATCAGTATTTGAAGCCTGCTGTAGGTAAAGGTCAATTCTTCTGCGCTGGATACCCATTCGATGATAATTTTAGATGGTCTCTTTTTATGAATATGCGTGAAGCTGCCATCCATCAATGGCTTGGTGACTGTAGCTACTCGGGTTTTAATCTTGAAGTAGCATCCGCTGATGCAAGTTTTCGGCAGTACTGGCGAATGACCCATCAAAAAGATAGTTATATTGTGATGGATGCGCCACCCGAAAAAGAGTCTTGCGATGCTTTTATCCATGTCGACGAATTGTTGCGGCAGGCTGGTCTCAGTGCGCCAGAAATACTTGAACAGGATTTGCAGCAGGGTTTTCTATTGCTCACAGACTTTGGCTGTCAGGATTATCTAGGGCAGTTGAACCCTGACTCTGAAAATAAACTCTATAGTGATGCTATACAGGCATTATTGCAAATGCAAACCCGCATCGCGACAGATGAACTACCCGGCTACGGTGAACCCCTGTTAAATAGAGAAATGGACTTATTTCATGGCTGGTTTTTAGGCGAGTTACTGGACATTAGATTGACCGATCATCAATCAAATCTCTGGCAATCTGCAAAAAAAACCCTAATTGCCAATGCTTTGCAACAACCTGAGGTGTTTGTTCATCGTGACTTTCACTCGCGCAATCTGATGAAGATTCAATCGGGTAACCCGGCCATTCTGGATTTTCAAGATGCGGTAAAAGGGCCATTGACCTATGACCTGGTTTCATTGCTACGCGATTGCTATATCGAATGGCCAGTGCAAAGAGTCGAAAGTCTGGCAAAAGAGTACTACAAGTTAGCCCGTGAAAAGAACCTGTTGGATGTCAGTCATGAGAAATTTATATACTGGTTTAATTTGATGGGTATTCAGCGTCATTTGAAAGCGGTCGGAATTTTTTCCCGACTTAATATACGCGATGGTAAACCAGGGTATTTGAAGGATATTCCACGAACGCTCAATTATGTGATTTCGGTAGGCCGTGAAGAAAGTTCAATGTCCAAACTAGTCAGCTTAATGGATGAACTGGATATCGAAAACCGGATTCTTCGGTTGTTGTAGATCATGAAAGCGATGATTCTTGCGGCCGGTCGGGGCGAACGACTACGACCCTATACCGACAAATGCCCGAAGCCGCTTCTTGAAGTGAAAGGCTTAGCGCTGATTGAGCATCATCTGTTGGCCTTGAAATCGGCTGCGATAACCGAAGTAGTTATCAATGTAAGCTGGCTTCGCGATCAGATCATACAAGCTTTGGGTGACGGTAGTCGATTTGATATGGAGATTCATTACAGTGTCGAAAAAGTGGCGCTAGAAACAGCCGGTGGCATTATCCAGGCCATGCAGTGTTTGAGCGATAGATTTATAGTCGTGAATTCCGATGTGTTTACCGATTATCCTTTCGATCGATTGCTCGATATTGACAAACCAGGGCATCTCGTCCTGATTGATAATCCCTCGCATAATCCCGCTGGTGATTTTACCCTGCAAGATGGATATGCCGGAAATGAAGCGTCTAATCGCCTGACATTTAGTGGTATAGCCTGTTATCAGAAAAGTTTTTTTAATGATAAAAAGACCGGCAATAGAGCCCTCGCACCTATGCTGCGGGAAGCGGCTGATCAGGGTTTATTAACAGCCGAACATTTTCACGGTCACTGGACCGATGTCGGTACGTTAGAACGATGGCAATCGATTCAATAACTGTTTCCAGGATTTTGTTTCTTGTCTTATAATCATTGAATTGAGCAGGCGAATATTAGTTCGCTCAATCAATACCATCTCGGGGCGGGGTGCAATTCCCCACCGGCGGTATTAGGGGGAACCCTTCAGCCCGCGAGCGCTTCCAGTCGTCAGACTCGGAAGGTCAGCAGATTCGGTGTCAATCCGAAGCCGACGGTGATAGTCCGGACGAGAGAGAATGGGAAATGCGCGAAGCTATCTGGCTTGTGCCCGCCCGTCGCCCTGATCCTTTTCATGTTACTGGAATCGAATAATGGATCAGACCAACAACACAATGAAATCACAGTCGGCCAGTTTTAAATTGCTCGAATCGGGCCAAAAAATTGCCTACATCGAAGCGGGCTGGCATAAACCTATCGTCGAGCAGGCTCATCTGGCCTTCCAGGCTCAAATGAATTCACTCGGCGTGGACGCGACGCAAATTGACTTTATTGACGTGCCCGGTTCACTTGAAATCCCACTGCAAGCCCGTTTGCTGGCTAAAACAGGACGTTATGCCATTATTGTGGCTGCAGGGCTCATTGTTGATGGTGGCATTTATCGTCATGACTTTGTCGCTTCAACTGTGTTGGATGCGATCATGCAAACCCAGCTAGAATTCGAAGTGCCGATATTGTCGGTTGTTTTGACGCCCCATATTTTTCAGGAAACGGAGGCACATCAACAGTTTTTTCACGATCACTTCAAAATTAAGGGGCGAGAAGCAGCGGATGCCTGTGCCAAAGTATTGAGCAATCTGGAATTGACCTTGCCCGATAGTCGGGCTGCTTAGATCCCTCGATAGACTCAGGTAGCCTCAGTAAAATTTCAGCGCCTTTACCTTAAGGTCGAAGATAATTAACTTTAGGGCACTTTTAATAACTTATTCCCCCGATGGGCAGGGAATAATCGCAGGAGTACCCTTGCCAATTTAAGTGATAAGGTAAAACTTAGTTCCGGCTTTGATATTGACTTGCATGGTCAAGGGTGTATTCGCGATAGGGCCCGCCCATGACTTCGTGTTTATTCAACTGATCGGGTGGTTTGAGGTAGGCGTCGACCAATAGTGTTTCGCCGGTATACGAATTTTCAACCGCTATTTTTGTTCGACGATAACCGTCAGGTTGATCAATGCGTTCGAGTTTGTCCATTGCTCGTAACGTTGCTTTATCTACTTTAAATATTTCACCCGTGACTTGATATCCACTCCCGGGCTCATCGACTAACCAGGGAGAATGCCGATCACCGACGAGTAGTAGCGGATAAGCCTGACGAGTTTTGAATCGGCCTTTGATGTTGTGACCCTGATTGATTGCGGAATTAGGGAAACCGCATTTCAGGGTACCGAAGATAAATAGTCGAATCATTTTGAATGGTAAAATTGACTGCCTGGTGCGCACCATATTCCATCAAATGGGCTTAAGGCCTCAAGGTTATTCTGCTCGGTATCAATCCAGACGGCTTCAATTCGCAGGCCTGACGCATCCGCTGATAATTGGTTTGCGGGTGGAATATTTTGATGCGCGAGGGTGCTTTTATTGTTATCACCGATCAATCCAGTTTTGGTCATCTTTCAAGGCCCGTTAAAGATAATAACGAGGCTACAGTATCCCCTGGCGCCACTGCACTGATCAATGGCAAACGAACGCTGGGGCCTTGTGAAATGGAATAACTGATAACCGTTAAAATGGTGGGCCCTGGAATGATCGGTAATAAAACACAGGCAAGGCTGTAAGCCAGCCAGATTTGAAAATCCATAAGATAATAACGAACGATTTATAATGCGATGAGATTATCGGCTTCTTTGCATGTTGACAAGGAATCGGCAATGTAGGAATCTGATTTTCCGGGTAGAGTTGTGACACTGTGTAAAAATCAGAAGCAGATTTTTTTAGTTGTTAATTTTACGCGGCAAATCGAAACCACCTTTGACTAAAACAGTTTCAACTAACTGTTCACAGCTTGGGTTTTGGTAGCAATGGGCGGGAGAATTAATAGTTTTGAAAACTAACAATTAAGGTGGAACGGTGTGAGATATTGACTGCGATTAGCATTTATTTTTACAAAGGTGATGTTGTAATGAAGACAGCATATGTGGAAGAGCGCAATCGAAAGCCTTTAATACAGCCCAATAATACCCGGGTCATTAAAAACTAATGGCAAAGGCAGGTGCCATTTGGGGCGTTTCGGGCGTTGTCATATTATTGCTCTTTGCTGTTTATCGGTTATCGGTTATTGCCATCGACGCTTTTGGATATCAATTTGAGACATGGCACTGGATAGTTTTAGCCATCAATATCATATTTATGGCGTACAGTGAAGGTTACAAAGGATTTCAAAAAGCCTTTTCACCTCGAGTTGTTGCTCGCGCGCAAACGATTGTTACAGCGCCAAAGATTTCGCGTATTATTCTCGCACCACTTTTTTGTATGTGCTACTTCGACGCTACTCGCAAACGGAAAATGGTGACTTATATTTTAACCCTTGGGATTGTCGTATTAATTATTCTTTTTAATCAGATACCACAACCCTTACGCGGTATTCTGGATATTGGTGTTGTAGTCGGTTTAAGTTGGGGAATATCCTGTATTTTGTGGTTTAGCGCTCAATCCCTCAGAGACGGTGGTTTAGAGTTTCCAGCAGATCTGGCGTCATCGGAGTGACCCGACTGAGATATCCAGGTTAAATGCTTTAACTACAAGTCAGGCGGATAAAGCGATTGGCGTAACTTCCGTTTGGATTGCCGGGTTACGCTATATTCACGATAAGCAATGTAGACCCCACTGAGCACGACTAAGGCTGCACCAATTAGAGTCTGCTGGGTTAATACCTCACCATAAACCAGATAACCGACAATCATCGCCCATATCAATACAAAATAATTAAAGGGTTGAAGAATAACGGCCTCGCAAAGCTGCAGAGACTTGATTAACAGCAGATGTCCCACGATTGACGTCGTACTGACGGCCAGCAACCAGAAAATATCGGCAGACGCCAAAGGTTGCCAGTAAAATGGCACGACCAGTAATGAGAATAGAAATCCGACAATTCCAAAGTAAAGTAAAGAGGTTTCAAATCGGTCGGTTCTGGATAACTTTCGAGTCAGTATGTTGTAAAAAGCGAATAGTAACGCGCAGACAAGCGCGGCTAGTACAAACTTATTCATTGTGTTGCTGGTGGGGTCAATGATGATCAGGGTGCCAATAAATCCTGCACTAACGGCACACCAGCGTCTCCAGCCTACCTTTTCTCCCAGTATGGGTACGGATAGAGCTGTAATCAGTAATGGAAAGCAGGCAAAAATGGCATGCATTTGCGCAATTCCGAGAAAATGTAAACAGATCGAAAATAACGTGATTTCGGAAACAATCATAAGCACGCGAACAACCTGTTGTCCCCGGTTGTTCGATACGGCTGCTATTCTAATACCGCAACGGAAATGAGCGTAACCGATAGCAAACAGGGAAAAAAATAAAAATCGGATCGAAATAATTTGCGGAACCGCAACTGTATCGGTCAGATGTTTAGTCATGCCATCCTGAACTGCGAAAAACAGAGTCGCGATAATGAGTGCAATAATGCCTTTGACCGGCTGATCGGCCGAGTTTGATTCAATGCGCAATGCGTGGGTCGCCCGGTTGAATTATGGAGTCTGGTGTCTCAATCTTTAAATATATCGAAGTGAATAATCGATCGCTTTGAGGTGTTTGGTCAGAGCGCCTATAGAGACGTAATTCACACCGGTCGCTGCAATTTTCACGAGTGATTCATCGGTAATGTTTCCAGATGCTTCGAGTTCGATTTTTTCGGAATAACGCTCTACCGCCAGCTTTAAATTCGTTAGAGAAAAATTGTCGAGTAATACCCTGTCTACTCCAGCATTTACGGCCTCATCGAGTTGCCCCAATGATTCTACTTCAACTTCTAAAAGCACAGATTTGTTCAGTGCGCGTGCGCGGGTAACAGCTTCTGCGATACTGCCTGCAGCAGCTAGATGGTTTTCCTTAATCAGGAAGGCATCGAACAACCCTATCCGATGGTTAGTGCCGCCACCACATCGTACCGCATATTTTTGAGCCAGACGCAGGTTGGGAATAGTTTTCCGAGTATCGAGGATTCTACATCGAGTATTGGTAATAAGATTGACATAGTGTCGAGTGGTAGTTGCGGTACCCGACAGAGTTTGCAGGAAATTCAGTGCACTACGTTCGGCCGTTAGAATAGCGCCCGCGGGTCCCGACAAATAGCAGACAATAGTTTCTGCAGGAAGTTGATCGCCATCCTGTGCTTTCCAGTCTATTTGAATGTCCGGATTACATTGCCGGCAGACCTCGTCGAACCAGGCCGTGCCGCACAGAACCGCAGGTTCGCGTAACAGCAGGCGTGCTTTTAATGACTGATCAGGATCGACCAGTGATGCACTGATATCACCGCTGCCTATGTCTTCGGAAAGCGCTCTTCGTACTTCATCAATAATTGTGGTGTCTGGAATCATGGTTATCGGGGAATCCTGAGTTCAGGCTTCGTATTCTTCTCGGCGCAAATCGTGAATCGCATCGAGATAGGCATTAATTATTATGGCTTCGGATATAGTCCCGAGGTATTCCCGGGAGCTGGAATGTACCACGGGAATGGCCTCACCGATATAGTTACGAATCGATTCCATGGCCTGCCAAAGATTAGTTTTTTCATCGAAAATTAATGATGCAGGTTTAACGATATCTTCAATGGTTTGTCGAGAGCTCAGTGACAGTAAGTGATGTTGATTTATCAATCCCAGAAATCGATTTTGTTGATCAGTAACAACGGCTGTCTGGAGTTTGTTTTGCTGCATCGTAGTATAGCCGTTTTCTTTTCGGCTATTTGCCTGAAGAACCGGCAATAGACTTTGCTGAAAGTCGATAATTTTTAAATGTTGCAGATAGGCTCGATCACGGCCGAACGATAAATCGAGCCCACGTTTGATCAGCTGCGTATCAAACAGTGATCGTCCGTACCAATGCGAAGCTATCAGATTGGCAAACACCAGGGTCACCATTGCTGCGATCGTTATTTCATAATTTCGTGTTAGTTCAAATATGATGAGCAATGCCGTTATTGGTGCACCTATAACGGGGCTGGCTACCGCGACCATTCCGCAAACCGCATAAACGGCTAATCCTGAATATTGTTCAAACAATAATTCAGGAACGGTGGTTGCAAAAAATGCCCCGAATAATATTCCTACCAACAGGGACGGAAAAATAACGCCTCCAGCAAATCCAAACCCGATACAGATAACCGTTACAACCAGTTTACTGGTGAGAATGCCCCAGAGTTCGAAGGCTGTATAGGAGCCCGGGATTAAGGCCAATCTGAGCACGTCCTGCCCAGCCCCTAATACTTCGGGAACAAAAGTTGCTACAGTCGATAAAATGAACCCGGCTAGCATAGGTTTAAAAGGAGCTGATATAGGAAATATAGAACCGAGTTTGGTTGTCATTGCCAGTGCCTTCATAAATAAAACTGCGATCAGGCCACAGGCTATTCCTTCGATTGCAAAAAGGAAAAATTCACTCGCAACGAATTCGCCATGATAATTAATTAGAAATAAAGGCGGGTGGTGAAAAACCACATTTGCGACGACATAACCACAAGCACTAGCAATAGTTACGGCAGTAAACATTCGTAATGAATAGTGCCGAAGAATGACTTCGTGAGTGAAAATCAAACCAGCAATGGGTGCGTTGAAAGCGGTTGAGATTGCCGCTGCGACACCACAGGCAATAGCGATGCTTTGTAAATCATCGAGTTTTAAATTAAGCCTACGGGCTAGTTGCCCTGTTAAAGTTCCGAGATAAACCAATGGACCGTACTGACCGACAGATGCGCCGCAACCTAATGATATGACAGACGCTAATGTCGAGAAAAAACCACTTTTTAAATCAGGGGGAGGCTCACGAAGTTGAACAGAATAGATAGTATCGGGTGGTCCAAGAGGTCGCCGTTCCTGAATTCCGTATCGGATAATTAAACCAACCATTAATCCCCCTCCGCCAAGCACCAGGAAAGTTAATAAATGGCGCGTTACGGGATCAAACTTTTGTCGACTATTTTCATGAACGAGTAATATCTGATTCAAACCTTCAACTAACCCAACAAAGCCAACGGTTAGAAACGCACTGAGACTTCCTATGACCAGCCCGATTGCAGACAGAGTGACGACCCGATGTAACGCCGATCTAGATTGAGCTCGAAGTTTCATGCTTTAAAATGATTCTGAATAGGTAGAGGTGAATTTTAGATTGCAGTATTATTTGCCCGCGGTACTTTCGAACCGAAGATGCATTAAGCATCTTAACGGATTCAATCAGAATATTTCGATTTTTCAACTGAATGGAAAATCGTAAAAGCGCCTGAGTTTTTTAGCGACCCGTGTGGCTTTTTTACAGAGGCAGCATTCGCTTGCGGCTGTCCCATTATTCAATCTTGACCGGATTGTGCATCGAATTCGGCTTTAGCGTTCTAGTTACAATTTACCCACACAATTCAGATAAGCCTGTTCGTCAAACGGGACATTGTTTCGTTGCGACAGCCATAAGCCCTGACCCAGGCATTCCAGCATATTATGCTCGGCCTGATGTTTGTTACGTTTACCGAGCAGGGTCTCATATTTTTGTTTTATGCCGGCAGGTTTGTCGATACTTACCTGTTCACGAATTGCGATGTGCATGCCCATATGCAGGAATGGATTGGTCTTACCGGCCTCGGGTGTAAATTCTTGTTCTTTCGCCGATTCAGGATTAGTGAACAATTCGTGGTATTCAGGATGCATCTGAATGACATCGGCAATGACTGATTCCATTGTCTCGAGGAGGTCACCGGTTTGCATTTTTTGCCAGACATCCAGATAGACCTGGCGAATTTCATCGCGTGATTGAAACATAATTTAATCTATATTCTTTTGTTTAAATTCGCAGAGATCTTCGATAATACAACTCGAACATCGTGGTTTACGAGCAATGCAAGTATATCG
>JBLIOG010000162.1:0-8923 GCA_047639625.1 Gammaproteobacteria bacterium
CTTTGGTGACCGCTTCTTCGAGCCAGCTCCAGAGCAAAATATCTATATCGGCATCACGATTCGCAAGCGTTTTACCCGGTAGCGCTTATTTCCCATAAATATTTTTTATGCGTGACAATGAATATTATTTGTGGTTAGGAGCGTAATGAATATACTGGACGATCGGGGGAAATGGGGCCCTCTAGTCACAATGGAACAGCATCATACTAAATCAGCCCCACTGTCTACTAGAGGTCAAAATGAAAAAAACGAGGAAGATAACGGATATAAAACCGGTCGTATCGCTGGCTGGCGCTTTGATACTAGCCCTGGCGAGTACTGCAGCACAGGCTCAGGAAATCGAAAGTGGGGGAGGGACGCTCTATGGAAATATGGATGTAGTGACGCAGGACATGCTCGATAGAGCTGCGGGAGATGCTAATAATTTCCTTCACACCAATGGCAACTATGAGCAGACCCGCTATTACCCTTCAAGTCAAATCAATAAGGATAATGTAAAAAAGCTGAGACCTGCCTGGATATTCCAGACTGAAATCGTCGAATCGATGGAAACATCGCCGTTAATCGTTAACGGTATCATGTATGCGACAACCTCGTTCAATCACGTATACGCGCTCAATGCTGCAACCGGTGAACAAATCTGGCATTACAAGCATAAAATGGGGCCGATTACGACTTATTGCTGCGGCCCTAATAACAGGGGTGTCGCCGCCTTCGGTGATAAGGTCTATATGGGTACACTCGATGCGAGACTAGTCGCACTCGACGCCAAAAGCGGTAAAGTCGTTTGGGATATCGAAATAGCTGACCCAGAGCTAGGCTATAGTGAAACCATGGCACCTACTGCTGTTAATGGCAAAATCCTAATCGGTACCAATGGCGGTGAATACGGCATTCGCGGTTTTGTAAAGGCATTCGATTCAGAAACTGGAGCGCTATTGTGGACCTTCCATACAACTCCGGAAGATTCGACAGGCGTGTGGGCAAAAAATGATGCCACTGGCCGTGATATGCATCGTGATATCGCAGCTGAAAAAGCAGCGCTGAAAGAATTGGGTGACCCCTACAAAACTCTCGGTGGCGGTGTTTGGCAAAACCCAGCTTACGATGCGGATTCTAATCGCATCTTTTTCGTTGCTGGCAACCCCTCTCCCGATCTGGATGGATCGATTCGTCCCGGCGACAACCTGTACACTAATTCGTTGGTTGCTGTCGATCTTGACACAGGTAAATACGCCTGCCACTTCCAGTATATCGCGCATGATGTCTGGGACCTGGATGCGGTAAGCCCACCTATACTTGTCGATGTAAAAGACGACACGGGGAAAATGGTTCCTGGCGTGCTGCACGGCGGCAAAACCGGGCATGTGTATGTTCATAACCGCAGCGATTGCAGCCTGATTCGCTACTCCGAAGCGATGGTGCCTCAGGAAGACATGTGGTCACTACCAACCAAAGATGGTCAGCGTATGCTACCGGGAGCAAACGGCGGTGTGGAATGGTCGCCAATGACAACAGATGCTAATCTGGGTCTGGTATATGCCATTAATCTTCACCAGCCTATGACTTACCATGTCGAAAGTTCGCCTTACCCAGAAGGTAAGTTGTGGCTTGGCGGCGCATTTAAGGTCATAGCGACCGAAGAGCAATGGGGTAATATTTCCGCGGTTGATTACAACACCGGAAAAATTCGCTGGAAGGTTAAAACTCAACAGCCGATGATAGGCGGAATCATGGCAACTGCTGGCGGTATTGTTTTTGCCGGTGAAGGTAATGGACAATTTAAAGCCTACGATTCCGAGACTGGGAATATGTTATGGAAATTCCAGGCAGGTGCCGGTGTAAACGCCCCACCTGTGTCATATACAGTCGATGGCAAGCAGTACATCGCAGTAGCGGCTGGCGGCAACGTCCAGCTAAACTACAAGCGTGGTAACAACATCATCGCCTTTTCTATTGACGATTAAGTTAACCGTAAGTTGCACTACCAGACGGTCGCCTCTTCAGGCGACCGTCTTTAGTTATAATCAATTCCAATTCGCATTGTGCCCAGGCATTCCAAAGGTAAGTAAGGATGATCAAATTCAATACACGAGCAGTCATTTTATTATTAGCGATGAGTGTTAGCTTGACTGCATACGCCGATCAGCACAGTTTGCCGGCAACCTCGGATCTGTCTGAATATGAGCCAGTACTCGCTGAACTTAAGCAATGTATCGCTTGCCATGGTGCGGACGGGGTTACTCTACAACCTACCTTCCCGATACTCTCGGGCCAACATTTTTATTACCTTTATGTTCAACTCAAGGATTTTAAATCGGGCCTGCGTAAAAACAATATTATGAGCCCTATTGCCGCCGATCTGTCTAAATCACAAATGAAGTTACTGGCCAAATATTTTTCTGACCAGAAGTGGCCAGCGATCGGTTTTAAATCCGATTCTGCAGCCGAGGCGAAGGGAGAGTCTGCAACAGGCGCGGGGCAATGTGTGCAATGCCACTTGGGTGGCTATGAAGGTGATAGTCGAATTCCACGTCTGGCAGGGCAGCATCCTGAATATCTATTAAAAACCATGTCCGATTTCAAACATAGAATACGCATGAATTCAGCAGCCAAGTCTTCTCTGTTTGTGTCTTATAGCGAAGATGATATTAAAGCGATGTCTGAATATCTTGCGGGCAAATAAAAGCTAAACTTGTGAGGCAGTTGCAATACTAATTTTGAACCTGAAAATCAACAACTTAAACGCGTATATAGTCGCTTAAGTTGTTGATTTTCTTATTTAGGTGGGGTGTTTTGCAATTGCCGCTTGTGTCTCCATCAATTCGCGCCGACGGCATTTAAAACCGAAAGTGTCTCCAGGTAGCCGCCCGCACGCGCAAGTTTTGCGGCGGTTTTGTTGTCTTTCGACGTAATATGCACATCTGCACCCGTTTTAATTAATATTTCGACCACGGCAGTATGCCCCATATTGGCAGCAGTCATCATTGCACTCCAGCCACGATTATCCTGAAGATCGAGGGCCACATCGTGATCAAGTAATAATTGAATCATTTTGACTGCATCACTCGGTGGAACGTCATTGCTATACCCAGCCGACCACATCAGTACTGTCAATTCGTTACCGTACCTCTGATTGATGTTAATGCCAGTGTTCAATAGCCTGCGAACGATATCGACAAAACCTTTGGCTGCAGCATAAACGATTGCAGTTTTCTGACTATTATCCATAACATCTGGATTAGCACCCTTGTCGAGTAACAACTGAAAACTGTCCTCGTCACCGTTAAAAGCGGCAGCCGTAATCGGGGTTAATCCCTTGTTGTTTCTGAGATTGAATTCCGCGCCTGCTTCGAGAAGTATAGCTACATTCTTACCTCGGTCGGCTGAAGCGGCCCGCAAGATTGCAGTGCTTCCGATCAAGTTCTGGTGATTGATATTAGCGCCCATTTCGATGAGTTTTTTTACTAGTTTAGACCGCGCTGTTCGTGCTGCGAGTAGCAGTGCCGTATTACCAGATCGATCTCGTGCTTCGATATTCCCCCCCTGCTGTATTAGCACCAGAGCTTCTTTGCTAAGCCCCCTTTTTATTACATCAAAAAGTGCTGTGTTCAGATCTCTATAAAAATTACCTGCACTATAGACTTGCTCGGCACCATAGGTGGGGATAGCAGACATTAGCAGAAGGCCAATCACAATAATCAAGCGCACCACTTCTGAGTCTCCCAATAAAACGTAAGATATTAAACCGATTGTAGCGGTCGTATTATACTCCGATATAGCGTATCAATGGGGCCTTCATATTATGCCCAGAACAAATTTCACGGGCATATAACAACCGCAAACAGAGCAAATTAGTACTGGTATGCCGGAATAGAAAATCGACTAAGGTTAAGGCATGAATCTGTTACATGCCAGGCGCCTTTGCCATGTTATTATCATTACTGCATTGTGTCGTTAGAAAATTTTACCGGTGATCCAGCGCACGGTATGCTGAGCCGACCCGGGTATTATTAAACATGGCTCGATCATTCGGTCGATATTTCCCGCTAGATAATATCGGAAGGAGAAGTAGTGCGGTATTGAAGCTGGACCTTCTCAGGGCATCCTATTTTACTTTCGGGATTAGTAGCAACTGATGAAAATAACAATGGAGGAAAATGACCATGCGACTATTGAAAGCCATTGTCAAGGCAGTCTATCCCAGCGATTTATTCAAGCTATTATTCTGCACGATATTTATCCAGGCTGCGAATGCCGATATACGCCAGATCTATGTAAGCAACGAGAAAAGCAGCACCTTAACCGTGCTCGACGGCAAGAGCTATGAGTTTGTTCGTTCTATCCAAACCTGCAAACGACCACGCGGTGTTCATTTTAATTTAGACCGCTCGCAGTTTTTTGTCGGTTGCGCAGACGACAATGTAATCGCCATCTACGACACGGCCAGCGGCGACCGAGTCGGGCGAATCCGTAGTATCGAAGAACCAGAAACGTTTGACCTGACACCAGACGGTAAGATACTCATCGTTTCAAATGAAGAAGACGCCGCAGCGTCCTTTGTCGATATCGCCAGTGGAAAGGTTATTGGCGACGTAGAACTCGGTGAGGAACCGGAAGGTGTGCAAATAACGCGGGATGGATTGACAGTATACGTCGCCTCAGAGGCCGCTAACCTGGTACATGTCATCGATGTCAAATCGATGGAAGTGATAGCGGATATTCTGGTGGGCACCAGACCTAGACGCTTCGCGCTAACACCAGATGAAAGTGAACTATGGGTTTCGGCCGAACTGGCCGGACTGGTCGATATTATCGATACCAAAACGCACAAAGTGATCGGCGATATTTCTTTTTTGCCGACCGGGTTTAGGCGCAACGAAGTTACTCCCGTTGATTTACTAATGACGCGAGATGGAAAAACCGCCTTCGTCGCGCTGGGCCGAGCCAACCATGTCGCAATCGTTGACGTTGTCAAACGTAAGGTCGAAACCTATATTCTGGTCGGTAAACGACCCTGGGGATTGTCTCTCTCAGCGGATGAAAAAACATTATTTGTCGCCAATGGGTTGTCGGACGACATTTCGATTATCGACGTACCTAGCCGCAGGGTGCTCAAGTCAGTTCCAGTTGGACAGGTGCCTTACGGCATTCTACTCGACGAATAAAGGAGTCAGGTTATGCGGTTAACAGGAATAATATTCATCCTGACCATTCTTCATTTACCAGCGTTAGCACTCAGCGCGTCCAACGACGCAGTTCAAACGGTCAACATTGGTTATGCAGAAATAATTGACGATCTCCGCTACGAGGAAAAACGTGCCTATGCGCGAATTCGAGTGAAGCCTCACCATCGTCCTATCGCCGGTGCGGAAGTGGCCATACGCGAAAGCAAGATACTGGGCCGAGCACTCAAAATGAAATTCAACCTGAAACTGGCCGAGGCGATAGATGCCGACGCCTTGATCACACGAATAAAAAGGATGTACAAAGAAGATAACGTGGCATTTTTTATTGTCGACGCAGATGCCAAAACTTTAACCGCAATAGCCAACGCTACCACCCAGATGGATATCTTGTTGTTCAATATATCCGATTATTCAGATTGGTTACGCGGCGCGGGTTGTCATCCCAGGCTAATGCACGTGATTCCAGGTTACGCAATGCTGACAGATGCCTTAAGCCAGTTTCTGATGTTCAAAAAGTGGCGGAAGGTATTACTACTTAAAGGACCTGAACCGGAAGACGCTGCTTTCGCTGCGGCATTTAGCCGTTCAGCCAGACGTTTCGGTATTAAAATAATTGAGGAACGCGAATTTTTACCCGGAAACGACCCGCGCAATCGGGAGCAGAATAACATTACATTGATGACGTCCGGCACCGATGCCGACCTTATTTTTGTCGCGG
Organism: Gammaproteobacteria bacterium; assembly: GCA_047639625.1. Classification (GTDB taxonomy): domain Bacteria; phylum Pseudomonadota; class Gammaproteobacteria. The sequence goes on from JBLIOG010000162.1 coordinate 5,908, forward strand.
ATATTGAAGGTGAATTTGGTCGCTATGTTCAGTACCAGACGAATACTCCACTACCCGTGTTTGGTACCGAGGGCTTACAGGCCTCAAGCTGGCATTGGTCCTGGGAGAGGCATGGTGCGCCACAACTCAATCAACGTTTCGAAAAGAACGCCAAACGCCGTATGCAGGGGCCTGACTGGGCAGCCTGGGCGGCGGTAAGATCGATAATTGAATCGATATTGCGCTCCCGCTCTACCGAGTTCGAAAAGGTAGTGGCCTACCTACGCAGCGCTCAGTTAAACCTCGATGCCTATAAAGGAGCTCCGGTAAGTTATCGACCCTGGGATAACCAGCTTCGACAGCCAATTCTACTGCACAGCTACAATGCCACCATAGATCGAGCTCCAATTCGAGGATTTTTGCACCCTGAAGAAAATATGGATACCCTCGGTTATGATCAGGTTGAACAACGCTGCCGCTAATTTCAAATCCACGGCTCACAACCAATAACACAATATCCGGTTCAACGAGTCTGCCTTATGTTTATCAGGCCCTACACTCTAAACAGATAAAAAGTAAGGCCTGGTCTCTTTTATCAATTTGTCTGATCGAGTGAAAAGCGTTCGCGCAGAAATCGGGCGATACCATCTTCATCGTGGTGTCCGACGATTGCCGTTGCAGCAGATTTGATTGCATCGTTAGCATTGGCTGGTGCGTAACTCTCATCGGCCGCCTCGAACATACTGAGATCGTTGTCACTGTCGCCAAAACAGATGATACGCTCGAAACCCAGTAATTCCTTCAGAGTCTTTATCGCAACACCCTTGCTGGCATCACTGTGGTGAATATCCAGCCAGTGCCATTGCGCACCCTCGATGGCGAGTCCGGAATAAGCGACGAGCTGGGGTTCTTTCCCGATATTGTGCAGTATGGCGTTGATGGCATCGACAGGCCCGATTGAATTGACGTGTGTGACTACAGCATCAGACGGCAGTTGGTCGAGCGTATGCGTCCACACATGGCCTTCGATACCGAAGCTCTTAACGAGCACGTGATCGGCCTCGGTTTGCAATGCTGGGTAGTACACCGTGCTTTGATGGTTTTCATCCAGCGTGAAGACGAAAGGCGTCACTCCCTGGTGGAAGCAACCCTGAACGACCCTTTCTAGCTCGGACGTCGCAAGCGTTGTGCTGTTCGAAAAGCGCTTCTGCTCGGGGTGCCAGATCATGACACCGTTCTTGTACGCTTGAGGCAGATCGAAGCGATGACCTTCCAGAACTTTCTGTGCTCCGTGAAGTGTGCGGCCCGTCGCGACGGTATAGGCAATCTCGCGTCTAGACAGCCGCTTGAGCGTCTCGCTGGTGTAATCCGAAATCATCGCTTGCCGATTGAGAAGCGTTCCATCGAGGTCGAAAACTATGAGTTCCATCGTAAATAGTCCCTGTGAAAAGTAAACCATTAGTGTCGCTGCTAAGTCAGGGTCCGCAGTAAAAGCCAACGGTTTTATGGCTCTGATCTGTAGGAGTTCACCGGCTCTTCGATTAACCTACCGACCCAACCTTCCAGGTATTTAGCTTAACGTAACGACATTGGGACGGAAGGATAAAAAATAATGCCTCCGCCCTCTTTTTGTGTACTATCCGAATCTGGCCAGATCACCGCGTGATCGTGCAGGCTTCTAACTTCCTCGGTTTTTTATCTCATTGACTCAGCGCTGCAACTTGTGAAGAATGAGCCAACCGAACTAAGCCCTGGCAACCCACGCCTTACACCAGCCTGCACTGGCAACACTCTTTCCGGGAAAGATTGCACAGGGCCCCCATTCTTTACTGGGGTCCCCCGTATAGAGCTGACAATTAGCGCAATTTCGATCTGCCAGGGCCGATTTATGAACGTACTCTAGAGCTTTCGCCTGGGCATTTCCGGGATCGAGTTGTGGTGAATTGGCAAGCGCTTTACCACTACCGATCACGATGGATGGAAAAACGCACACCAACGCGGCTGCTTTCAAAAATCTTCTTCGGGTCATTTCCTGTTTCATGGTTTGTCTCATTGCTATTAAATAATGGGTTTAAAAGGCTCTTCGGTATGAAATGTTCTTTTTTTATGATCAGGCTGCCTCCGACTTTTCATCAACAATCCATTCGGGTTTGTCGCGTCTGGTCCAGCGAGCGAAGCTGAGTTTTTCGGCGATGTAGAAACGTCTGTATGCGGCTACAGGATCGCCGGCAATTTTATATTCACCGGGCATTGCCTGAGCAAATGGCGTGAGCCCACGACGCCTATATCGATATCCGGAAATTGATTCCAGCACATCGATTGATCGATGGTTGTTTTGTTTTTCAAAGCGATGTAGATACTCGTCGTTGAGGAACAATGTCAGGTCCTTGAGCCATAGAAAATTATCGTAGGAATCACCGACCCACAACACACAGGGGTGATTGTTGTGGGTAGAGCGGTAAGGCGTTTTTAACTCCATTTTATTCAACGAGGTACACAAAATTTGAACACTTTCCAGAATCATCTTGACGACATGCTGATCGCAATGATATTGGGCGCAACGTTCGATATCGTGATCTAACAAAAATATATTCAAGGTCTGTTCGAGCTTCTTGATGCAGTGGATGTGAGTTACTACGAATGAATTCAGGTCTAGGATCACATACGGCAGACGAAGTTCTATATTTTCAGAGTTTTGCCTTTCCAGACTGACGGTGCAGACCTTACTTCCCACATTTGAGGTAACGCCCCTTCCACGTCTTGTACTCAAAGCTGTCGGTCTCCTTTTCGAAGACGGAGCCAGGCTTGATATCGATTGTAACGTCAGGTCTGCTATCTTTACCCCGCTATTCGAGTCATATAGGCCCGTTGTCTTTAAACTTGTTTAGGATCCCTGGCCATAGATCTATATTGGTGGATCGCGCGTAAAGAGCTAGACAGGTAAAGATATTCTTTATTACGATGGTATCCGACCGCTTTGAAGTGCCGAAATTAGCAAGCTTTAAAAATTTGCGAACTGCAATCTAAAGCTCAAAGA
>JBLIOG010000163.1:0-8911 GCA_047639625.1 Gammaproteobacteria bacterium
ATTTGCCAAAAATAGAGCTCCATCTTCATATTGAAGGGAGCCTCGAACCTGAACTCATGTTCAAGTTGGCGAAGCGAAATGAAATCGAAATCCCTTTTTCAAATCCGAACGAAGTTCGTGCGGCCTATGAATTCAGCGATCTCCAGTCATTTTTAGATATTTATTATCAAGGTGCGAATGTTCTGGTAAATGAGCAGGACTTTTTCGATTTGTGTTGGGCGTACTTACTTCGGTGCCAGCAAGATAGTGTACTACATACCGAAATTTTCTTTGATCCACAAACCCATACGGACCGGGGCATAGAAATTTCGACGGTGATTAACGGTTTGAATAGGGCTTTAGAGCAGGGTCAGCAAGAGCTGGGCATCAGTAGTTGTTTGATCGCCTGTTTTTTGCGTCATCTTGATGAAGCCGCCGCTTTTCAGACGCTTGAACAGATCATGCCTTATCACGATAAAATTATTGGTGTGGGTCTGGATTCTGGAGAAGCAGGGAATCCTCCGGGCAAATTCCAGCGAGTATTTGAAGCAGCTCAGGAAGCTGGGTTTCTGACTGTCGCGCATGCCGGAGAAGAAGGGCCGGCCAGCTATATTCGGGACTCAATATCATTGCTGAAAGTATCTCGCATCGATCATGGTGTTCGCTGTGTCGAAGACCCCGATCTGGTCGATGAGTTGGCTGCGTTCCGAATGCCATTGACCATCTGCCCGTTATCAAACATAAAGCTGTGCGTGTTTGAAAGTATGCAACAGCACAATATTGTCGACCTGCACCGTAAGGGACTTTGTGTGACCATAAACTCGGATGATCCTGCCTATTTTGGTGGTTATATGAATGATAACTTTGAGGCCGTTTGCGATGCGCACCACCTGAGTCATCAGGAAATAGCGAGCTTCAGCTTTAACGCCATAGAAGCCAGTTTTGCGAGTATGGAACGTAAACAGGCGTTGACCGATCAGTTACAGCAGTATGTCGATGCTCAATCAAACGTATAACGTTAGTGATTAACTGTCCCGATTTAAATCGAACAGATAATCGTAATAATTTGATTATCCTTCTAATCAGCGAAATAAAAAAACTTTGAACGAGATACTCGCTTTACCCTTTTCCCATCTACTCGTGGTGCTCAGTATGGTCATCATGCTGGGTGGCGCCTTGCCTTATTTTCTTGATACTTTATCCGGGAAAACAAAGCCCAACCTGGTGACCTGGTTTATGTGGATGCTCGCGCCTTCGGTTAGTGCCGGAGCTGCATTGGCGTCGGGCGCCGATATCTGGGCAACCGCGCGAATCATTATGGGCGGACTTGTTCCGTTAGCTATTCTAATAGCTGCTTTTATGAATCGTCACGGCCATTGGCGATTGACTCGATTCGACCTTGGCTGCGGTAGTTTATCGCTGCTCGCTCTAATTGTCTGGGGAGCGATTGACTCGCCGTTAATCGCCATACTGTTAGCCTCTGCCGGGAATACGATTGCTGCCGTGCCCACTTTCTTTAAAGCATGGAATTATCCTGAAACCGAAACCCGCGTGACCTATGTAACGAGCTTTATTAGTTCTTTGATTATTTTTCCTTCCATCCCGGAATGGAATATTGAAAACGCTGCATTTCAAATTTTGCTTCTTTTATCAACGGGACTATTGTTACTTGCGGTCTATCGGGAGAAGTTGGGTTTTGGCCGAATTGGCCAATTATAGAGCCTCCGAGTAGATAGGTATTTGCAGTCACTGTATTAACCATTTATCAGATGACTATCTGAAGCTAGTTAATTTATAATCCTTCGATATCGCTATTCAATTTCACTCCAACCCGGAAATTAATTCAGTTCCATGACCGCCACACCCTTATTGTTCCAACCAATGACTATCCGTGACACCCTTCTACCCAATCGAATAGTGGTTTCACCGTTATGTATGTACTGCGCTATTGATGGGGTGGCGCAACCCTGGCACTTCGCACATTTGAGTACATTTGCCCGGGGTAAATCGGGGTTGGTATTTGCGGAAGCAACCGCGGTAGAAGAGCGAGGACGAATAACACCGAGGTGTTTGGGTATCTGGACTGATGCTCAGGCTGAAGCGCTGAGACCGATTACTGCCTTTATCGAATCGATGGGATCAGTACCGGGTATTCAGTTGGCACATGCAGGTCGAAAGGCTTCGTCTAAACCGCCCTTTGTTGAAGGTGGTGGCGGACCGATTACAAAAGTAAATGCCACTGAGGGTGAACCGCCCTGGCAGGCAGTTGCACCCTCGGCAGTTTCGGTCGCCGACATTTGGCCTGAACCCATGGCATTGGATGCTGCAGGATTGGAAGCCGTAAAACAGGCCTTTATTGATGCCGCTGTTCGCTCATTAAACGCCGGGTTCAAAGTGATCGAATTGCATATGGCGCATGGCTATTTATTGCATAGTTTTTTATCTCCCATCAGCAATAAACGGCAAGACCAATATGGTGGAAGCCTGGAAAATAGGATGCGATTTCCATTGGAAGTAACCCGGGCTGTGCGCGAAGTCTGGCCAGAGTCTTTACCTTTATTTGTCAGGATTTCTGCAGTTGATGGACGTGAAGATGGTTGGACGCTTGATGATTCGGTGATGCTAAGTCGTGAACTCCATTCTTCAGGAGTAGACGTCGTCGATTGCTCATCAGGTGGTATAGGTGGCGCACCAAGGTTCCGCTGCGATGATAGTGGTAAGCCGTTAACTGAAAGTTCAGCGCGTGAACCAGGATTTCAGGTTCCCTATTCCAGGCGTATCAAAGCGGAGTCAGATATTCGATCAATGGCTGTTGGAGTTATTGTTGATCCAAACCAGGCCGAAGAAATATTGCAATCAGGTGGCGCAGACCTGGTTGCTTTAGGTCGAGAAATTATGCATGACCCTTTTTGGCCGCTCCACGCCGCAGAAACATTGGGCGTGGATGTCGATTATAAAATGTGGCCCGAGCAATATGCCTGGGCCGTTGATCGAAGAGCACAGATTAAAACCTTAAATCGTAGTTAGCTTGAGCCGTGCGGATGGAACGAGCGAAAGATTTATTTAGGTATGGTCTGAATCATACTGTCGCGTTTCATCACTTCTTCATACCAGTTAGCCAGGGCTGGACGGTTCTGGCGCCAGTCATTATCGGCGTATCGAAAATCCATATAGCCTAAGATGCACGCGACCGAGATTTCGCCAATGAGTGGTGATTCATTAAATCCGGTGCAGCGGCCTTCAAGAGCATCTAACCCGCGTTCTATTTTTTCTTTCTGATGATCGATCCATGTTTGCCAGCGCAATTCCTCTGGCCTTAATGCCGTTTCATAACGCAGGCCAACGGCCAGATCGAGCATACTATTGGCCAGCGAATGTAATGCGAGTGCCTGAATACGTTCCTTAGGATCGCTCGGGAATAATGATCCTCCGGCAAAATGATTTAAATAATCACAAATGACCAGAGAGTCGTAGATGCTGTCTCCGTTATCGAGTTCGAGTGCAGGCACCAGTCCCAGTGGATTAACTTTATTCAATAGTTCGTTATTAGAGGCTGGCGTTACAGCGCCAGGATCTTGAATAGCGACTGAATCTTGTAATCCTAACTCTAAGATTAATATTCGAACCTTACGGGCAAATGGTGAGGCATTGAGGGATATTAGTTTCACAGGATTATCTCGGTTGAATTTTGAATGCGCATTGAACGTCAGAAGTAGCTTGCTGACAAGATGTGTCCACGATTAATCCTCGTGGATGGAAATTCGCTGCATGTGTCTTCGTTTGCCGAAGTAATCGTTGATGGCATAGTGATGCGTCGCACAATTGTCCCAGACAGCGACGGAGTTTTTAGCCCAGCGATATCGGCAGGTAAATTCAGCTCTGCTGGCGTGGGCCCAAAGGTCTTCTAGTAAAGGCAGGCTTTCTTCCTGGGTCATACCGACAAAATGTGATGTGAACCCCCGATTTACATAGAGTAATTTTCGTCCGGTTTTGGGATGCCTGCGAACCACGGGGTGAACATTTTCGATAACTTCAACCACTGCTATTGCCTGCTCTGATTTGGTGAAATCTCGATCATCATTTGAAGGTGCGTGATCTCTCGATATTGACGCAAATCTGGCCGCTGTTTGACCATGCGGCATAGCACTGCTGTGAACTGCTTGCATAGCCCCTAATTTTTCTTTTAGTTCATGCGACAGCGTCTCGAAGGCCAGATATTGATTGGCAAACATAGTGTCTCCACCCACTTCAGGAACGTCTTTCGCATAAATAACGGACGCCTTATGGGGCTTATCACGGTAAGTGACATCGGCATGCCAATATCCTCCGATGTTAATGCCGCTGTTATCAGCCTCTTTAATATTATTATAAACCTCAGGAAACCCCTCGAGCGCGGGTACTTTAAATGGGAACACAAATGGGTCTTCATCCAGACCACCAAAGTGACTGGCGAAGTTGCTTAAATGTTGGGGTGTCAGGTCGTTAGCTTGTGGCAGGAATATAACAAGATGCTCGAGGAATGCATCGTGTATTACCTCAAACTCGGCGTCGCTGAGTTTTTGAGTGAGATCGACACCACGTAATTCTGCACCGACAGTACCGGCAAGTGGTTTCACTTCGATAGACGACTTTTTGATGGTCACAATAGATCTCGTCATTGGCTGTTCAATCTAGTTTAGCGATAGTTGTTTGTTCATGCGAACAATTTGTCTGTGTAGGGTTATCTTTCCAGTTTCTAATAAACGGAGCGTCTGGCTTATTAAATATAAGCCGTTGTATAGTGTTGCCGTATGAAGTTGCCAATTTTTAATACAGAAATCGATACTCCGGTTGCTAAAGGAATTGGCCTCATGTTGCTCGGATGTGGTTTGTTGACTGCGAACGATGCACTCATGAAAGCCCTGGTGGAGAACCTTCCAGTAGGGCAGGTTATAGGCTTGCGTGGGGTCTTTGCATTGTCGGTCGTGCTGCTATTGGCGCCCTGGGTGGGTGGCTTTTCAAAGTTGCGTGCCAACAAAGTTTCTGGCGTCGTACTCTGTAGCGGATTGCTGCTATTTAATATTGTTGTATTCCCGCTGTGTTTGCCCTATATGGCATTTGCTGATGCGATCATTCTCGCCTACACCAGTCCTATCTGGGTTGTCGCGTTGGCGCCATTACTCATTAAAGAAAGAGCGCGTTGGCAACAATGGATTGCGGTAGTGATTGGATTTGGCGGAGCTTGTCTGGTTATTAAACCGGCTGCGGGCGCTGTTCACTGGGCTGTGTTAATTCCATTAGTAGTGGCTTTTGTGGTTGGGTTGCGAGATATCGTTACCCGCAAAATAGCCGCTAGCGAGAGTGCGCTTGCCATTGTTGCTTACACAAATGTATTCTCGATTATCGTGGGTTTACTATCAATATTCCTCGGCTGGAAAGCACTGACTGGAATGCAGTTTGCTCAGCTCGGAATGGCAGGACTATTTTTCTCCGTCGCGCAGATATTGATGGTTGAAGCTTTTCGGCTGGTCGAAGCAACCGTTCTATCAACCTTCAAATATTCGTCAATTTTATTCGCCGCAGTATTCGGGTTTCTGTTTTGGGGTGAGGTTCTGGACTTTCTGGCTTTGGCCGGTGCGACCCTAATTATCATAAGTGGACTGGTGATTGTGCGTTACCGGCACAAACCTATGCCAACCATCGCTGATGTCATGCCCCGAGCGGTCCGTTCACCCGATTGAATTGAAATCTGACGGGGTGCAGTTAAAAGGGAGAAAGGTTGCTCAATCGATCTTCACTTCAGCCGGTAACTGATCGTCATCAGCATGTCATTGAAGCCGACATAAAATGTCCCTCAGGTAACATGCTCGCTAAGTATTTTCTGGTGGACCTTCATCATACTGAGTAACACCTTCAGGCATGACTTCCCAGTTTGCTTTAGATCCGACAAAAATGTGTTGGCCTATTTCAATATCAGGATCGCCATTAACGCAGCCTAATACGACTTGAAGCACTTCATCCTTAAAAATTGTGCACAGCGTGGAACCACATTTTTTACAAAATTGTAATCCATAACCATGTGCACCTGCATAGGAAGTTAATAACGACTCACCCGAAAGCCATTTAAACTCGCCAGGGTTTACAAATGCCGCAGCCGAAGCTTGGGCGTTAAATGCTTTTCGACAGCGCGAGCAATGACAGGATTTCGCATCCCGAAGTTTTCCTTCGACTTGATACTTTACTGATCCACAAAAACACTCACCTGTAATAGGCATTGATTTCCCCCGGGCCATTAACGTTGTGAAAATAATCTATTAGAGCAAAACGGCATAATATTTTAGTCAATAGTTGGCCTCAATATTAAGTTATTATTTTCCTTTAGAACCTTCATAGCAAATGGAAAGCAATCCGCCTTGAGAGCAAGTTCGAGATCGACATTTGGGAAATTTACATTGTTAGAGTCAGAAAAATTTAAAGCGGCACTCGAAGCTAGAACTCGGTTTTGGATACTCGATGTAAGGATCGGTGATTCGCCTGATTCGAGCGCTCCACCAGGAACTTCCCACCTCGACTCATCAGGTCGCTTTATTAGAAGGAATTCCTCGTGTTCATTAACGATAATAGCAAGGACGGCAGCCGGGAAGGTTGCGAATTCGCGACCAGAGGATGATTTTACTGCCTGATTGTTATCCATTACCTTTCTGTAAAGTTGAATGTGTCTTTGGCAAACTTATTCGGTTATTTACTGTTTCCTAAATCCTATTACCCAGTTTCCATTCGATTTGCAGCTATGCCCAGAATGACGCCACCTATCGCAGTCAGGCCAATCACCAGACCCAATGGCCCGGGTGTATCATCATGAATCACGCTCACCATTCCGGCAATAATTCCGGATAGTCCAATTTCCATGCATCCGAATGCTCCGGCTGCGCTTCCGATTGATTTCTCGACGGCGGCCATGGCTTTTGTCGGGACAACAGCAAAGACCGGACCAATTCCGAAAGCGATGAACATGTAGGCAAACGTTAAACTATTGGGTGACAGACCACCGATAAATATCAACCCTGTCACCATCATGGCCCCTGTCACTGCGATGAGTAGTCCGATGTTCAAGACCTTTATTGATTGCCAGTTATCGGCCAATCGGGTTGCGAGAAGGCTACCCAGAAAAAATGCGACAACTATGGCTGCCTGATAATATCCGAAGTGCTGTGTTTCTACGCCAAAATGCGTAATCAAAATGAAAGGTGCCGCTGTTACGAACGCGTAGATGAATCCTAAGGCAACACCAGCCAGTCCACCATAAACCAGAAAGGTTTTGTTTGAGAAAACCGCGCCGTAATTTTGTAAAATTGATTTCACTTTTAAGGCATGTGGATCGGGTATGGTTGATTCGGGTAGCAGATAGAAAATCAGGATGGTCGTCAGAACACCCACTAGAGCGGTCAGGAAAAAATTGAATTCCCAGCCTAATAAAATATGAATGTAACCGCCAAGAATAGGAGCGATTGCGGGCGTCAGGGCGATTGCCATTCCATAAACAGCATAGGCTTTAACCTGTTCTTTTTCGGTAAACAGATCTTTAAAAACAGCCAGACACATGACTACTTCTGCGGCCGCGAAAAATCCCTGAAAAACTCGCGCAATAAGTAATTGATCAATGGTGGTTGCAAGCCCGCAGGCGACGCTGGAGATTGCAAATAAAATGATGGTTGTCAAAAATATGGGTCTGCGTCCAAACCTATCCGACAATGGACCATAAATAAGCTGTGCGACCCCATAAGCGATCAAGTTTAAACTGATGGTTAGCTTGAGTAGTTCGGGAGTGGTCGAGAAAAAATCGGTTAGATAGGGTAGGCTGGGTGTATATAAATCTGTCGACATGATGCTGCCGGATTCGGCCAACACCATGATTATCAAAATTATCCAGAAATTATAAGCGGGTAAAGATGCGTTGGGAGAACTGATGATCGACTCCAGTCGAGAGGGTGAACCCTAATTCAGTTTAGCCTGTTGGAGTCAATTTGTATTATTTTATATGTACCTAATGTGGAGGTATTACGTCGGGAAACCCTGGTGCTCTTAATTCTTCGCCGGTTGCATCTTCCATCATTTTGATGACATGCGGTGTCCAGGCGTCACCACCATATTTTTCGCGTGATTCTTTGAACATGTTTTCAACGAGGTTTGTTAGTCGTAACGGTACGTCGAGGTTGCGACCGAGTTCGGTTACAAATCCTAAATCCTTGAGACCAAGGTTAGTGGTAAAGCCAGTGTTGAGTGATCCGTTTAGAATAACCGGCGCCCAGTCTTCAAATTCACGGCTGGAACCTGAACTGGCGGTAATGGCTTCATAGCATTTGCCGAGATCCAGTCCACCACGTTTAGCCAGCATTAATGCTTCGCCCGTTGCCACCAGATCGACCAGGCAAAGCAGGTTGGAAATGACCTTAATCAGCGAGGCGTTTCCTAGTTCGCCCATGTAAACAATCTGACCACTCATTTTTTCAAGCAATGGTCGATGTGTTTCAAAAAGTGATTCTTCGCCACCAACAAGTAAGGTCATTTTGCCCCGAGCGGCACGATGAATGCCGCCGGTTGCCGGGCATTCGAGGGTTTTTATTCCGCGTTCAGCTGCTAACTCTGCCAGGCGTTTAATTTCTGTTACTTCAGTTGTACTGACCTCTATCCAGGTAGACCCCGGCTTTAGAGCAGACAGAGCTGCATTTTCTCCTTCCATTACCAGAGAGGAGGCTTGTGGTGATGGCAGACAGGTCATTAAAGTATCCACCTGACCAGCCAGTTGATGGATTGACTCTGCAGTGGTGGCCCCTGATTTCACGGCCAATTGAACGGCATCATCATTAAGGTCGAAAACCATTAGATCAATGCCAGCATCGAGTAAGTTTCTGGCCAATCTTGAGCCCAAAACACCGAGACCGATAAAACCGTA
>JBLIOG010000164.1:0-8854 GCA_047639625.1 Gammaproteobacteria bacterium
AACTTACGATTTCAACGAAAGGCCTCAAACCTCCACATAAAACCCGAATTTCTTCCCGCTATTAATTCGTTTATTACTAAAAAGGGTCAGGCATTTCTGGAAGATATTGATTTCCATCTGAGCCAGAACGAATGTAAAGACGGCCCAGGTATTGAAGTCAACGTATCGGTGTTTTACCACGAATCTTCCGACTCGGAATTCAGATCATGATTCGATATAAATCAGTCCAGGAATTTTTCCAAAAAGTAAAACTATCCGTCCTGATTGGCCTCTCAACTTTAATTTCCTTCGGCAGGCATCGGTGGCACCGGAATCGTAGTTGGTATCATTAGCGGCTTTGGAAGCGTATACGTCAATGGCATAAAATTTGAAACTGACAGCAGTCAGTTCGATGTGGACAGCAATACGACAGCGACTCAGGATGATATTGCAATTGGAATGGTGGTTCGCATTGAAGGCCGTTTCAACAAAGACGGCATTAGTGGTAAACCAATGCGATAGTTTTCAATGATAAAATTCAGGGACCGGTCGAAAATACACCTGTAACCGTGACGGGTTCGAACGATAGTCAAACAACCTTTAGTATTTTGGCCAGACCGTAGTGATTGATGACACTTCGACTCAATTTAAAAACACTGACACCAGGCACATCCGAAGTAGAAGTGAAAGGCACTATTACCCAACTGCCTCTTCAAAATAATAGCTTCAGGGTCAGTGGAGTCAGCATTGTCCATAACAATTCGACCGAGTTTGAAATAGAAGGTGGGAGTCTTAAAAACGGACTATTCGTCGAAGCAGAAGGAATCCTTCAATCAGATTCGAGCATTCTGGCAGAAGAAATCGAGTCCGAAGATAGAGGTTTTGAGGATCAACGGGAAATCAATCTACAGGGTATCGATAGTTTTTTAGCATCGCCGAATTCACTTTAAACGGACAAGCGAGCGAAGCAACATTCGCAAGCTTCCCCCCGAAAGCGCAGCCGACAGCGTTCAAAATGGCAGTAATCTTGAAATCAAAGGAGATATCGTTAACGGCATTCTTGTAGCCGATGAGGTCGAAGTTCGTAGTGGCGAGGTTGAACCGCGGGCTTTTGTTTACGACGTTAATCCCGGTGATGGCAGTTTTACCCCTGGATTTACAAACATCATTGAAACATTAGTCATTTCGACTGGTAACCAGACCCGATTCGACGATGAAGGCCCGTTTTAACTTGATAATATGTCTTTGCAACATCTGAACTCAGGAGATTTCGTCAGTGTACATGGACTGGAAATAGCCGATTCAGTTGTTGCTACAGTTGTTAAACGAAGAGAAAGCGATGAAGAACGTCTTGAGGGCACGGTCGAGGAATTTCTGAAAGACCAGTTTATTCAAATTCGTGGGATAAAATATGGTGTAAATCCGTTTACCGAATATGATAGCTTTCCCGACTCCGATGCTTTTTTCGATGCGCTATCGCTGGGCGATGTAATCGAAATAACAGATGAAGAACCTTCCAATGGGTTTGCCGACGAAGTGGAAATTGATGACTGATTTTTTTGCAAAACCAAAAATCAGTCATCGATAATTCGATATTCAGCCGAGCGAGCGTGGGCAATTAATCCCTCGCCTCTTGCTAATACCGACGCCACTTTCCCAAGGTTTGAAGCACTTTCAGCTGAACAGTTAATCAGACTGGTTCGTTTTTGAAAATCATAGACACCCAATGGTGATGAAAAACGAGCCGTGCGCGAGGTTGGCAAAACATGATTAGGCCCAGCACAATAATCACCGAGCGCCTCGGCCGTATAACGTCCCATAAAAATAGCACCCGCATGACGAATTGACTTCGACACTTCCGCAGCATTTTCAATAGAAAGTTCAAGATGTTCCGGTGCGATATAATTAGCAACTTCTATGGCCTGATCAATACCGTCAACCTCTATTAATGCGCCTCGTACTGAAAGTGATTCCCTGATAATTTGCTGGCGCGGCATCTCATCAATCAGTCGATCGATACTCTCTGACACTCGATTTAAAAATTCTTTATCATCCGAAATCAGGATAGCTTGCGCATCTTCATCGTGCTCTGCCTGCGAAAACAAATCCATAGCAATCCAGTCAGGATCAGTCTTGCCATCACAAATCACCAGAATTTCAGAAGGACCTGCGATCATGTCTATACCCACTGTTCCAAATACCAGCCGTTTTGCAGTCGCCACATAACTGTTTCCCGGCCCTACAATTTTATCGACCGCAGGAATCGTTTCAGTCCCGTAAGCCAGGGCTGCCACGGCCTGGGCCCCACCAATCCGGAAAACCCGGTCAACGCCGGCAACATAGGCCGCCGCCATTACAAAATCATTGATAACGCCGTCAGGTGTTGGAACGACCATGATTATTTCTCCGACACCCGCAACTTGCGCGGGTAATGCGTTCATCAGGACTGACGATGGATAGGCGGCTTTACCGCCGGGTACGTATATACCAACGCGATCAATCGCCGTAATCTGTTGTCCGAGCAAGGTACCGTCAGCTTCCCGATACTGCCAGGATTCGAGCTTCTGATACTCTGCATACCGCCGAATTCGCTGCGCCGCTCGATCAAGCGCTTCTCTATCATTAGCACTGAGCAGTCGATAGCTAGATTCAAGGCGCTCGGTCGGAATTTCTAGCTCATCAGCTGATTGCAACTCCAGTCGATCAAATTGATTACTCAAGGCGAGTACAGCTCGATCACCCTGTTCGCGAACATCCGCTAAAATACTCGAAACGACGTCTAGTAATTTTTCATCTGATACTGTTTCGAAAGCAAGAAGGTCTTTCAGGTCGGACCAGAAGCTAAGATCTGAAGCCTTTAATTTCTTTATTTCCATTAACTACCTCCGTCGACTACCGTTCTAATAGCAGACGTTAATTCCTTAATCGCTTTGTTCTTCATTTTCAACGAGGCGCGATTAATGACCAGCCGCGAACTAATATCGATGACATGCTCCATGGGGGCTAGTCCATTTGCTTTGAGGGTATTTCCAGTTTCAACCAGATCGACTATTAAATCAGCGAGACCAACGATCGGTGCCAGTTCCATCGACCCATACAGCTTAATAATTTCAACCTGACGGCCTTGTCGAAGAAAATAATCTTTGGCGATCGTGGGATACTTGGTCGCAACTTTCAATCTGCCCGACGGCAAAGGTCGGTCGATAAAACCTGCGGTCATCAAACGACAACGCGCTATTTTTAGATCAACCCATTCATACAACCCTTCTCCACCATGCTCGAGTAATACATCTTTCCCGGCAATACCGATGTCAGCTGCACCGTACTGAACATAGGTCGGTACATCTGCAGAACGAATAAGCACCAGACTGATATCTTTGTGGCTGGTTTTAAAAATCAGCTTTCGGCTCGTATTTAAATCATCAAGGGGTCGAATTCCAGCTTTTTCCAATATCGCCAGTGTTGCTGGAAGTATTCGACCTTTGGCGAGCGCTATCGTTAATTGACCTGTCACAATGAATACCCATCTATAGATTTAGGGGCACCCCTACAAATGTACTTTTCCCGCGAAACCAAAAGCAGCTTCGCTGGGGCCACCTTTTGCGGCGTCAGTTCCGTGCTGGTGCGCCAGTCTGGTCGATCCTCATGCACTCTATGTACACTGCGATTCGCGGCAAT
Organism: Gammaproteobacteria bacterium; assembly: GCA_047639625.1. Lineage (GTDB taxonomy): Bacteria > Pseudomonadota > Gammaproteobacteria. The sequence goes on from JBLIOG010000164.1 coordinate 3,658, forward strand.
TGCACCAGCCATTGCGATACCGCCCGCATCCCTGCAGTCGTCCGTGCGGTACTTCCTTGCACGCACGAAAAAATCACTATTTTTAGAGATACCTTTAAAAAAATTAAACATGAATGTGATTACAAAATGGCGAGCCGCCCGTCAGAGCGTTAGGATTAATTCGGAATACGCTTAATTCTCGCACCGAGGCAAGCGAGCTTTTCTTCAATATGATCGTAACCCCGGTCGATATGATAAATACGGTCAACGACTGTTTCACCTTTTGCAACCAGACCCGCGAGAATCAGGCTTGCAGATGCCCTTAAGTCTGTTGCCATAACAGGCGCACCATTTAAGTCATCGACACCCTTTATAATCGCGGTATTGCCTTCCAGATTAATATTGGCACCAAGACGGATGATTTCCTGGATATGCATAAATCGATTTTCGAATACGGTCTCAGTAACTAAACCAGTTCCTTCTGCAATGGCATTCAGTGCACAAAACTGTGCTTGCATATCGGTTGGAAACCCCGGATAGGGAGCGGTTCGGATATTGACCGCCTTTGGCTTTTTGCCTTCCATATCAAGTTCGATCCAGTCGTCACCGGTATCTATTATGGCACCCGCCTCGATTAATTTAGCTAGAACAGCATCCAGCAGGCTGGGATCAGTATGCTTAACCAACACCTTGCCCCCAGTAATAGCCGCTGCAACCAGATAGGTTCCTGTCTCAATACGATCGGGCAACACCGTGTAGTCGCAGCCAGACAATCGCTCGACACCATTGATAGTAATCATATCGGTTCCGGCATTGACAACATCGCCACCCATCGCATTAATAAAATCTGCCAGGTCAACAACTTCCGGCTCGCGAGCCGCATTTTCAATAATTGTTGTGCCATCCGCCAGGGCTGCAGCCATCATTAAATTCTCGGTACCCGTTACCGATACCTGATCCATAACAATTCGTGCGCCTTTAAGACGCGCACATTTAGCTCTGATATATCCCTGTTCGACGACGATTTCAGCACCCATCGCTTCGAGCCCACTGAGATGCATATCGACCGGTCTTGCACCAATCGCACAACCACCTGGCAACGATACTTCAGCGGTTCCATAGCGCGCCAGCAGAGGGCCCAAAACCAGGATTGAGGCTCGCATGGTTTTCACCAGCTCGTAAGGCGCAAAGGTATTTTCAAGCGTGGTAGGATCAATTTCGATACTCATTTTTTCGCCAATAGTCAGGGACACTCCCATTTGGCCCAACAACTCCATGGTGGTAGTCACGTCATGCAGATGGGGCACATTGCGAATAATAACCGGACTATCAGCCAATAATGTACCTGCCAAAATTGGCAGTACGGCGTTTTTCGAACCCGATACGCGCACCTGTCCAGAAAGTGGTTTACCACCGTTAATTATCAATTTGTTCATTGCGGACTGCAAAGGCTCGCTGCTAAAAGAGGTCAGCATTTTATCAGTTTGAAGCAAATGATGGGATATTTAAACGAAACGATTTAGTTTAAAAGTGAAATTATTGGCCCTCATTACGTGCCTTCAGAGTTTCAATCAAACCATCGACACCGTTCTTCTTAATTTGACGCGCAAAGCTTGACCGGTAATTAGTGACGAGACTGATGTCATCAACACTAATGTCATATACCTTCCAACCATTCGCTCCCTTTTTAAGTCGATAGTTCATTGGAATGGGGAATCCCCCAGCCTGTTGGATCTCTGTCCTGACAGTGACTTCACCCGATGCAACCGAGCCCTCGCTCGCGAGGAAAGCAATTTTTTCATCATTGTATTCGAGTAGAGCCTTGCCATAGGTTTTTACCAGCAACACTCGGAATTCATTTTCGATCAATGGACGTTGATCGTCGTTAACCTCGTTTTTATATCGCCCTAAAGCAAGATTAGTCATTGTGCTGAAATCAAAATGAGGTAAGACGACTTTATCAACCAGGTCATACAGTTTTTGTGGCTCTTCAGCAAACTTAGCGGTGTTAGCCTTAATTTCGTTGAGCACATTATTGGCAGTGTCTCTAATAAGCTGCTCGGGATCTTCAGCAAAGCTGCTACCCGAAAACAACCAACCACTTGCGAGCCATATCAGTAACCATTTATTCATTCGTATACTCCACTTAAACTTTGTGATTTTGAAACCAGATTATTATGATCATTTACAATCAAAAGGTATTCCGCATAGGCTAGTACATAAACTTGCATAGCGGCTAGTATTTTGTCAGCTTCACCCATTCCAGCCTCAAAACCTGTTGCGGACGCGATCATCCTGCGCCTTGCCGATTTTGCACTTTTTTTCATGGCTTTCATAAACTGATATTTTGCCATCATCAAACTGTACTGTTGCTGAATCTGAAAAGGAATGCCCAGCCGGGCGAAAGATGCTTTATGAACCAATGCATCCATTTCCGCCTGAGCCCGTACAACCCCGTGCAGGTTGAGCGCCCTGCTCCCACTGCCACCCAAGCTCTGCCAACGCCGACAAAGCAGTATGGTTAAAAGGGTCGTAAATATGAGGATTATCAATGGTGTCCCGACCCGGTGCATAGGCTAACGAACCTGCAATCCCAGCGAATTTGATTGGCTTTTTCTCCGTTCGCTTTGCTTCGACTAAAGCTCTTCAAGCCGTCAGTCCAGCTTCAACCTGTCGAAATTCTGGCCGATTGTTGAGTGCTATCTCAACTGAATAGCTAAGGCCACCAAAACCCCTGGCCTCGTCAAGAAGCCCTTCCGCCTGACGGACAAAGGTAGCTTTCTTCGTAACACGGGGGTCATGATTCATCGCGAGTTCAATGGCCCGTTCAATACTCAAGGCTTCAGCTCCATAGACATTGAGCCCAATTAGATTCAGCATCAGGGTAAACATAAAAATCCCCCTAATAATAAATCCGCGAATAGCCATAGTCCATTTCCCTTTAAGATTGAAAGCAATAAATAAGTATAGCTTAACCTGCCGACAAGGTTGTTACAGCTTAAACGATTAAACGATCACGGTAGACCATCTGGTACCGCAAGCGGGGTAAATCAACATGCAATTATGTATCAGGTTGTATCAGCCGCTCAGACAAATCTGACTAAGATTGGACATTTTGCTGGAAAAACTTTAGTAGGTTCGTTAGTGTTCGTCCCTCAACTTTCAGCGACGACTCCAATAAAAAATGACACTTACCGATCGACACAGTTTTAACTATGACGAACTCATCCAGTGTGGCAAAGGTGAACTGTTCGGGCCAGGAAACGCCCTACTGCCTTTACCTCCAATGTTAATGTTCGATCGAATTACAACCATCAATGAAGATGGCGGGAAATATGGTAAAGGTGAAGTGATTGCCGAACTAGACGTTAATCCTGACCTCTGGTTTTTTAAATGTCATTTTGAAACCGATCCAGTTATGCCTGGCTGCCTGGGGCTTGATGCAATGTGGCAGTTGATAGGATTTTATCTTGGATGGAAAGGAGGTCCAGGCCACGGCCGTGCATTGGGCGCCGGTGAGGTAAAATATTTTGGCCAGGTGCTGCCGGGGGCAAAAGTCGTTAAATATCAGATAGATATTAAACGGTTAATTATGCGAAAACTGGTCATGGGCATTGCCGACGCCTCCATGTTCGTAGATGGCAGGGAGATTTATACAGCCCGTGATTTGAGAGTTGGGCTATTCACTTCAACCTCTAATTTCTAAGACTCATGCTAATTTCAATTGCTGCTGTCATCGTCGGTCTGGCGATTCTCGTCTGGAGTGCAGATAAGTTCGTCGAAGGAGCAGCTTCAGTTGCAGACCACCTAGGAGTTTCGCATTTGATTATTGGTATTACGATTATCGGTTTCGGGACGTCAGCGCCTGAAATTTCGGTTTCTGTGATAGCAGTACTCGGCGATAATCCCGGTCTCGCAATTGGCAACGCACTGGGTTCCAACATTGCCAATATCGGCCTTATTCTGGGTGTCACAGCAATATTGATCAATGTGCCTGTTTCAACCGGCATTTTTCGTCGCGAGTATCCGTTACTGGCTATTGCGACAGCAGTCATGGCCTGGTGTCTGTATGACCTCCATCTGTCAATGTCAGACGGAATAATATTGGTCGGTCTGCTACTGGTAATGTTGGCCTATCTGATAAAATCCCACAGCGGGAAGGCCGAAGGAACACCAAACGAAGAACTTGATATCGACATCGATGCCAGTTTAAAACCATCCGCGGCCTGGGGCTGGATCGTAATAGGATTGATTTTACTAGTCGCCAGTTCAAAATTACTGGTCTGGGGTGCCACCGACATCGCAAGAGAATTAGGCGTTAGCGATCTTATTATCGGATTGACAATTGTTGCACTGGGAACCAGTTTGCCAGAACTAGCCGCGGCTATAGCCAGCTTGAAAAAGCAGGCGTCAGATTTGGCTATTGGAAACGTTATTGGTTCAAATCTCTTTAACTCGCTGGCCGTTGTTGGCATCCCGGCAATCTTGATGGACTTCGAAATTGAGTCTGATGTTATTGCCCGCGATCTTCCGGTCGTGATACTGTTAACCTTGCTGCTTTTTGTTTTTTCACGTTTCCCTGCAGGAAAACCACCACAACTGACTCGAATTAAAGGATATGTGCTGCTGTCCAGTTTTGTGATTTATCAATTATATTTATATTATGAGGTCACGGGATCTCGTTTAACTTAATATGTCCTGGCCTCTTTGGTTCTTTATTCGTCTAGACCGTATTGAAATTTAGATTATTATTACCAGGATTTACTGTTCATGCCAACACTAAAAATAAATCCATTACCTGCGAAATTTGATTCCCGCGCTTACCTGATGAGCCCGTGCCAGGTCATCTAGTTTGATGATATCAAACACGCCACCTGACAGCCGATTCATCGAACTGGGTCTGGCGGTGCTACGCACCGAATCTGACGCTATTTCCGCGTTATGCAATCGACTCGATGAACAGTTTCAACAAGCCTGTCAGATGATACTCTCATGCGAAGGTCGCGTAGTCGTTACAGGTATGGGTAAATCCGGTCATATCGGAAATAAAATCGCAGCAACGCTGGCAAGCACAGGAACACCCGCTTTTTTTATGCACCCCGGCGAAGCGAGTCATGGGGACCTCGGAATGATTACTCGTGATGATCTGGTTATCGCGCTATCAAACTCGGGGGAAACCAGTGAAATCACTTTATTGCTGCCATTGCTTAAACGCATG
>JBLIOG010000165.1:0-8722 GCA_047639625.1 Gammaproteobacteria bacterium
GGTATTCATCGTTATCCCGAGCCCAAGATCCTGGCGGGTAGTAATTATTGCGATATTGGCTTTGAACGCGACCCGCATAGCAATCGGTTGGTGGTCTTATCGGCCATTGACAATCTGATGAAGGGCGCAGCAGGGCAGGCAGTTCAGGCTTTTAATATTGCCTGTGGATTTGACGAAACTACAGGACTTGAGTTCCCGGGTCTTCATCCGGCCTGACCATTATGTGCCGAATTCTCTACGTTCGATCTAAAGCTCAGTTCCCTATTGCAGATTGGCTCGGCCCTTTTGCTTCTATGTCCGAATCCAGTCGTGAATTTCAGGGCCATGGCTGGGGATGTGCCTGGCTTGATGAATCCAATAAGTGGCAGCAGTATCACAATATCAATCCCGTCTGGGAAGACGACTTCAGCACATTGGATAAAACCCGGTTATTGCTGGTACACGCTCGAAGTGCTTTTAACGACGAAGGGATAGTCATCGAAAATAACATGCCCTTTAGTGACGGCGAATCAGTATTTATTTTCAACGGTGAATTACGCGGCGTTCGCGTTAAGTCGGAAGGACGAATTGGCGCCGAAAAAATTTACAATTATATTCGTCGATTTGATAAAGGCGACCAACTGGCAGCCCTCTCAAAGGGAACCGATATTATTAAAAAGCGCAGTCAATATATCCGCGCTATGAATATTATTCTTTCGGATGGTAGACAAACCAGTCTGTCAACGCACTACAGTGAAAGCCCTGACTATTTCCAGATGCATCGATTGACGACGCCCACTATCGATGTCGTTTCATCCCGACCTCTCAATACCGATTCTGGCTGGCAACCCATCGCAAACGGAACAAACCTGGCATTATGATATTAGTAAAAATTGGTGGAGGCGAAAGCCTTAACATCGACGCAGTCATTAAAGACCTGGCACAACTCGACGACGATGTCTTAATTGTCCACGGCGCCAATGTTCTTCGTGATCAAATTGCTAAAAAACTTGGCTTTGAGAAAAAAGTTTTAACCTCGGCTTCGGGCTACAGCAGCGTGTATTCAGATCAGGATGCCCTTGACGTCATTATGATGAGTTACTCGGGTTTGCGTAATAAACAAATTGTACAACTCTGTCAGCAAAATAATATCAATGCGGTCGGCCTAACCGGCCTCGATGGTCGGCTTGTCCAGGGTGAACGTAATAAGGGTATCCGCGTTCGGGAAAATGGCAAAACTATGATCAAACGTGATTTATCCGGCAAGCCTAGAAGCATTAACGTTGACCTGTTAAATCTGTTGATGAGCAATGGTTATTGCCCAGTACTAACCATTCCGATCATTGACGAGAAAGGTTTTGCGATCAATTCTGAAAATGACGATATCGTTGCTTTAATTGCGAATGCACTCGAAGTTGATACGGTCGTTCAGTTGATCGAGGCACCTGGTTTTATGGATAACCCAGACGCACCTGACAGTCTGGTTCGATCCATGAGTGTTTCAGAGTTAACGCGGCGTGAATCCGAAGTTGAAGGCCGGATAAAACGGAAACTTCTTGCCCTGACTAAACTATGCCAGGGTGGAAAAACTCACGTTATCATTGCAGACGGACGTACCGAAACCCCCGTAACTGACGCACTGAATGGTGCAGGAACCCATATTGCATGAATGACCATAGACAGCTCGAACTCGACAACGGCGTTCCCTTACAACCCAAACGAGACCTGGTCGCCGTACGCGGAAAAGGCGCCTTATTATTTGATGATTCCGATGTTGAGTATATTGACTGTGTTGGCGGCATAGGTGTCGCATCAGTTGGACACTGTCATCCTAAAGTAGTTGAAGCCATCCAGCGTCAGGCAGCACAACTGATTACCTGTCCAAACATTATGTACAACGACGTTCGTTCTAACTTGCTGCAAAAACTAATAGAAGTTACTCCCGCCAGCCTGACTCGCGCTTACCTCTGTAATTCGGGCGCAGAATCAATCGAAGCGGCGCTAAAATTCGCACGACTCCATACCGGGCGCCCGAATTTTATAACCGCAATGCGAGGTTTTCATGGCCGGACTATGGGTGCTGTTAGCGCTACCTATACACCCAAATATCGTGAACCGTTTGAACCCCTTATTCCTGGATTTAGTTACGTTCCTTTCAACAAAATCGAAAAACTCGATCAGGCAGTAACCGATCAGACAGCGGCTGTTATGTTTGAAATCATTCAGGGCGAAGGTGGCGTAAACCCGATCGATGCAGATTATTTACAGGCAACGCAAAAAATATGTCGTGAACGAGGCGCACTGTTGATTGTTGATGAAATTCAGACCGGCTTTTGCCGAACTGGAAAAATGTTTGCCAGTAATCATTATGATCTTCAACCCGATATGATGTGTTTGGCCAAGGCATTGGGTGGAGGAATGCCAATCGGTGCCACGCTCATTAATAATGAAATTGCAATCGGTATCGGCCAGCACGGAACAACATTTGGCGGAAACCCACTAGCTTGTGCTGCAGCACTCGCCGCGATTGATGTTTACCAAACCGAAAAACTCGACCAACGCGCCGCTGAACTCGGTGCCTATTTTGAGCAGCAACTCGATATTTCCAGTCTGAGCCAGGTAAGAAGTCTACGCCGAATGGGTTTAATGATTGGCATAGAACTCAAGCAAAAAGTTCAGGATAAGCTGGCGGAACTGCTTGAACGCAAGATTATTGCGTTGCCGGCTGGGCCAAATGTAATCCGCCTTTTACCACCGCTTGTCATTGAAAAAGAACAGATAGATATTGTAGTCAAAAATCTTCGCGAAATATTGATTTAAGAATAGCGGTAAGTTAAGTTTAATAAGGCGACTTATCGGTGAGGCTGTTAACACAGATCACTTCAATGATAAAGACTATGCGTTTTTTCAGGCTCGACTTAATGAAGAAACTGTTTTTGTCCGACAACTTTTCCCCGAAAAACCATTCGATAATCATAGCCGTTCAGAAATGGCCTGACCCTTCGACTTAAACAAGAATTCTTTGATACTCTGAATGAACCACGAACTGACCGTTTTAACTGCCCTGCCTGAAGGTTTTTTTGATTTTGATGCAACCGACATACTCGAATATTTTCCAGAACCCAGCCTGATAAAACTAGAGGGCAGGAAGTCACCTCCGATTTTTGTTTCTATCCTGTTACATGGAAACGAAATTTCCGGATTAAAAACCATGCAAGCTTTACTAAAAAAATACGACACTGGTTTACCACGAGAACTCTATTTATTTATCGGCAATGTTCAAGCAGCATCCGAGGGTAAAAGAGTCTTATCTGGCCAGGTTGATTATAACCGGTGCTGGCCGGGTACAAGCTTGCCATCTCGATTTGAAACTGATCTGATGCAGGCAGTGGTTGATCAGGTGACCGGCGGGCCTCTTTTTGCGGCTATCGACTTACATAATAATACCGGCCTTAATCCACACTACGCGGGTATTAGTCAGGTTAATCCAGAAACTCAATTTCTAGCTTCTTTATTTAATCATATGGCGTTGGTTATAAAATGGCCGCGTGGCATTTCAATTATGGCTTTCGACGATATCTGCCCGGCTGTAGTTCTTGAATGCGCCAGACCCGGCGATAAGCAGGGTATAAAACATGCACTGGAACTGGTCGATGCAGTAATGCACCTCGATCACTTTCCTGAACGACCACCACTTCCACAAGATTTACAGTTACTTAAAACACTCGCAACGATCAATATCGCAGATCAAGTTAGTTTTAATTTTGACCCTCACATTGCGAGAGATATTAATTTCAATGAAAACCTCGATCACTGGAATTTTTCTGTGATTAATCCCGATCAGTCTTTTGCCAAAACGCGAGTGACGAGCCCCTTACGCGCTACCGATCAACATGGAAAAGACATAACCGATGATATTATCCGTGTTGATGATGGACAGATTTATTTGAAGCAGACCTGTGTTCCTGCAATGATCAGTATGGACGAGGCAATCGTACTTCAAGATTGCCTCTGCCACTTGCTAGTCGATGACCAGAATAGCTAAAATCAAGTGTAACTAATCGCTGCGCGATAGATATTTTCGATATCGACCAGATTGGTTTCTCGCGGTGAGTTTGCTATCGCCCGGGTTTGTCGAAAGGTAGATGCCGCTAGATTAGTAACATGTTCTTCACCAAATCCGACACCACCTAATCCATTCGGCATATCAGTTTGCTGCATCATCTGTATTAATCGTTTTGACAACACTTCCCCTGAGTTTTCCAAATCAGCATCCTGACTATCAGCCTGCAGAAAGCTCGCTGCTTCAAAATGGCGCTCCGGAGCAGCTTCAGCGGTATAATTAAAAATAGCAGGGGCGGAAACAATGACACTAATGCCATGCGGAACAAACGGCGATTTAACGTTGTAGCCATCAGTGGTTATATCTTCGATTAAGTGCGTAACGCCATAGGACAATGCGTGCCCCAGATGAGTACCGGTATTACCGAAAGCCATTCCGGCCAAAGTGGCACCAAACATAAGTTGATCCCTGGCTTCGCGATCCTGAGGATCATTGACGCCTCGATTGAGATATTCGCCGACAATTTCGAGCGCACGTCTTGCCGCTATATCGCTCCAGGGATTAGCACCCTGTATCAGTGGTCGCTTCAATGGATCTTCAATCTTTGCCCATTGCGTGTAAGCTTTAGCCGTATAGCATTCAAGTGCGTGGCAGAGTAAATCAAAACCCGTTGAAGCTATCACCTTTGCAGGCAAGCTATCGCAGCATGCCGGATCAACCAGTGCCTCCTGTGGCAGCAGGACCGGGTTTCCCAAAACGAATTTGGTGTTTAATGCGCTGATGCGCAACACCGTTACCGAGGTGCATTCAGACCCAGTACCCGACGTTGTAGGACAGGCCAGATGGGGTAATAATTGACCGGGTATAGCTTTGCCCGCTCCGAGTGGCGGGGCAAAATAATCGAGTAAGTCATCGGTAGGATAAAGCGCATAAACCATTGCAGCTTTCGCCGTATCAATAACAGAACCACCCCCGACTGAAACAACGCCGTCGAAATTGCCTTCGCTTAAAAACTGGGCACCACGCACTACGCTCAGATCATCGGCTTCTGTTGCCACTTCTGAAAAAATGGAAAAATCCAGGCCGGATTCTTTGAACGATTCAACAACCATTGCGACGTACGAACTTTCCTTTAACCAGGGACCAGTAAACAACGCAATTCGCGTCATACCCAAACCGGCAGCGCGGGCGCCTGCTTCCTTAAGCGACCCTCTCCCAAAGGTCATCCTCGGTATATTGATTGTGAAGGTGTCCGCTCCATGATCACAGGGATCAAAATATTGACAGCCCATTTACAGAATCCTCAGTTATAAATTAAAGGCTTATTTTATCATTGAAACCGATCAATTCGAGCGATCAGATTAATTTAATCCTAACGATTAATATCCATCTAATGAACCGTCGCCCGATCGCCCCATATATCTACCAGTCGTTGATCGCGACCACAACCGTAGCGGTAGTATTTATAACGTATTGGATTAGTTTTATAGTAGTCCTGATGGTGAATTTCCTTGCCTTTAATGGGGAAAAAAGTCGATATGGACAATATAGGAGTGATCACCTTTTGACCGGAAAATTCATTAACAACCCTCTGTCGCGACGCCTCGGCCAACGCTCGTTCTTCGTTATTACCCACAAATATAGCCGCCAGGTAACTATGACCTTTGTCGCAGAACTGTCCGAGCGCGTCGAAAGGATCATGATTGACCCAGAAATGGTCGAGGATACCCTGATAATCGACTATCTTCGGGTCATAGGTAATTTCAACCGCTTCGTAATGTCCATCATGTCGGCCTCGATAAGTCGGGTCTGGATGAGTTCCTCCAGTAAATCCTGATACAACCTCACTAACACCGGGTAATTTCTCAAAATCGGATTCCATACACCAGAAACAGCCTCCCGCCAGAGTTGCGGTGGCAGCCATTGCCGGCTGGAAAACTAGAAAGAATAAAAAAAATAACGTAGATTTCCTGATTTTGAACATAATTGATCTTCCACAAAACTAGTCAGACTACATCTTAGCATTGAGGTTCCCGCAATTAATCTTTTGCCGGGTACTGTGTCTGGCTTTACTATTGAATTAATTAAACCAGGAGAGAACATCATGCTAGAGCCCGGCCAACAGGCACCTGAATTTACGTCAATCAATCAAGATGAAAAACCTGTTTCGCTATCGGATTTTAAAGGTCGAAATCTTGTTCTGTATTTTTATCCTCGAGATGACACACCGGGTTGTACGACTGAAGGAATCGATTTTAGTGGATTGACTGGAGAATTTGAGCAAGCCAACACAATCGTGATAGGTGTCAGTAAAGACAGTGCAATCAAACATCAAAAATTTATCAAGAAACGAGACCTCAAGATCGACTTGTTAGCCGATATAGAAGGAGAAATTTGTGAAGCCTATGGAACCTGGGGTGAAAAACAGTTCATGGGTAAGCACTTTATGGGTATCGTTCGGTCAACCTTCATTATCGATATTTCTGGGAAACTGGCCGAAGTTCAATACAAAGTCCGGGTAAAAGGACATGCCCAGGCGATACTGGAACGAGTACGGGAAATTAACCAAAACGCAAGATATTCATCCGGCCATACAATCCAATACCTCACTTAGACAAGCCGCAGTCTCGCTCAGCAGCAAAGGACTGCTCGCGACCCCAGGTAAATCAGCAGGCGTGTGAAATAAATAATTCAATCCCGCAATAGAAAACATGGGGATATTCCTATAAGCCCAGCACTCCGATTCTCCCATCCACTCGGCCTTCTGCTCAGGAATGGATGGACGACGGAATCGGCTAACTTTGCCTTTTAATAACTTTTCTATTTCGTCGAACTGGGGCTGAGTCGCGGAACAAACTGCTTCCAGTGAGGCCGCCCTTGTCGCGATACAGGATCCAAGATGAAAGATAAAACGGGGACGTTTTGTATAATTCATCGCAAACTCGTAGCCGCCAAGATATCCAAGTTCATGCCCGCCGGCTAACAATAATTCGACTGGAAATTTACTCGATAAGGATTGTGCCAATTCTATTGCTATTGCGAGACCGGTTCCACGCTCACCGGCACATTCAAACCATCCTGAAATGGGCGTTGTAATAACGATGGGTGAATCCGATTCGCCACCAAATCGGGCTACTAGATTAGATCCAGTTCGAGTCTCAAGGTGGGCTGAAAACGAAATATCACAAAAACCGCCTGCATGATCGGCAGCCGAAATCCAACCTGGAATCAAAATAACGGGCAAATAACCTAAAGAGGCTGGTTTCCGATTGATCGCTACCAGCTCTCCCAGGATATTATCAGTTGCTATTACAAGCCCGTCACAATCGGATTCAGTGGCCAGATCAACCCATTTCTTTATCTGTTCGTTCAATTCAAAATCAGTCAGATGCGGATCGATTCGGACTACCAGCGGGGATTTGATGTTGTATATTCCGATGGCCGAGTAATAAAGCGGCATTGAATCGACAACCCCTCCATTTAAAGTAACCCTACATCGCGCATCATAAAAAGGAAATGACCAGCATTGTCTAACTACGTCAGCACCAGCGTGATTTAATTCATATTCGAGCCAACTGCAGCTTTGTTCGAACCCAGGCCAACCGGCCCGATGAATTCCGTGCCCGGAATAGGCTTGAGTGCGTCGCCATGCAGATATTTCTAAGGCATCAGAATTTTCACAATTTTGCGTTATAGTCATATGGATTTACGCTTTGTTATCGGTAATGACAATCTAATCCGCTCCTGGCACCGAAAACAAGCGCAATAATAGCTATCAGCGTTTTGTTATTAAGCCCGGACAGGCTATAATCGCGCGCCTTTTCTGACCTGCCCCGACCATGACCATCGCAATCGAAAATCTCCGCAATATTGCCATTATTGCCCATGTAGATCATGGTAAAACTACTCTGGTCGACCAGCTACTGCGACAGTCAGGTACCATTGATACCCGTGGTGGTGCTACCGAACGGGTCATGGATTCTAATGATCTAGAACGCGAACGCGGTATTACTATCCTGTCTAAAAATACCGCCATTCGCTGGCTTCATGCTGAAAGAAACAGCGAATACCGGATTAATATTGTAGACACCCCCGGTCATGCCGATTTTGGTGGCGAGGTTGAACGAATTTTATCGATGGTCGATTCAGTTCTTCTCCTTGTAGATGCCGTTGAAGGACCAATGCCGCAAACCCGATTTGTTACTGAAAAAGCATTCGCAATGGGCTTCACACCCATAGTCGTTATAAACAAAATCGATCGAGATGGCGCCCGCCCTGATTGGGTTATTGATCGGGTTTTCGACTTATTTGACCAGTTGGGCGCCACCGACGAACAACTGGATTTCCCCGTTATTTATGCCTCCGCACTCGAGGGCTATGCAAGTAATGATGATCAGGATCGCGAAGGCAATATGACGCCTTTGTTCGAAACCATCATCGAAAAAGTCAATTCACCTGCTGTTGAAATTAACGGCGCTTTTCAAATGCAGGTCTCCAGTCTCGACTATGATAGTTATAAAGGCGTTCTGGGGATTGGACGGATTACACGAGGCCAGATCGAGCGCAATACTGCCATCAAGATTATCAGTGCCGAGGGCAAAATACGCGATGGCCGCATGATGCAACTTTTTGGCTTCGATGGTTTACAGCGGATCGAAACCGACCTGGCGACGGCCGGCG
>JBLIOG010000166.1:0-8716 GCA_047639625.1 Gammaproteobacteria bacterium
GATTTTAATAGCGAATTTTGGCACTGGTACATTACGATTTTAACCGTGCTCAGCATTGCTGCCTGCTTTTGGTTAGTCATCTGGATATCCAAAGGGAAATTACCTCCTACCCAAAGCGAAAATACAGGACATGTCTGGGATGTCGACCTGAGTGAGTTAAACAACCCTTTACCGCGCTGGTGGTTAGGGCTGTTTTATATCACATTAGTATTTGGCGGGTTTTATCTCCTACTGTACCCCGGATTGGGACACTATCAAGGTTTGTTAAACTGGAGTTCAAATCAGGAATATCAGGAGGAAATGGAAGCCGCCAATGAAAAATTCGGCCCGTTATTCGCAAAATTTGAATCTCAAAATATCGAACAATTAGCAAAAGATCCCAAAGCAGTCAAAATTGGTGAGCGACTCTTTCTGAACTATTGTTCAACTTGCCTTGGTTCCGATGCGAGGGGTGCCAGAGGCTTCCCCAACCTCCGTGATAATGACTGGCTGTGGGGTAAAACACCTGATCGAATAAAACATTCAATTACGCATGGTCGACAGGCAATGATGCCTGCCTGGGAAGCCCCGCTTGGAGGCGCTGCGGGTGTTTCTGACATTGTTGATTACGTTCTTAGTTTGAATGGTCGCGTTCATGATAGCGAAGGTGCGAGTCGTGGTAGCCAAAAATATGCCATGTTCTGTATCGGCTGCCACGGTGCTGAAGGCAAAGGCAAACCAATGCTTGGCGCCCCAAATTTAACCGACGATATCTGGCTTTACGGAGCATCCAGGAAGAAAATTACTGAATCCGTAGGGAAAGGCCGATCGGGTCAAATGCCTGCTCACGGTGAATTTCTGGGAACAGCCAAAACCCATCTACTATCAGCTTATATTTACGGTTTGTCGAATCAGTAATATGGACGATTTAAAGACAATCCAGTTGTCGAAAGCTAAAATTTTAATCGCGATAATATGGCCTTCTTTTCTGAAAGCCATATTGGCAACTGGATTATTTTTTGCGGCTTTTCATCCCTATGACCTGATCCCCTTCGGTGTCACCCTGTCTTTAACATTGGTGGGTGTATACACCATTGGCTTTTTCCTTTTTTGGTGCCTGGCCATAATAGCGAGTGCAGCGAGTATGTATTTCGCTATTTCAAATGGCTCAAAAATCAGTCAAATAAGTCCGCGGGATCAGATTTTATCGAATAACGAGCTACCCAACGATGAGTAACAAAGAATCGAGTTCTGCAAACGTCGGGCAAGCTCTCTGCGAATCACACTAAAAAATATACCCTAAAGGTGTCGAAGGTCGATATTCACGTCTACGCACACTCAGTGCCTGGATTTTACTGGGATTATTTTACGGACTGCCATTTATACGATGGGATGATCATCAGGCAATTCTGTTTGATTTACCTGCACGTAAATTTTATATCTTTGGCTTAACACTCTGGCCACAGGACTTTTTTATCTCGCGTCGCTACTTATTCTTGCAGGTTTAATCCTGTTTTTCTTTACTGCCCTGGCCGGTCGCATCTGGTGTGGTTATGCATGCCCCCAAACCGTTTGGACCGAAGTGTTTTTATGGATCGAAAAAAAGGTCGAGGGTAATCGAAACAAACGAATAAAACTGGATCAGGGAATCACCGACGCGAGGAAGATAAAACTCAAATTTATTAAACACACGATCTGGATATTGTTCTCGCTTTGGACGGGATTTACCTTTGTCGGTTTTTTTACGCCAATTAATGTCCTGGCCGGCAATATCCGGTCATTGACGGTTGGACCATGGGAAGCATTCTGGATTCTATTTTATGGATTTGCGACTTATGGGAACGCGGGTTGGATGCGTGAACAGGTTTGTAAATACATGTGTCCCTATGCGCGCTTTCAAAGTGCGATGTTTGATAAAGACACATTAATTATTGCCTACGATACCAATCGCGGAGAACCTCGTGGCTCACGCTCACGCAAAACAGAAAAGAAGGACCTGCAAATCGGTGATTGTATCGATTGCAAGGCTTGCGTACTGGTCTGTCCGACGGGCATTGATATTCGAGAAGGGCTGCAATACGAATGTATCGCCTGTTCAGCCTGCATCGACGCCTGTGAGGAAGTCATGGACAAGATGCAGTATCCCCGTGAGTTAATACGGTACACGACCGAAAATGCAGATGACGGTAAACCGATCCATATTTTACGGCCCAGGATAATTATTTATGCCTTAATATTGATCATTGCACTGGGTAGTTTACTCACACATTTATCGATACGTATTCCACTTGAAATGGATGTCATTCGGGATCGAAATACCCTTTATCGTGAAACCCGCAATGGACTGATTGAAAATGTTTACATCATCCGGATTCTCAATATGGATAAGCTTCCGCACCGTTTCGAATTGAGAATTGAAGGTATTCAAAATGCAAAATTACTCCTTGAGCACCCTGTAATTCGAGTTAATGCCGATAGCGTACAGCAATTTGTTGTACGCGTTCAGTCTGACGAAACAGACCTCTCACGGCAAAGCACAAACCTTGATTTTGTGCTGCAATCGATTGAGGAAAATCATTTAACCACCCGGGTTGACGCCCGGTTCCTCGGACCCGTGAATTAATATGAATAGCACTACAATCAACCAAACGCTTTCAAGATCTTGAAAACAGGAACCTCTGGTCTGGATGTTAATCGCGATTCCTAGTTCGGCGGTCATAATGGGAATAGTATTGATCACGCTTGCGATTCAATCAGAAACGGGTTTAGTGGTTGATGACTATTACAAGCAGGGCAAGGAAATAAATCGAGTACTTAAGCGAGATATTAAAGCCGCACAACTTAAACTTGTCGCGGAGATCGAATTTAATCATCAAACCGGCATAGTAAAAATAAGTCTGGATTCACCGCTCTATCAATACTCCGGTGAAACTATTTTGCTAAAATCGTTAAATGCAACGCGCGCAGGCTTCGATCAGACGATAGAATTAGCACCGGTTGGAAATCATCGTTTCGTAAATCACATGACCCCACTGCAAGAAGGTCGATGGTATATCCAACTCGAAACGGATGATTGGAGATTAACCGGTAACATTCGTGCTCCTGCTACCCATCAAATAACCTTATCCACTGACCCTTAAAATTGTGCCGACTGAAGTCTCCTTTTTAACAGCTCTGATTATTGGCTTCCTGGGTTCTACGCATTGCATAGGAATGTGTGGAGGAATCGCAAGCATCGTCACATTTGACAAGTCTAACCTGATCAACCAGGGCCCTCTACGAACGACTCTGAGTCAAGTCATTGCCTACAATCTGGGACGAATTTCAAGTTATATGATTGCAGGGCTTTTGGCTGGGATACTGGGTTCGACGTTTATAGTTGCGAGCCCTCAGCATGGGCAGACTATCGCTTCTTTTGTGGCTGCCGGGCTTATGATCGCGTTAGGTCTCTATCTTACCCATTGGCGGAACGGGCTGGTTTATCTCGAAAAACTGGGAAACTTGATCTGGAAAAAAATATCCCCGATCGCACAAAGATTTATTCCGATTGAAAACGGCTATCAGGCTTATGGATTCGGATTAATCTGGGGATGGTTACCCTGCGGACTGGTTTATAGCGCTCTGATCTGGTCACCGAGTACTGCAAACCCTTAAAACGGCATGATAGCAATGGCTGGTTTCGGACTAGGTACGCTACCTGCAATGATTTTAACGAGAACCACCTGCGCACATATTAAGCAGATTTTTCAGAAAAAAACTGTGAGAAGTACGGTAGGCCTGCGCATAATTGCTATGGGGGTTTATGGATTAGTCAGAAGTTTTCCGGGGCATCATCACCACACGTTAACATCGTTGAGACTATTGCCCGTTAATTTTGGGGTCTAAATTCAGGCTGTTCATTGGACGTCGGAACTAATCAATAACCTATCACAACAGTCAGATTTTTTTAGCAGAGTCTAGATTAGATATATGCAATAACTATTTGATAAATATAGTTATTGCATATTATAAATCGAGTGCGACGCTTATAAAACCAGATTTCGCGTTAAAACTTCGGCATTCGTAATAATGCGCTTGGTACGATAAAGCTCAGCGTGCTTTTGCTCTTCAGTATAACCAGCAGGATCACCTGTGCCTACATTAACAAACCAGGAGATTTCCGGCCTGCGTTCCCCAATGGCTTTTTTGAACGCTTGAGGTGTTATGCCTAGTGCTTTAGCAGCAGCATTGTAAGTACAACGAGTTTTCACTCCATTGATATATTCAACCACTGTATCAATTTTATCCTGCATAAAAAAACGGTCCTTTATAAAGTAATGTTAGCCACAGATAGCTTATTTTAAATCAAACCGGCTGTTCGGTGGTGATATTTTTAATTATTGTGTCTCAATTTCAGGTATACCAACAGTATTTTTCACCCAGCTTTGAGCTGATCTACACTAATATTGTGCCTTCGGGATAAGTTGATCCCGTTGCTTTATTGCCCCGACCCTTAAACCAAAAAATAAAGATTGCTCGTCATCAGGCGCAGAATAAATCGGCGTCCCGCAATCTGCGCAAAAAGCTTGTGAACGTCTGGATCCGTTCTCTGCCACTTTTACGTAAACCGTGGGTTGACCATTAAAAATTTAAAACTACCTTCGATCGCAGGAACAACCGTTCTATAAGCGGAGCCCGATAAAGTCTGGCAGTCGGTACAATGACAAATAATAACATGATCAGCGTCGACTGCCGCGCTGAAAGTTAGTTTTCCGCAATGACAACCGCCGTCTATATCCACAAAAACCTCACGACAGCAATTTTATAATCCATTTTCACCTCAAGGTTAAAATTAGCAGAAGGTAAAAAATTAACCAGAGCCTCGGCCTAATGCCTGTTTCGAACGTCAACATGCTGAAGTTTGCCGTCAAAAAAAATCACATACTCAAGTCCGGGACGGCACACATTTTCACCATCCAGGGTTTTTCCAGTAAAGGTAAAATCAAACAGGACCACACCTGGTCCAACTTCTTTTGAACTATGTATATCCCATTTCATTGATTCAAATTTTGCAAAAAACTCAGTCTGCATTTCCATAATCTGATCAGCCCCCAGATACACCTCGGTATAGGCCGAGCTGTAAGTACTAGAAGGTGTGAAAAGATTTCTGATTTTCTCAAGATTGGCCTTATTCGAGAGTTCAAAATAGTGTATTCCAAGTGTTAGAGCTTTTGTCATAGTTTGCTATCAACGTAGAAAACAATTAACTGCCTTGAGCCAGTTTTATCAGGGCAACAAATTCGGGTCGGTCAAAACCAGGATGTCGTCCTTCTACGACTATGCAGAACCTGATTCGTGAAAAGTTCGTTATGATTCTCGATCAGTTCAATACGATGTTAAATTAGAATGAGTTCCAGATCTTTTTGCTTTTACTTTGTCAGGCCGAATGAAACAATTCGGAGTGAATCACTCAGATAATAAATGAGTTCATCATTTTCTGTTTCTAATCCGCCAAATTGTTATATTCACGTCATGCCTCGGGATGCGAGATAAGGTGCAGGTCTATAATTTTCATTATCCTTTAGAGATTGATAATTGTGTTCGGAGGTTTTAAATGTGAGGGCCGGTTTTTCTATTTTCTCCCAACCGCCAATCGCAAAAACCTTCCCACCCAATTTCCATACATCTGAGTTACCCCATTAAACCACATGTGAAGTAGCATTAAGTGATTTGCAAAACTTATTAAATTCATCGTAAGTTATCAAAGGTAGCAAATTGCTCGTGTTTTAATTTTTAACGGTATTCTGAAGTAGAACTTTAAGCACCTGGACGAATAGTTCATGGGCAGATACTAATCCTGCCTCAGTTTCTACCTTATGAATTTTGGGTCCATTGTATCCAGGAATCACAATTTTATTCTTTACCTTGTTAGCCCACGTCTGATTATTCAGAAAGTCATGAAACGGGATGTATTGTAAAGCTGGCAAAGCGGATAAACCGATGGATACCTGATTTAAAGCGTCTATGTTAAATATCAGATTTCTAATTTTCACTTGCTGTCCTGGCTCTATAATAGCTTTACTGCCATAAGCTCGTTCGATGGCTGACAAGAACTAAAGACTTTACGGTCTCGCCTTTATGATTTTCCAGCAAGGACAATGGAAATCCATTGAAGTCTATGAATCCAATATCGTAAGCATGTTTTGAAAATAAAGGAATCGGAATCTACCCAGAGTGACCTTCGATAGACGTTTTGGATTTAATTTTGAGCGTAAATCGTTCAGCTAAGTTATTCGGTGAAGGTTCGTTATTATCAATTCTTGCCTGGAGTATGACGGGTAGTTTCTTGATCGTGTCTGCCAGAAGTCGGTCACCCGCATCATCTTTGCTCAGGTCCAGGAAGAACTTTAAGACAATGCCCTTGCCCCGGCTTTTTCGATTCGGGCAATTGCTTTCGCGAGTAATTTTCTATTCAAAAGAACTGAGCCATACTTCGATTCGTAAATTTCATCGATGAAAACGAGAGCAAAGTGGTCATCAAAATTATCGGCGTAGGCACTATTAGCCGTTATAAAAAGTAGAAGCAGAAAAAATATAATATGGGCTTGACCGCTCATTGCAGCCGTGGACGAACAATTCAACAAAGTTTTCCGACCCACACTCAATTAAGTTATTTCCTACGATAATAGATGATGCTGTAACGAATCATTTAGCTCATGGCCTCAAATTTCGACAGGTAGATAAACAAGATAACAAACTGCCAATCGAATGCAATATCGCAAAAACCAATCGATCAGGCACGAGTGCCCTATCAATGAACGGCACATTTAACCAATTGATCCCGAGCCTGGATCGTGATCTCACGTCGATTGACATCGAGTACGCAACTTTCCTGAAATCGGGTCAGACAGCGACTTACGGTTTCAACCGCTAATCCCAGATAGTTACCGATGTCCTGTCGAGCCATGGGCAGGTTAAACGAGGTTTCAGAATAACCTCTTTCCCAGTAACGTACAGCGAAATCGAGAAGAAAACTGGCCATTCGACCATCGGCATCTTTGTGAGCCAGGATTTGATTGAGCCCCTGGTTTCGCTGAATTTGATCCGCGACCAGCTTCAGTAGGACACTACCGGCACCTTCTTCTTCCAGTCGTGATAAAGGCAAACGGCAGACGGTCGCGCTTTCTAAAGTTACTGCGGCTGATTGGTATTCATCCGCATTTCCTGAATCAATTCCAATCACATCACCAGGAAGATAAAAGCCAAGAATATTCTCATCACCCTGCTCTGAAATCATATAGGTTTTGATAGATCCACTTCGCACAACATACAAAGCATCCAGGGGCTCGCCAGAATAAAACACATGCTCACCTTTTTGGTAGACACGTTTAGGTACCTGGTGTTTGTCTTCATAGGCAATGAGCGGACTCGCAAGGCAAACTGAGAGGCTATGGCAATATTGACAGGCATTTTTCGAGTTATCGACTCGACCATCTATTCTCCATGTCGGAGAATAAATTGCTTCTACATTTGAATTTGCCGAAATAGTCAGATGAGTCATGAGATTTACTCCAATAATATTTGATACAACGTAGCCTGAGTCAAATAGTGTCGTTACACTATGGGGGTTTCCCTGATACGGCTATCAGGATTTCCCAGATATTACACTTGGAGTTTTCACTGGATTAATGAGTCAGCCGAAAAACTTTCTACCTTTGTTTGTTAGTATGACTGTGCCGATATTGCTCATTACCGCAATCTCGATGGTCAGTCTTTATCGGGCGGAATTACAACAGCACAAAATTCGTCTTGTCGATTCGGTGAATAATCAGGCGAGACTTATTGAAGAAATGGCTCGTTATGTAAAATTAACGCAGCAAAGCCAGAATTTACACGAATCGACGCTGGAACGAATGGCGAAAGCCAGAAAAGCATTTAAGGGGTTTGGTGAATCCTGGGAGTTAGTGTTAGGTAGAATAGCAGGCAATCGCATCCATTTCGATTTAAGTATAAATAACAGGGAAATCGGAATACCTCATTCAATTCCATTACGTGGCGAATGGGCTGAAGCTATGCGGCCGGCGTTACATGGTGAATCAGGTACTGCAATTACCTTTGATTACAATGGTACCGAAGTGTTAGCGGCCTACCTGCCAATTGCATTACTGAAATATGGCTTAGTCGCCAAAATTGATATGCACGAAATTAGAGCCCCTTACATTCAAACGGGATTGATCGCTCTGGCAACCACTCTTCTCCTGATTTTTCTAGCAGGTCATGTATTTTTCAGACTAACGCGGCCGATACAAAAGGCGATCGATCAACAGGCGGAGATATTTCGTACGCTTGCCGAAACTGCCCGTGAAGGTATATTCCTGGCCCAGATTGACGGAACTATACAGTACGTAAATCCTTCGGCGGAATCCCTTTTTGGTTATAACCAGAATGAATTACTGGGGAAGAAAGTTAACTGTCTAATGCCAGAAAATCATAAGGTGAATCATGACGATTATATCCGACTTTATATGGAAACCGGAGTCGCTCGAATTATTGGCATCGGCAGACAACTCAGTGGTATACGTAAAGATGGATCAAGATTCCCACTTTATTTATCGGTAGGTGATATAAAACAAGGTTCTGCTCGATTGTTTGCAGGTGTCGTTATGGATACATCCGAAAACCATCAACTTCAACGTGAAATTCTAGAAACTTCGACTGCAGAACAACGCCGAATCGGCCAGGAGTTACACGACGGCCT
>JBLIOG010000167.1:0-8623 GCA_047639625.1 Gammaproteobacteria bacterium
GCAGGGATTGATCAACTGGTTACCCGATTGCAAAAAAGTTAGCGGGAAAACTGAATGAATCTGTATCTAATACGACATGGCATAACAGACTGGAATTTACAAAAACGAATTCAGGGGCGAATTGACCGGCCCTTAAGTGAATCGGGCCGAACAACACTTGGAAATAAGCAGATTCCTGAGGGCTGGCGCGCCATTAACTGGTCTGTCAGCCCACTATTAAGGGCTAAGCAGAGTGCTGAAATTCTCGGGATCTCTAATCCAGTGATTGAACCGAAGTTAATCGAAATGAACTGGGGCGACTGGGAAGGGCAGGTGCTCAAACAATTACGACGACAATTGGGTGACCCTATGCGCGAAAATGAAAGCAGAGGACTTGATTTACAGCCACCCAATGGCGAAAGCCCGCGTGCTGTGATGGCCCGGGTCAGGGAATGGCTGGACTCATTAATGCCGTTTGAAAGTGACCAGGGCGCTGTTGTCCACAAAGGCATTATCAGATGCGTTTATGCGCTGGCGTCAGGATGGGATATGCGGGGCGAAAGTCCGGTTCAATTTGATTGGGAGAAGGCTCATGTTTTCAGGTTAACTCAATGCGGGGAATTGTTGCCGGATCATGATCAAATTGAAATGGGTTAAACCTTCCCGGGCATTAGGCGACCCATATCTGCTTCGCGGACATCCATTCAACATTTGGATACCTTGACAGGAAGTCGAACAGTTTGTCGCAAAAGGCCCAGACCTGATCATTCTGCACCAGATGATGGGTCAATATCCCCGTCGCCTCGCGTTCATCGCGATAGCCGGTTCTTTTCGCGGCAAGGTGCTGAATCAATAAGGCTATCGCCAGAGGTTCGCCAATGAAAGAGGGTCCGGGTCTCCAGAGTACGGGATCGAGATGTGTATTTATCTGGCGGAAATTCGGCTGTAGTTCATAAACGTGTCTCGCCCACATGGTTGATAAGCCACAATAACCGGTTTCGGGTAAACGATTGATCAACGACTCATCCATTCTATTCCAGGGTGGAACCAGAACAGGTATAAATTGATTCTGAAAGGCTGATTTGAGGTTTGTTTTTCCGGTTCTTAAATCGGTTAGAATTTCGTCGTGTTTGGCTTGACCACCTAATTCAATTTTTTTTTGCCCGGCTGCTGCATGGCTTTTGTGCGCAAAACCATGCTGAAGAACCTGGATGCCTGGTTTGTCCTGGCAGTAATCGACCAGACACTCTTTTAGTCTTTGCGGTATGACAGCAATACTCAAAGGGACGTTGTTCTGGTGACTAAGATCGAAGAGTCGCTCCAGTTGTTCAGTCTGTTCGCATGCATCGTCATCGCGCCACCAGAAACGCGCTATTTTCTCTTGATCTTCCCAAAGCTGAAGTTCAGTTTCCAGTCGCTGCCAGGCCGCGCTATTAAGGCGTTTCTGTGCGCTCATTTCAGGGCCTGTTTTCAATCCAGTGCGTGATCAAATTTGCCGATTCGACTGCACCTTCGGTTTTGTATTGCTTGTATTGAACCGTATTGACCAAAGCAAGATTAATCGAGTTGGCGAGGGATTCAATCGATAAATCTGAAGAAGAAAGATTTACCACTCGCCCATTGGCTGCAAATATGCTGGCTCGAATATTTTGCTCGATTTCATTTCCATCACTAAACGGAACGACGATAGATCTGGTTTTTGATTCCAGTAAGTTCATCATTGTATTGTATCCGGCCTGCGAAATTGATAATTGAGCCTTCTGGAGTAAATCAGCAAAATCAGGGCGGTTTCGCTGAATGGTTAATTTTGAATCCTGATTCGACTGGAGTTCCTCGAAAGTTTGACCGTCAATTGATTCGGGTACTAGAAGTAACCAGTTAAAGTTAGCCGCTACTGAGGCTGGTCGCGCAAGTATTGCCATCTCAAGAATAGCCAGTCCGGTGTTGCTGCCGCCTACTGACACAACGACGTCATACTGCTCATCGGTTGAAATCTCAGGGTCGGTATCTTCAAGTATGTATCCGGTATACGACACTTTGTTTTCGATTTTATCAGCCAGATCGAAACTATCGGATAGAACTGATAGTTCGGGGTCAGAATGAACCAGAACGTGATCATAGTTCGAGTTGATTCGATTACAAATTTCAACGTTTCGTTCTGGACGGGATTTGGGTTGTAAAATATCGCGGATAGATGAAATTAATAGCGGCTTAGACTGAGATTTTTTAGCCTGCTCAATTAGCGGTAATAGCTCGAATCTAAACATTCGTCTACCGAATGGAAAGGTTTCGGTAATCAAACAATCGGGTTGGCTTTTATTATAAATTTCGAGGAGTTGACGAGTTCGATTCGATTTCCAGTTGTCATCGACAGGCTTATTGTTTTGATCAAGTAGCGGATTAAAATCGGCATCTTTGCAATGGGCGGACGGTAGTTGATGAAGGCTAACACCCGGTGCCAGAATTAAATCAACGGGTCTCCCGCCACTTACCAGATCGACCTCAAATCCTGCAGCCACCAAAGCACCGGCGAGGTAATTCGCGCGGCGTAAATGTCCGACTCCGAGAAGGTGCTGGACATAGATCATAATGCGACGATGGCTGGGTAACATCATTTAGTCTTAGCGTTTTGGATGGACCGACCTGATGGATTTGAAAGAGCTTAGCTTTCCAGGCTGTTGTTTTTGCTTTCGAAACAGCTTTGCACGAACTTTGCTATTCGATCGTGACCGGCCAGCAATCCCTCAATAGATTGACTCGATGGCGGTGTTTGATCAGGAAGTTTTCTGAGCGCATCGACCATGTCTTTTGCCGGCCGATCCTGATCTGGGTTTAACATGCTGACCAAGCCCAACGAAACAGCTCGTTTAGCTCGAATCACCTGCTCCTGACGAGGAACCGATCTGGGAACAATAATGGCCGGTTTGTCGAGTGCGAGAATTTCGCAAAAAGTGTTATAGCCACCCATAGCGACGATCCCAAGCGCCTGTTCCATTAGCAATTCAATATGGCTGTCGAATTTAATGATCTCAATATTTTTGATTTTTTCACAGCGCTCATGGAAGCTATGCTGATCGGCGGGCGACATGAAGGGACCAGTGACAATAATAGAACGGTTCGGTATGTTGGGTTCGAGCTCGTAAGCTCGGACGACCCAGTCGATCAGGTCAACGCCGTCTCCACCACCGCCGGCGGTAATGAGCAGAAAGGGTTCATCCAGATTCACCGGGCTGACCCAATTTTGAGCATCTGGGATTTCTCGATCCAGATAGCCGGTAAAAGTAACTTTTTGTTGTATTGACTCAGCTAACCCCAATGCTTCTATGGGATTGCCGACTTCAGTGGGCCCGTAGATCCAGATATGATCATAAAGCTGTTCGAGTACTGGTGCGACCGATTTTCGTTCCCACTCCAGTTTTAACGCATTCGTTTCATCCATCACGTCGCGTAATCCAAGAATGTTAATACAGCCTCTGTTTTGCAGCATTTCTAGCGTGCTAACGACCTCACCCCTCAATCCGGTCGGTTCTTTGTCGACCAGAAAGAGATCCGGCTCAAAGCTGCGGGCAGTGTGATAGATAATCGACTCGCGCATGGACATGGTCTGTTCAAGATCAATGTGCAAACCCAGTGAAGTGTATTCGCCGTTATGCAGTTTGATTACGCCTGGAATCCTGACAAAATCAACCCTGGCTTTGAAATCAAAGCTACCAATGATCGGTGAACCCGACAGTATCAGAATAGAAACGCCTTTATAGCGCGACACCAGTGAATGTGCGATGGCTCGACAACGACGTAGGTGACCAAGACCAAATGAATCATGGCTATAAATCAATATTCGGGCTTGATCTAGCCGCTGCTTCATTTTCCTCCCCCCAGTATTTTTATTAGTCGACAATTAAACAACCTGTAATATCGCCGTGTTAAAGAGCCGTGACGCAGCCCGTTACCGTATTTTCTGGGCATCGAGTCAGGCAATTTTCAATATCGGAGACTACACCGAAATTACCTAAAACGCATGATTGATTACAAGATAATTATACCAACGATGAATTATAATCCTAATATAGAGTCTGATTGCCTCTGCTTGAGACAACCCGAGCGGGTGCAAAGATCATGAGTTTTGAGCCTTTAGAATAACCGCCTTCAGATTCTACCGAACCCGAGGGTTATAGCGATTTTAACGGATTAAGCTGGTCAGGATTATGGCGCAATCAATCGACACCTTCGAGGTTAATACTGAGTGAATCTACCGATACTTCAGAATAAGTATGCCAAGCTGCAATTACCTGAACGATTAAAAAAGGCCATCGTCGATCAGCAGGAACGTAGCGAAATTCTGATCAGTGTGATCCAGATAGTCATCGCAATTATTTTTACAGCGCTGTATCTGCTATCGCCTAAAACCTTCTCGGATGAGGTTGATTTTGCTCCGGTACCCTGGGCCCTCGGTACCTATTTTATGTTTAGCCTGATCCGATTCGGCCTGGCCCTGAAACGTCAGTTGCCAGACTGGTTGCTCTATTTATCGAGCATCGCCGATATCCTGCTGCTGCTAGGCCTGATCTGGAGTTTTCATTTACAGTACGAGCAGCCTCCTTCTTTTTATCTCAAATCACCGACTTTGTTGTACCTGTTTATTTTTATTTGCATACGAGCGCTACATTTTGATCCGCGATTCGTTCTTGCGACCGGCGCGAGTGCTGCAGTTGGATGGGGAATTATGGTGGCATATGTTCTGGCCAATGATCCTGCTAGTGTAATGATTACGCGGGATTATGTGGTTTATATGACCTCGAACAGCGTTTTGATAGGGGCTGAATTTGACAAGATTATATCAATTTTACTGGTGACACTAGTTCTCGCATTGGCATTATCAAGAGCACGAAATTTATTGATTGAATCAGTTTATGAAGGCAGCGCAGCGAGAGATTTATCGCGTTTTGTGCCTGAGGAGGTAGCTCAGAAAGTTATTAACTCTGAAGAAGGGGCGACGACGGGCAAAGGTGAAATCGCCGAAACCACGATACTATTTACCGACATCGAAGGTTTCACTGCAATTAGTGAGACGATTCCACCGGAACAGTTGATTCAGGCGTTGAATGAATATTTTACATTGGTAGCGGGCCCAATCGAAAAATATGGTGGTGTCATTAGTCAGTTTCAGGGTGATGCGGTGCTGGCTACGTTTAATATTCCGAAAGCTGATGATCATCATGCGAGCAATGCCGTCCATGCGGCGCTGGAGATTCTGGAAATACTTAAAAATCGACGATTCTCGGGTGATGTTCCCTTCAAAACACGAATTGGTATTAATAGCGGACGAGTTGTAGGCGGATTGGTTGGCTCAGGCAGTCGAGTTGGCTACACGGTTCATGGGGATAATGTTAATTTGACCGCGAGGCTTGAGCAGCTTAATAAAGACTATGGCACACAGTTAATTATTTCAAAAAATACATTCGATTTAATTCCTGAAAATGAATTCAAATTTCGGGCCCTGGGGGATGTCGAAGTCAGAGGTTTACAGCGGCCTATTGGGATTTTTACGATCGATCAGTAAATCCAGACAATTGTTTATAATCCAGATGCTTTTAGTTGAGCAATGTTATCCCTGGCTTGTTGCTGGTATTTCTGTGAAAAATATTCAGTCAGAAAAAAACCGGGCCGTTCGAGCAGGCGTTGATGGAAACAAGTCTGTCGTCGAAGAAATTCTTCCTCAGTAATATCGGGCATTTCGGCACGTAAATTTTGACTATCTCGTAGAAACTTTTTCCAGGGCAGAGCAAACCCTGATAAATCTATATCGATCATAAGCCGGCTATCCGGGTGTTCGATTTTCTCGGTCGCATGTAACGTTGCCATTATCAGTCGATTGACCAGATTACGGGTTTCAGATTGAAGAACCAGCGTTGCGAATTGTAAAAAAGTCTCGGCGCTTTTTTCCTCGTTATCAGGTTGACCGGGCCTGTAGATAATGTCGTGAAACCAGATAGCTAATTCAATGGCGTCCGGATGGTCGGTGAGACCTTTAACCGTGTCTAATTTCTGAAGGCAATAAGCAATATGCCGGGTTGTATGGTAATGACGATGGGGTTCGTTGTAGGCATCAAATAGCGCAAAAAATATTTGATGACTGTCGTCTATGGTGTCGTCAATTAACTGTCTTTGCCACAGAGCAGCAAAGCGTTTTTCGGAAAAATAGCGATCGACGACTGATGGATCAGGCATGATTACTGCTGCTGGCTCAATTCTTCCTGCAATCTTTCGACTCGCGAATGTGACTTCGCAAGGCGTTCACTCAGGGTGTGGATGACATGAAACGCGACATCAGAGTTTTCCCTGACCAGGCGTAAAAACATATCAGCTTCGATTTTCATGACTCTTAATGTGCTGCTGGCGATAAGGGTCGCTATTCTTGCCTCATTATTAAGTAGGCCCAGTTCACCAAAGAGTTGATTTTCGGTCAGCGTAGACGTGACAATCGGGCCATTACTGGTTTCACTCACAATATCGATGCTGCCCTCCATAATCACATAGGCGCAATCGGCCGGATCACCTGCATGGAAAAGGGTCTCTCCGTTGTCATAGCAAACCACTTCACTGGTAAAAGCCAACAGTTTCAGCCTTGACATTTCCAGCTTGGCAAACATCGGAATTTTACGCAGCAAATCTGTTTCGTCAGCAAGTTCCATAGCGAACCTTCTGTGCAGATCGAGCGACGTTAAAGCCGGAATATGTATTAAGAGTCAATGTTAGTCCTGTTGCCTACATGGGAAAGATGTCAGCTTTTATTGAGGAACGCAACTTCCTCCCATCATATAATAAATATATAGCGTTAAAAATGCCTAGAGTCGATTAATATCGATACTTGTGCTTTCCTAATAAATCCTGTTTTATGCTTAATTATAGACAATGTTAGCGGGGATCACCGACTTGAAATGTAATACCGTCGCAGAAAATCAGCATAGATTTCAGTATGCCGCAGACCAGCAGGTTTGGGTGTTTGGCTATGGTTCATTAATTTATAAAGTAGATTTCCCATTTATCGAATCTCGTCCTGCCAGCATTGACGGGTGGATGCGCCGATTCTGGCAAGGTTCTCATGACCACCGAGGCAACTTGCAGAATCCTGGAAGGGTAGTAACACTGATTGAAGAATCCAATGCAATTTGTACAGGAATCGCGTATTTGGTTGAGGCTTCAGTTTTTGAACAATTAGATGTGCGTGAAAAAAATGGCTATCTACGATTATTGACAGAAATAACCTTTGCCGATGGGGCGAAATCGGAGTGCCTGGTTTACATAGCAACTCCCGATAACGAAGCTTTCTTAGGTGATGCCGATGACGAAATGATTGCCGAGCAGATTTTAACAGCCTGCGGTGAGAGTGGTGAAAATCGCGAATATCTTTTAAAACTTGCCAATGCTTTACGATCGTTGAAGGTTGAAGACCCACATGTTTTCAATCTGGAAACACATTTAAAACGCTTAATCGAAATTGAGTGGGAACAGACACAGTAATCGGCCTCAACACGTAATCTTGGGTTAATTATTTATGTGATTAGCAAGAACATTCGGTTCAAGCTGGACATAAAATATCAAAGTATAGAATTCAAATGAGTTGTATTGCCTGTTCGCAAAATATTTTACCGCACCCAAATGATGACGGTACCCCATAGGGGGACTTACTATAATACGAGGTAGCATTAAGGGTACGAAACCATTGCACATGATTGCCATCGGTGACAATTAATTGTGTCCGGCTGAACACTGTTGCTAATCACCACACTCTATTTCCCCGACGCTTAGTATTCGCTTATTGATCGAATTTTGGCACGCGTCCAACCAATGCTTCAAGTTCGCGAAGTTCATCATCGGTATGATCGATTACTTCAGTGGCTCGCATCCCCATCACCTTTGAACCTTTGGTATCGAGTACATGGGCACTATGATGGACAGCTTCGAAGCTCTCATTAATGCCGGGGGCACGGAGGTCGGTCTTTCCATAGCAATTACAGTAATAAGTTGTTTTTGGTTTTACGTTTAAAAAGCATCCTGTGCCGCGGATTCCAATAGTGGCGGTGGCGGTTACGATTTCCCGTGATCTACCGGTTTTGAACACGCTGAGCAGTTGTCCGGTTAATAGTCGGAGTGAGTCTATAAAAACATTACTGCTGGATTCTACTTTGAGTGAGGTAAATGGTTTCAGCAGAAAGGCATCTCCATCCACGCTGAATGTGATTCGACCATTATGACTGGTTGTGACCAGATCACCGGGTTGGATAATCGAGCCCGGGTGTGCTCGTTCTTTATTGATAAAAACCGATCCTTTAAGCGAATGGATATTTCCGGCTTTTGCGGATCCAGGAATTAACAGCCCGCACCCGGCAAACAAAACTGACTTCAAAACCATCCGTCGATTAATCTTAGAATTACCCATGTTCCCTGTACCTTTAAATTAGGTCGTTATTCAGCTTTGGAGCCTGCATGGATGAATAGGTTAAACCCACCTTTGGAGACTGAAATTTACTGTTATTATAGACGGACTTATGCCTGATTTTTTATCGCAATACAACCGCCCGGTTATTTACCTGGCCCTGGCCGAAATTCTGGTCTGGGCTGGCCTGTATTACAGCTTTCCGGC
>JBLIOG010000168.1:0-8611 GCA_047639625.1 Gammaproteobacteria bacterium
GATGCTGAATGTCCTGCGCAAGTACCTGAAAATACTCGCTGGTTGTTCTGCCACATCCCGGACAGGCGACGACTGTTGGTGTGAAAGCTCGAATTTCAAGTGCCTGTAATAGTTGCTGGGCAACTTTTACTTCACGGTCTCGGCTTGCACCGGGTTCGGGGGTGAGTGATATCCGAATAGTATCGCCTATGCCTTGATAGAGTAATATTGCAAGTGCGGCGCTGGATGAAATGATGCCTTTATCTCCCATTCCAGCTTCGGTCAAACCTAAATGTAATGCATAGGACGACTGCTCCGCCAGAGATTGATAAACCGCAACCAGATCATTTACCCGACTCATTTTACAACTAATCACAATTCGGTCAGCGCGCATGCCAATTGATTCAGCAAATTTTGCACTTTCGAGAGCCGATTGAATAACGGCCTTTCTATTAATATCCTGTAAAGACAGGGGGTCAAGGAGATTTGCATTTCTAGTGAGTAGTCCAGCCAACAGTGATTGATCGAGACTTCCCCAGTTAACGCCAATTCGAACGGTTTTGTCATAGCGACAGGCAATTTCAATCATATCGGAAAATTGCTGGTCACGTTTTTTACCCCGACCAACATTTCCCGGGTTTATTCGATACTTTGATAAAGCTTTTGCGCAATCTGGATTCTGCCCCAGTAATTTATGTCCGTTAAAATGAAAGTCTCCAATAATGGGGGTTTTATATCCGTCCGCTAGTAAACGATCCACTATAGCTGGTACCGCTATTGCTGAGGCTTCATTGTTAACGGTGATTCGAACCATTTCGGAGCCAGCGTCTGCCAACTGTTTGATTTGTTTGACTGTCTCGAAAATATCTGCCGTATCTGTATTAGTCATAGACTGAACAACAACGGGTGACCCGCCTCCCAGTTTTACATCACCGATATGGACTGTTTTTGTTCTATGCATAAAAAATCAGATTACGATTAGCCGAATGGGCCTGAAGTTTAATTAACAATGCGGCTCAGTTAAAGATATTTTCTGTGCCGCCGATAATTTGGGTATCGAGAAAAAAGTATAAATTTAATCATCAAAAGCCTCAGATTTGCACTATAAAAAGGTAGATAAGTTGGTTTTGAACGGTGTTTCGGGAGAAAACTACAAATGTCTATCGATATGGCTCAATTTCACCAGGTATTCTTCGAGGAAAGTTTCGAAGGCCTTGAGATTATGGAAAATGGGCTCATGGAACTCGAACCAGGAACCCCCGATTCTGAAGTTATAAACTGTGTGTTTCGAGCGGCCCATTCAATCAAGGGTGGTAGTGGAACCTTTGGGTTTAAAGCCATTGCTGATTATACCCATGTCATGGAAACACTACTCGATGAAATACGTGACGGTGCACGTGAAGTAACGGTTGAAAATTCAGATATTCTATTGAAATCAGTGGACTGCCTTCGCGAAATGATGGAAGCCACTCAAGCTGAAGCTGACCTCGATGTTGAACGGGTAAAGGAGTATCAGAAAATGCTTGAAAAGGAACTTGCCAATGATAGTGGAAATCTAATTTCAGCCAATGTTGTTGCGCCTACGGTTACTTCAGAATTGCATTCGGGTCATTCAACAGGCTGGGAAATATTTTTTAAACCTAATGGTAATGTCCTTCAAACTGGGAATGATCCTTTACCCCTTTTACGCGAACTAGGTGAGTTGGGGTCTATTAAAATAGAATCAGATCTCACGGGGTTACCCGATTTTCAGGTATACGACTGTGAGAATAGTTATCTATCGTGGAGCATAAAACTTGAAACAGATGCTTCCCTGGAAGATATCAATGAATTGTTCGCCTGGGTAAAAGATGATTGTGAATTAAGGATCGAAGCCATGTCGAGTGAGGGCGAAGACATTTCAGTCGCAAGTCCAATTGAGGCTGCAGAAGCTATAGTTGAATCGGGCTTACCGGTACCTTCCCGAAGAGTGGATGATCAAAATGCCAAAGTTGGTGGTGAGCGGCGTGACCCGACAGAAAAACTGGATCGACGGAAACAGCAACGGCGTGGCAATCAATCAAACGCAGCGGCTGCTACTTCTATTAGGGTTGATACCGTTAAAATTGACTCTTTGATAAATATGGTTGGCGAGCTAGTTATCACACAATCGATGCTGGGGTTACTCGGGGAGTTAATTGAAGAAAATAGAACCATAACACCGCAGGAAATTGAAAAGATGCGCGACGGTTTAACTCAACTAGAGCGTAATACTCGGGAATTACAGGAAAATGTCATGCAAGTTCGGATGATGCCAATCAGCTTTACTTTTTCCAGATTCCCTCGATTAATCCGGGATTTGTCGGGTAAGTTAGGTAAGAAAATTGAATTGAAAATGACTGGAGAAAATACCGAAGTCGATAAAAATATTATAGAAAAAATTGGTGATCCATTAGTTCATTTAGTTCGAAATAGCCTCGATCACGGAATTGAAATGCCGGAAGATCGTTTGGCTGCAGGGAAAGACCAAACCGGAACGATTAATTTAAACGCCTATCATGGTGGTGGAAATATCGTCATCGAAATAATTGATGATGGTAAAGGTCTTAATAAGGATGTTTTGTTCGAAAAAGGTGTCGATAAGGGGTTGATATCAGCAGATGATGTGTTGAGTGATAAACA
Organism: Gammaproteobacteria bacterium; assembly: GCA_047639625.1. GTDB lineage: Bacteria > Pseudomonadota > Gammaproteobacteria. The sequence continues at coordinate 2,641 of JBLIOG010000168.1, forward strand.
GGTTTTCGATTTAATATTTATGGCTGGTTTTTCGACTGCAGAAGAAGTGACCGATGTTTCGGGTCGCGGTGTTGGCATGGATGTAGTTCGCCGAAACATAATGGAACTGGGTGGCAATGTTGAAATAGACTCTACCCTTGGTGTAGGAACCAAAATGACAATCCGATTGCCGCTCACCCTCGCTATTCTTGATGGTCAAACGATAACAGTTGGCGGGGAAAATTATATTATTCCCATTACATCTATAGTCGAGTCTCTGATAGCTAAATCTGACATGATTAACACGGTCTCTGGGCAGGGACAAATTTTTAAATTACGTGAAGAATATATTCCCATTATTAGACTGCACCAAATATTTGGCCTGGAGGACAGATCTGTTTCTTCAAATGGGGGGCTGTTGGTCGTAGTTGAATCAGAAGGGTTTCATTTTGGTCTCTTAATTGATGAGCTGCTTGGGCAGCAACAGGTTGTCATCAAATCCCTTGAAAGTAATTACAAGCGTACTGAGGGCTTTTCGGGCGCAACTATATTGGGTGATGGAACAGTGGCCCTAATTCTTGATATGCCGGGTATCATGCGATTAAACAAGTCCTTGCAAAGAAACGAAGCCTCGAGAGCGGCATAACCAATGAATGCAGACACGAATTTTGACCTGGAAGAAGAGTGGTCTCAGGCCGATCAATATCTCACCTACAAAGTGGGAAAAGAAGCCTATGGCATTCGTATATTGAGTGTAAGAGAGATCCGCGGATGGGAACCAGTGGCTAGAATTCCAAATGCACCCGGCTATGTTAAGGGTGTTCTCAATTTAAGGGGCACAGCTGTACCGGTTATTGATATGCGTATGCGTCTGAATATTTCAGACCCTCTTTACAATATTACGACCGTTTTAATTGTTGTTCGAAGCGAAATAAATGGCACTGAGCGAATAGCAGGTATCGTCGTCGATTCAGTTTCAGATGTTATGAATGCTCGAAGTAACGACATCCTCGGGACGCCAGATTTTGGCGATAATGTCGATACTGCATTCATCAGTGGGTTGGTAGATGTTGATGGTAAAATGGTTATGATTTTTGACGTTGACAGTTTTATGAAGCATCCAGATATTTATGACAGTCCTGTTGATGAAGAGCAATAATATGTGGTTTGAATTTCCCACTAACAGTTCATTTCGGACTTTAAATTGTCCGGGAGTTTATAATAATGAATACTGAGTTAGATCAAGACTCTGGTGTATCTCAAATGGAATTCCTAACCTTCACTTTGGGGTCTGAACACTATGGTGTCGATATTCTGAAGGTTAAAGAAATACGTGGTTGGGGCAAAATTAGAGAACTGCACGATACCCCCGATTTTGTAAAGGGTGTACTTGATCTAAGAGGCCGCATTGTTCCGATCATTGATTTGAGAATTCGCTTTAATCTGGAATCAGCCGAATATAAAGCAACGACCGTTATCATCATACTGTCACTTAATAACAATCAGGGGATTATGGGCATAGTGGTTGATAGCGTATCCGATGTTTTACCGGTTCAACAAAAAGATATTAGAAAATCTCCAAGCCTTGGCACTAAAATTAATACCGATTATATATTAGGTATGGTTAGTCTGGATGAACAACTGGTTATGTTGGTGGAAACTGATCGACTCCTGGATGTTGAAGATTTTGAAGTCTTAAACCCAGCGGAAGGAGCTGCTTAGTGGCTATTCGCAAAGCAGGGCAGCCGGTTTTGGATTATGATCCATTAGCCTGGTTGAAGGATGAAGAGCCCGAACTCGAAGCTGTTTCAAGAAAACCAGCGAAAAAGAAAAAGGTAAAAAAGAAGCTCGTTTCTAAAAAACCTTCAAATAAAAAAATTACCGCTGCCAAAGCCGTTGAGATGAAATTAACGGAGAGAAAACCTTCAACTATTTCAGCCAAGATTTCTGAGGCCATCGTGATTTCAACAAAAACAGATGATTTGGTTGAGAATAAAAAAAGTGATAGTTCTGAAACAGATCAATTGAATCTGGTAAAACAGGCAAATGGAAAACTAGGTATGAGTGATGAAGCTGCTTTTGGCCTTTTTACCGAGCTGCCTGAAGTGGCAGATGACTCTTTTGGGTTTTTTGATGATCTAGCGCCTGTCTCAGAATCTACGAATTCGGCTGCTACCTCTGGTAATACCTGCAGCAGTGTTGTGCAGTCCACAATTGAATCAGCAGGTGCTGGAAATGAAGGCTCCATATCAATAGGGCCGGAGTTAACGATTAAAAATGTAGCCGATGTAAAAGCATTAATTGACCAAAAGCTACTCCAGTCAGAGGAGATAATTATTGATACAAATGACCTGCATAAAATTGATACAGCGGGACTGCAGTTGCTTTTTGCGGTTAATAGTACGCTTGCAAAAACAGGTCAAAATATTGGATGGCGCGGTTCGGATAAGGTCGTAGGGCTGGCCGCTTCTTACCTGGGTTTAAGCTGGCCTCCTCAAACAGGTAGTCTTGATTCAGGAACCTCTGTCGGTGATACCAATTATGGCTTTTTCTAACTGAGTTTAGTTAGTCGTTTAAAAATTTTTATCAAATTGACAGGGAAATAAAATGACTAGTGAAGCAGGATGGGTCCATGTTAGAGAAACTATCAGAATGCTACTTCTCTCAATTGCTCAGATTGAAATTGCATTGCGTGAAAGTGACGAATCTATAGAGCATTTAACGGATGTATTTACCTCGATGGTTAGTTACGAAAACGTCATTTCCATGGCTGTCGACGATCTTCCTGATACCGAGGAGACGCGGCTAGTCAGGGAAACTATTTGGCATAATGCAGCGATGGTAACCGCTCGTATGCAGGACGCTATTATGGCTTTTCAATTTTACGACAAATTGACACAACGCCTATCGCATGTCGGCAATAGCATGGAGGGCCTTGGTGAAATTCTGAATGATAACGATCGCATAGAAAAACCTGATGAATGGCTTACATTGCAGGCGTACATAAAATCAAAATACAGTATGCGAGAAGAAAATGAATTATTTGACGTCGTAATGAAGGGTGGTGATATAAGAGAGGCAATTTTAAAATTCAACGAAATTAGATCAAAAAAAGAACCCGAAGACGATATAGAGTTTTTTTAACATGGATAGTGGAAAAGAGTTTGCATTCAGTCAGGCTGATTTTGATTACCTTCGAAATATTGTCACTCGAACCACTGGCATATTGGCACCGGATGATAAATACACCATGTATTACTCCCGGTTGGCACGTCGGTTGCGAACTTTAGGGTTAAAGGATTTTGGCGAATACCGAAAGTATCTTGAATCTAATCAGCAAAGTGAAAGCATTGAGCTTGTTAATTCTGTAACGACCAACTTGACTGCGTTTTTTCGCGAGAATCATCACTTCGAATTTATTCGTGATGTCATTGTTCCTGACAGATTACGCAGTCGTAACACACAGTTAAGACTTTGGTCTGCAGGGTGTTCAACAGGTGAAGAATCTTACTCGATTGCGATGACACTGATAGATGCCATCCCGAATATTTCGCAATGGGATATTAAAATATTGGCGACTGACATTGATTCGAATGTGCTTAAAACAGGTGAGTCAGGGGTCTACGATTTGAGCCGCGTTGAAAACCTCGATAAGTCATTACTGAAGCGGCATTTTAAAAAAGGTACGGACAAGAATTCAGGTAAAGTTAGAGTTAATTCTAATCTAAGAGAATTGGTCAAGTTCAGACAATTGAACCTTCTCGAAAAATGGCCGATAAGTGAAAAAATAGATTTCATATTTTGCAGAAATGTCGTAATTTATTTTGATAAGCCAACAAAAACAAAGCTGGTTGATCGATTTGGCGATCAACTGGTCGATCATGGACATTTGTTTATGGGGCATTCGGAATCTCTGCATCAAAGTAACGATCGATTCAAATTGCTTGGAAAAACTGTTTACCAGATCAGTAAGGGCTGAACCCTATGATCTATTCCTATACTGGTAGTGGCCTGTTAGCAATCATTATATGCCTACGGTAAAAAAATCAGATTTTCCTCCTACGTTGCCAGGGTTCGAGACAGTCAATCGATACTGGGATTGGCGGTTGCAGAAAGTGGCCTCAAAGATATTGCCTGGCGAATTCTATGTTACCCGAGGCAATGAAATCATTACTACGGTACTAGGATCCTGTGTGTCAGCCTGTATCAGAGACACTATGACAGGCGTTGGTGGTATGAATCATTTCCTATTACCGCTTAGTAATGACATTGTTGATAACAGCCAGGACTTTCTGACAAGTGCTGCCAATCGCTATGGTAACTTTGCGATGGAAAATATGATTAATACTATATTGTCATACGGCGGCAGTCGGAAACGACTCGAGGTTAAATTGTTCGGTGGATCGCAAATCATTAGCACTATGTCTAATATAGGCAACACTAATATAAAATTCGTTTATCAGTATCTTAAAACTGAAGGATTTTCAATTTTGGCAGAAGACCTTGGTGGCAACAATCCCCGTAAAGTTATGTATTTCCCTGATACCGGGAAAGTTAAGGTGAAAAGAATTAAAGAGTTACATAACGATACTATAATTAAACGCGAGAAGGATTATATTCATACACTCGAAACCGAACCGACGGTCGGTGAAATTGATTTGTTCTGAATAATAAGCCTTGTGAACAGGATATTTTTATTGAAGTTTCAAGGTGATTATTATGATTAAAGTTTTAGTTATCGATGACTCGGCACTAATTCGTTGTTTACTGACCACGATTCTTTCGAGTGACCCGGAAATTGAGGTTGTGGGGACTGCCGCAGACCCTCACATCGCGCGTGAAAAAATTAAGGCTTTAAAGCCCGATGTTTTGACACTTGATGTGGAAATGCCAAAAATGGATGGAGTCACTTTCTTAAGGAATCTGATGCGCCTAAGACCTATGCCCGTCGTAATGGTTTCAACATTGACAGAAAATGGAGCCGGTGTAACGCTAGAAGCCCTCGAGTTAGGTGCAGTCGATTATGTGTCAAAGCCAAAATTAAATGTTAAGGAGGAAATGCATGAGTATGCTGGAGAAATCATTTCGAAAGTAAAACTTGCTGCAAGCGCTCGGATAAAGACAACTGGCACTTCGTTCCGACCCAATCTGGCGATACAGAAAATTGCCGAACCACGACATTTCAAGACCACTGAACTAATTATTGCTATTGGCGCTTCAACCGGTGGTACTGAAGCGATTAAAGATGTTTTGTGTCAACTCCCTGCTTCGACTCCCGGAATTGTCATTAGCCAACATATTCCACTAGCTTTTAGTCAGGCTTTCGCTGAAAGAATTGACCAGAACTCGGCTCTATCTGTCTGCCAGGCTGTTGATGGTCAGCAGATCCTGCCTGGTCATGCTTATCTGGCGCCGGGCGATCGGCATCTGGAGGTTGTTAGAGATGGTGCTCGATATATTTGTCGGCTTAACGATGGTCCTTTAGTCAATCGGCATAAGCCTTCTGTTGAAGTAATGTTTAAATCGGTTGCTAAAAATGTAGGCAGCAATGCGATTGGAGTTTTGTTGACAGGAATGGGGGATGACGGATCGGATGCGATTGGTGATATCCAAAAAACAGGTGCACCGACAATTGCTCAGGATGAACAAACAAGCGTGGTATGGGGAATGCCCGGTGCCGCCGTCAAACGCGGTAATATCGATGATGTATTACCGCTACACAATATTGCTGAAAGGATCTTGCACCACGCATCAAGTCACGCCTAACAGGCAGAGTCTGTTTTTCTTCAATCCTTATATGATTGAAGATCGTCGCACATAACTCTAGAATACGCATCTTGACGTTTGCGGAACTCCCTTTTGTTTAGACATATTAAAATCATCGCTTTTGATCTGGACGACACTTTATGGCCCTGTATGCCAGTGATTGAGCAAGCGGAAGCCACATTATTCCATTGGCTGGCAAAGCAGTATCCGCGTATTACTCAAGATG
>JBLIOG010000169.1:0-8581 GCA_047639625.1 Gammaproteobacteria bacterium
GGATCAATTCCTGTCGATGTCATGATCAGTCCCGAGTCACTGGTAACTGAATATATTTACCATCTCATCGAACATCCGAGTGCCCTGCAGGTACTGGATTTTGCGGGAGGTAAGGTTCAGCTTGTGGCTGTTAAGGCCTATGACAACGGACCGCTAGTCGGGCATGCTTTGAGGACCATGCGAGAACATGTTCCTGGTGTTGATATGCGTGTGGCTGCGATCTTTCGGGATGGTCAATCGATTATTCCCTCTGCTGAATGCGTTATCGAGGCAGGTGATGAAGTATTCTTCTTAGCAGCCCGAAAACATATACCTACTGTCATGGCCGAAATGCGGAAATTGGAGAAACCGGTCAAAAGGGTCATGTTGGCCGGTGGTGGTAATATTGGAGGGCAGCTCGCAAAATTGCTTGAAAAGGACTATCAGGTGAAAGTTATAGAAGCCTTTCCGGAGAGAGCCCGGTATCTCTCGGGGATGTTGGATTCAGCCATCGTGTTGTTGGGTGATGCAGCCAATCCGGAATTGCTCGAGGAGGAGAATATCGAATCAATGGATATTTTCTGTGCACTGACAAATGATGACGAAGCCAATATTCTATCCTCGATGCTGGCAAGGCGACTCGGCGCTAAAAAAGTAATGTCGTTGATCAATCGATCTGCCTATGTTGATCTGGTCGAAAGCGGCCTGGTCGACATCGCAATTTCACCGCATCAAGTCACTATTGGTGCATTATTGGCACATATCCGTCGAGGTGATGTTGTTGCTGTACACGCTTTACGCCGAGGTTCCGCGGAAGCTATTGAGGCAATTGCTCATGGTGACCGGAATTCATCTCGGGTTGTCGGTCGGAAAATCGAAGATATTAAACTGCCGGGCGGTGTTTCGATTGGCGCTATTGTTCGTGGTGAGGAAGTCATTATCGCGCATCACGGTACGGTCATTGAATCTGAAGATCATGTCATTATGTTCCTGATCGATAAGCGTAGTATCGGGCAGGTTGAAAAATTATTCCAGGTTGGCTTTACCTATTTTTAAGCCATGCAACTGAAAGTCATACAAAGAATTCTGGGTCTACTGTTAATTATTTTCAGTAGCACCCTGCTGCCGCCTATCGGTATCGGATTAATCTACCAAGACGGTGCCATACTAGCGTTTGTAGAGGCCTTTCTGGTTATTATTGCGATTGGCTTTCTGCTCTATCTACCCGTCCGTGATCAAAAAAAGGAATTGAGACTTCGAGACGGATTTCTCGTGGTCGTTCTTTTCTGGACTGTGTTAGGCGTTGCCGGGGGACTGCCGCTTTACTTATCGAATATTTACGACATCTCTGTTACTGATGCGGTGTTCGAATCGATATCCGGCTTAACGACTACCGGTGCGACCGTAATCGTAGGGATCGATACCCTGCCGCATTCCATTTTATTTTATCGTCAGGAACTTCAGTGGCTGGGTGGTATGGGAATAATCGTTCTGGCGGTTGCAGTATTACCCATGTTGGGAATTGGTGGTATGCAATTGTTTCGAGCGGAAACTCCAGGCCCGGTTAAAGATACCAAACTCACCCCGCGTATTACTGAAACAGCCAAGGCGCTCTGGTATCTATATCTTGGTTTGACGGTTTGTTGTTGTCTCGCCTACTGGGTGGCCGGGATGACTTTTTTTGACGCCATTTCACATGCTTTTTCTACGGTGGCGATTGGTGGTTTTTCTACACATGACGCCAGTATTGGATATTTTGATAGTACCGCGATTGAGATGATCGCAATTGTATTCATGTTGTTGTCGGGTATAAATTTCGCAATACATTTCATGGCCGTTCGCCATCGCTCAATCAACCCCTATCGACGAGATGCAGAAACCCGAACCTATCTCGGTGTTTTAATTATTGTCAGTTTGATTACCATCGTTTATTTGCAGGCAAACAAGACATTCGATTCGACTACAGAGTCGATTATCGAAGGCCTGTTCCAGGTTGTATCCATCGGTACTACTACTGGCTTTACAACAGCCGAATATTATAGCTGGCCTGGATTTTTGCCAGTATTATTGCTCTACGTCAGCTATATTGGCGGATGTTCGGGGTCTACAGGTGGTGGCATAAAGGTCATTCGTATTTTGTTACTGGTCAAACAAGGTGTCAGAGAATTGCAGCGCCTTATCCATCCGAGCGCACAAATTGTGGTGAAAATTGGGAAAAAACCTCTTCCCGAAAACGTGATCGAAGCAGTCTGGGGATTTTTCGCGGCATACTTTGCGATCTCCGCTTTAATGATTCTGACCCTAATGGCGACAGGCCTTGATCAGGAGACTGCTTTTTCGGCCGTCGCCGCTTGCCTCAATAATCTGGGCCCGGGTTTAGGTGACGTCGGTCAGAACTTTTCGACCATTAATGATTTTGCGAAATGGACACTGTGTCTGGCGATGCTATTAGGCCGATTGGAAATTTTCACCTTACTTGTTTTGTTTACCCCCGGATTCTGGAAAAAATAAGTTGGACATAAACATGATGACGGACAAGCTACCTACGATACAGTCACTGAATCGAAAAATCAGATCTCAGGTTGGCAAAGCAGTGGCTGATTTCAACATGATCGAATCGGGTGATCGAATCATGGTGTGTTTATCGGGAGGCGCTGATAGCTATACGCTTCTCGATATTTTAATAGACTTACGAAAAGCGGCCCCCATCAATTTTGATCTCATAGCCGTCAATCTCGATCAAAAGCAACCGGATTTCCCCGAGCATGTATTGCCTGACTATTTGACTGCCATGGGCATTGAATATCGTATCGTTGAAGAAGACACCTATAGCGTGGTGAAGAAATTAATTCCCGAAGGTAAAACGACCTGTTCGCTGTGTTCGAGGCTGCGTCGCGGTATTTTATATAATACCGCGGTTGAATTGGGTGCTACTAAAATAGCGCTAGGGCATCATGCCGATGATATTGTCGAGACGATGTTTCTTAACATGTTTTATGGCGCCCGGTTAAAATCGATGCCACCTAAACTGATCAGTGATGACAAACGTAATATTGTTATACGCCCATTAGCCTATGTGCGAGAGCGGCAAATTAAAGCCTACGCAGGTCTTAAAGAATATCCGATCATTCCCTGTAACTTATGCGGCTCTCAAGAAAACCTGCAACGCCAGGCGATTAAAAAAATGCTGCAGGACTGGGATGAGAAATCTCCCGGGCGGGTTAATAATATATTGAAATCATTAGGGCGAGTCACTCGATCACATTTATTGGATGCCGATCTATACGATTTCAAAGGATTGTCGTTAGCAACAATGATGGACGACGAGGAACTGGATACGGCTTTTGACCCCCCTGAGATAAAACAGTCTTTGGCGGGGTTTGATGTTGCCATTAAGTAGAATTAGAGGTGCCCATTCGATAGACAAAAGAACTCCGGATAAACAGACTGGAGTTGAAAGACCTTCAGAGAAGAAGAAACTGTCCTGGATAAAACATTGTGTTGCAATTGTCCCTGGGTGCATCCTTGCACTCGGTGGGGTTCCGTTCCTGCCAACCTGCCCTTTTGTCGTGATAGAATAATGTCAGATAATGTCAGATAAACGCGTAAGAAAAATCGTAGTATCGCTCTATTGATGTCAGAAGTTATCAGCAAGTTATATCGGTCTAGTCCTACGACTCATGAAGAGGGGCTGGCATTATCTGTTGGTATCCCCTAATAGCAGTATGGTTAGTTAATCAATTTTTTAGCCCGACTCGGGTTGTCAGGGTCTCCATATATTGTGGAGATACACTATATTAATCTGGAGTATTTAATGCTTTATCCCGCGATACATGCGACCAGGCACTGGAAATTACCGGTTTCAGATTTACACACTCTCTACGTCGAAGAAAGCGGAAACCCTGCTGGATTGCCTGTTGTATTTCTTCATGGAGGTCCGGGCGGAAGTTGCGATACGAGCCATCGGCGTTTTTTCAATCCTGAAAAGTATCGCATCATTTTATTCGACCAACGTGGTTGTGGCCGCTCAAGACCTCATGCCAGTATTGAAGAAAATACGACCTGGGACCTGGTCTCAGATATGGAGCAGATCAGAACCTTTCTTGATATTGATCGTTGGGTACTGTTTGGTGGTTCCTGGGGTTCGACGCTTGCGCTAGCCTATGCTGAAACCCACCCTGATCGAGTTGAGGCAATGATTTTACGAGGTATTTTCCTGGCTCGTGATGAAGATGTTAACTGGTTTTTCAATGGAGTGGTGGCGCGGATGCTTCCTGAATCCTGGCAACGTTTTATCGAACCGATCCCTCAGGGCGAAAGAGGCGATATGGTCAGTGCTTACTATAAAAGATTAACCAGTAGCAACGAGCTGGTTAGAATGGGCGCCGCAAAAGCCTGGTCGATCTGGGAAGGTACCTCCGTCACTTTATTGCCTGATCGAAGTGTTGTCGATTATTTCTCTGATCCGCATATAGCGCTTAGTATTGCACGACTGGAATGTCATTATTTCTATCACAAAAGTTTCATGCGCTCGAATCAGTTGTTGGAAGATTCCGGAAAAATTTCCGGCATACCCGGTTATATCGTTCATGGCCGATATGACATGGTTTGCCCTGTTGATCAGGCGGTTCTTTTGAATGAGCACTGGTCTGCTTCCACGCTAAAAGTTATTGACGATGCAGGTCATGCAGTGACAGAGCCTGGAATTCGTGAGGCGCTGGTCAAATGTACGGATGATTTAATTGCTCAATTGATATGATCTGTCTTTTGCAACGAGTTTTGAATTCGAGCGTCTCGGTATCTGGAGAACGTGTTGGAGCTATTGATCAAGGGCTATTAGTGCTGGTTGGCATACAGCCTGAAGATGATCAATCAGTTGTTCTTAGAATGATAAACCGCTTGCTTAATTATCGGGTTTTTAAGGATGAGGCCGGGAAAATGAACTTATCGCTGAAAGAGGTAAACGGAGGATTATTGTTGGTCCCACAATTTACCCTTGCGGCCGATACTGGTCGAGGTCGTCGGCCCAGTTTTACCACCGCAGCCCCCCCTGAACTGGGAAAAGAGTTGTTCAATACCATGGTGGATATTGCTCGACAGTCCCACGATTTAGTAGAGTCGGGTCAATTTGGCGCAGATATGCAGGTTCACCTAATTAATGATGGTCCCGTTACCTTTATTCTCGATTAGTAATATTCCAGTTTCAATCTTCTGGCTTTGCATCGCTCTATTACTGAGCGCGACCGTGGTCACAGGATCTGATTTAGAGCGAGAGAAGCGTCTCTCTGACGAATTCGCGGAATCAATACTCGATGGTGACCTCATATGGCTCAAGTCTGAAGGTCATAATTTTGCATCAATTCATACCGAGGCAGATGACAGTCGTCGGGCTGTCATTATTTTGCACGGGCGCGGGTTTCACCCCGACTGGATTGACACGGTTCAACCTCTGCGGGTGGGTTTGATCGATCACAGCTGGAATACCCTGTCTATCCAGCTTCCCGTTTTAGAAAAGCAGGCTAAATATTATGATTATGTGCCGTTGTTCGCGGAAGCTAAGCCAAGGATAAAAGCTGCCATTGAGTATTTAAAGCGTTCTGGTAATAAGCTGATCGTTTTAATAGCGCATAGTTGTGGCGTGCACATGAGTATGCCTTTTTTAAGCGAGGATAATGGAACTGAATTAACTGCCTATGTAGGTCTCGGGATGGGTGCCACCGATTACCGCCAAACAATGTCTAAGCCATTTCCACTCGACAATATTAAAATTCCAGTTTTAGATTTATATGGAGAGCACGACTACCCGGCCGTACAACGCATGGCCCCAGATCGTGCCCGTATGATTCGTATGGCTAATAATCCGCTTTCAAAACAGGCCGTTCTGCCTGGGGCCGATCATTATTTTACGGATAAAGGTGACGAGCTAGTAGATCGAGTTGCAAACTGGCTCGATACCATTTCTGTTCCATGATGGCGAAAAAACCAATGGACCCTCGTTAAATTTTCAATAAGGGTCGAAATAAAATAAAAGGTCGATTATTATCTGCGGCCTTTCTAATACTGGAAAAATCGATGAGCCATCGAACTGCTGAAGTGACCAGAAATACTCTCGAAACTCAAATTCAGGTTTCGATTAATCTTGAGGGTACTGGCACAAGTAAATTTGATACGGGCATTCCCTTTCTTGAGCATATGCTCGACCAGATTTCTCGCCATGGTTTGATCGACATGAATATAGTTGCCAAGGGTGATTTGAGTATCGATGATCATCACTCAGTCGAAGACATTGGAATTACGCTTGGGCAGGCTTTTTGCCAGGCATTGGGTGATAAAAAAGGTATTCTCCGCTACGGACATGCCTATGTGCCCCTTGACGAAGCACTCTCGAGAGTCGTTATCGATTTTTCGGGCCGCCCTGGAATGGATTACAATGTCGATTTTGTTCGCGGTCATATTGGTCGATTTGATGTTGATTTAATTCGTGAATTCTTCCAGGGTTTCGTCAATCATGCACCCGCCACCCTGCATATCGATACCTTGAAGGGTCGAAACGCCCACCATATCGCAGAGACAGTGTTCAAGGCATTTGGACGGGCAGTTCGCCATGCCATTACTGCCGATGAACGAATGGCTGGCGTTATTCCTTCGACTAAGGGTTCACTTTAAATAATGCAGACCATCGCCGTTATTGATTACGGTATGGGGAATGTGCGTTCGGTAATGCGCGCTTTAGAATTTGTTTCTGAAGGTAGAGACAAAATTATCCTGACTGCACAAGCCGATGAAATACGTCGGGCTGATCGAATTGTGTTTCCCGGGCAAGGTGCCGCAGCAGATTGTATGCAAGCTATAGAGGAGCGTGATCTGCGCGAAGTCATCATTGAAACCACTGACACCAGGCCTTTTTTGGGAATTTGCATGGGAATGCAGGTGTTGATGTCTGAGAGTGATGAAAATAACGGCGTCACCTGCCTTGATGTTTATCCAGGTAAAGTCCGATATTTCGGTAAACCTCTGGTTGATTGTGAAGGTCATAGTTTGAAAGTACCGCAAATGGGCTGGAATCGAGTTATTCAGAACAACAAACATCCTCTTTGGGCGGGTATTGCTAATAAAAGCTGGTTTTATTTTGTGCATAGTTATTATGTAGAAACCAGTGATGAACGCCTGGTGAGTGGTGTTTGTGATTATGGCATTTTATTCACAGCGGCAATTGCGCGAGATAACGTCTTCGCAATGCAATGTCATCCAGAGAAAAGTGCGGATTCTGGATTGAAGCTTTTGTCTAATTTTATACAATGGGATGGACAGTCATGATTTTGATACCGGCGATTGATTTGAAACAGGGGCAATGTGTCAGGTTACGTCAGGGGTCGATGGACGATAGTACCGTATTTTCTGACGATCCCATTTCGATGGCCCAGAAATGGGTCGATCAGGGTTGCCATCGTTTACATCTGGTTGATCTTGATGGTGCCTTCGAAGGCCGCCCTGTGAATGCTGGAGTGATCGAAGAAATAACGCGTAGTTTCCCGGATTTGCCCATTCAAATTGGTGGCGGCATTCGCTCAATAGAGACCGTTGAAGCTTATCTTGCTGCTGGCGTCAAATACGTCATTATCGGTACGCAGGCGGTTAAGAACCCCGCGTTTGTGACTAAACTATGTGTTGAGTTCCCGGGTACCGTAATCGTTGGTATTGATGCCAAAGACGGTCGAGTAGCGATACAGGGCTGGGCTGAAGAATCTGATTTAACTGCCGATAATCTGGCCCGACAATTTGAAGACCAGGGCGTCTCCGCGATTGTTTATACCGATATCAGTCGGGACGGTATGATGCAGGGCGTGAACGTAGAATCGACCCGAGCACTTGCTGAATCGATTAATATTCCCGTTATTGCTTCGGGCGGTGTTACTGATATGGAAGACGTAAAGCGACTGACCACTGTTAAATCATCGGGCATCGAAGGATGTATTATTGGCCGTGCGTTATATGAAGAAACCATCGATCTGGCTGAAGCGCAAGCTTATGTCGATCAGCACTGATTAATGTCTCTCGCGAAACGCATTATTCCCTGCCTCGATGTAGACAATGGACGCGTAGTCAAAGGAGTCCAGTTTGTCGACATTCGTGATGCGGGTAATCCGGTCGATGTTGCCCGTCGCTATAATCTGGAAGGTGCGGATGAACTTACATTTCTCGACATTACCGCCAGTTCTGACGACAGAGCTACGATTGTTCAGGTTGTTGAGGATGTTGCTAGTGAAGTTTTTATACCATTAACGGTCGGCGGGGGTGTTCGTTCCGTCGCCGATATACAAACTTTGTTAAGTGCGGGTGCCGATAAAGTCTGTATTAATACTGCTGCCATCTCTAACCCGGAATTTGTCGAACAGGCTGCCAGTCGGTTTGGATCGCAGTGCATCGTTGTTGCCCTCGATGCCAAGCGCATCAGTGATGAAGGCGAAGAGCGACGCTGGGAGATATTTACCCATGGTGGTAGACGTTCCACCGGTATAGATGCGTTGCAATGGGCGCTAAAAATGGAAGCGTTTGGTGCCGGCGAAATACTACTAACCAGTATGGATCGTGATGGAACACG
>JBLIOG010000170.1:0-8543 GCA_047639625.1 Gammaproteobacteria bacterium
CGCGCACTGATGGAAACACTGGCTTTAATTGCCTATCGTCAACCCATAACTCGGGGTGAAATCGAAGATATTCGAGGTGTTAGTGTTAGTAGTAATATCATTCGTACCTTACAGGAACGTGATTGGGTAAAACCTCTGGGCCATAAAGATGTTCCAGGAAAGCCTGCCCTGTATGGAACAACACGTATTTTTCTGGATTATTTTAACCTTAAATCCTTGAATGAATTACCCACGTTGTCCGAGATCAAAGATCTTGATCAATTTCATCCTGAACTGGCGCTTGCCAGTGATTCAGATTAATTGTTTTATTTTCCTTAGTTCTTTACTTTATCAGGACCAGTTTCTGGCAACTTCAGTAGTCGGTTCTATACTTGCTGGAATGAGGCAATCTATCAGACCTATCCTTTATGCCCTGTTTTCTTTTCTGTTACTCGGATGTACTGAAACCAAAACCGCGCTAGACACCTGGACGCACTCCGATACCGGCTTGTATGGTGCATCCATCAGCCCTAATTTGGATTTCCTGTTAACCGGAGATATTGACGGTTTTGCCCGAGTCTGGGACCTGGAAAATAATTCAGTCAAATATAGTGTCCAGCATCAAGATAGCGATGATGGGGGGATAATTGGCGCTGATTTTTCGATTCTGAACCAGGTTTTGGTGACGATGGAGCGTGAATCTATTGCACGTTGGGCCGTCGAGAGCGGCCGATTAACGGGTTACTGGAAGTGGCCGAACTTGACCTCCATCGCGATTTCCTCAAGTGGCCGATATGCACTCATTGGTAGTAAAGATAATCAGGCTATTTACTTTGATATGACGAAAGGGAAAATGCTATATGTCTTTCCGCATCACGAAAAAGTTAATTCAGTCGCGATTTCTGCAGATGGTCGATTCGCCTTAACCGGTTCGGACGATTGGCATGCCAGTCTGTGGAGTCTCGAAACTGGCGAGCATATCTGGGCACGCAATCTTAAATACAAAATCAGTCTGGTTGAATTATCGGATGATGGTGAATTCGCGTTAGCAGCTGCCTATATTGGAGATGCCTATGTATATTCAACGAAATCATCGGGTGATGTTGTTGCAAAGCTCGATGGTAAGCGGATGACACTGGTGTCGGCAGATTTTTCAGATGATGGACGTCTTCTCGCAACCGGTCGAGTGGCAAAGTCGATCGATATTTGGGACGTAAAAACAGGTCTGTTAAAAGAGAGCTGGAAACCCAAAGTAAAGCACCTTGTTCAGCCTGATTCTGCTACTATCCTCGATTTGAAAATCGACACCAATGCGAGATCTTTAATCTCCGAAACCGCAACAGGTATTGGACAGCGTTGGTCGATTAAGTAACCTTACCGGCGAGCCGGAAAATCCAGTCATGCAACGAATTCAAAAATTTCTCGCCCATCAAGGGCTCGCGTCCAGACGTCAAATCGATCAAATGTTGGAAGAAGGTCGAATCAACATTAATGGAAAGGTGGCGAAACCTGGCGACCAGATCGATGGAAGCGAGCGCATTGCCCTCGATGGCAAAATTATCCGCTTGAACAAAAGTAGTGGTAAGCCACGTGTCTTAATGTACCACAAGCCAATAGGACAGGTTTGTACCCGCTCTGATCCTGAAGGTCGGGAAACCGTGTTTCAACATTTACCAAACCTCACTCAGGGTCGGTGGGTCGGAATAGGCCGGCTCGATATTAATACCAGTGGTCTTATCCTGTTTACCGATCAGGGCGAACTGGCGAATCGATTAATGCACCCATCATTTGAAATTGAACGCGAATATGCAGTTCGTGTTCATGGCACAGTAGAAATTGGTATGCTCGATCAACTCCGAAATGGTATCGAACTGGAAGATGGCCCTGCTCATTTTGATCAAATTATGGATAGTGGCGGTGAAGGTCGTAATCACTGGTATCACGTCATCATACGAGAGGGACGAAATCGCGAAGTTCGTCGACTCTGGGAAGCCGTTGGCGTTGAAGTGAGTCGATTGATTCGGGTTAGATATGATCAGGTCACCTTGCCAAAATGGTTGAAACCAGGAAAATATCGATATCTCGACGACGAGCCTGTTCAGAATTTATACAAGCGTCTGGAGATTGCCCTGCCGGATAAGCCCCATAACGCTCGTCGCGGATCATCTTCTAGTCGCGGAAAATCTCCCCGAGGGTGATTACAGCTATGAATTGCGTAGGCAATCTGTAAAGGGCAGCCCTAATAATGAGTAAATCGATTAAGCAATTGTGTCGTAATTTACTGCCCGAAAATTACCATCAGATTATCGGAGAAGTGGGGCGCATTCAGGCCTTTATTGAAGAAGTACTGCCTGACGATATTAAATCGAATGTTGACGTCATTAACGCTAATGATAACCAGGTTGTAATCGCCGCGGATAGCGCTCAAATAGCGAACTACCTAAATCTTTATCGTCAGGAACTGGAACAGCAGATTCGAGAGACATTTGGAAGTCAACAGAACTTGATTATTAAAACATTGCCGGGTGAAGTTCGTAGGCCAGCGACCCGGCCCGAAGTTCCAAAACCTAATAAATTGTCTTCGGAAACTGCTGATCAGGTTGATAAAGGTGCTGACTGGATTGAGCATGACGGTTTACGCGAATCACTTAAAGCTTTAGCTAAAACGCTTCGACGCTAAAACCCGTTCTGAGCCAGTAAATGAGCCCTTATACAGTACTAAATTAGAGACTTCTGCTGAGCATTATAAAAATTAGCATACAAATTGTTGAAAACAATCTTGCCTGTGGCAATAGCCGGAATTGCGAGAATAACGCCTAGCGTACCGAATAAACTTCCAAATATGATAATTCCCAGAATAACCTGAACTGGATGAAGATTGACTGCGTTTGCTATGACCGCCGGGATTACAACGACGTTATCGATAATCTGCGCAAATACAATAACCAGGATCGCAAGGTAGAGATAGGCAGGGTCAAACGGTGTCATTGCTGAGCCAACTAAAAGCGCAAGCATAATCGAGATGACAGGCCCCACGTAAGGAATAAGATTAAGAAACCCTGTAATAAACCCGAGTAGAACAGGAATATCCAGGCCAATCAGACTAAACCCAACAGCACAAATTAAAGCCATAATCGACGATTGAATCATCACACCCCGGGTATAGGCCTGTAATTGACGGGAGACCCGATGATAAATTAGCCATCCCAGCTCGAAGCTCGAATTGGGAAGCCAGTTCAGAAGTGAATTGCGAACAGACTTGTAGTCTTTCAGCAGGTAATAGGTAATAAAGGGAATTAATAACGCACCGATAAAAATACCAATCAATTGATTTGAAATACCCACCAGCAAAGCTTGTCCAAAAGATGACGATTCAGATAATAAAGGCACTAACAATTCTGTGATCTCAAAATCAGCACCCGTCAAATCATTTAATTGTTGGCCATAAGTATCAATGAGCTTTTCCAGTTTAGTCAGTATTTGTGGCAGTTTTGATTGTAGCAAACCTGCCTGTTCAATAAGCTGTGGAAGAGCAATGCCGATGACAATAAAGCACATTCCAACAATCAGCAGTAAAACCATTAATATTGAAATTGACTGATTAATGTTATGGCGAATCAGAAAAACAGTAAGCGGTTCGAATATCGCAAATAAAGTGAATGCAATCAGCACTGGTACCAATACTGAAGATAGTAAATAAAAACTGGCCAGAATTAACGCGATTACAATCGCGAATGCCCGCAAAGTGTGGAAATGAGTGCTTGAGGATTTGATTAATAGATCAACCATAACTTAGATGGTAGCAATTATCTGATTGGCCTGATGTAAACGCTGCGCCAGAGTTGAAGATAGATTCATTAGAAACCGGGCGCCTAATCGAGGTTCTGTCTCAATCCATTCCTCAAGGTCCTGCTTCAGAAAATATACCAGTCTGGAATTTTCCAGGGCATAGGCATCGGCGGTCCTTTGGTCATTTTCGGCCAGTGCTATTTCACCAAAAAAATCGCCTCGATCAAGCCTCGACAACTCAGTCTTATCGGCCATGATCCTGACGGAACCTTCAAACACCAGAATGGCACCGGCACCGCCATCTCCCTGACGAAAAATCACTTCGTCTTTCTTGAACTGGCGAAGATGCATTTTAGTGGCAAGATGCTCGATATGTCTGCGTGGAATATCGCTAAATAGCGGAGTGTCACGCCAGAGTCGGCCAATGACCGTTATTTCGTCTTCACCTTGTCTGAACAGGTTCGACCAGAATATATGACTCATTTATCTAGTGTTCCGTTTGCTTTACATCAGCATAGCAAAGTCCGGTTAGAAACGGACAGTAAAAAGCAGTATCAACGGGTGCTAATTACGATTTTTGATGATCTGATTCGTACCGACGCCGTATTACGAGCAATAGGATGATCAGATCTACAGTATTAAACTGATCGCCAGCACCAGTGATTGCTCCAGCCAGGAACCCCCTAGCTCCTGGTATTGGAAAGCTGGCCGTTCAAAGTATTGTTGCGGATAGTGGTTGCATACATATCTCAATGCAATCGGTGCGGCCAAACCTGTTAGGTTGCCATAAACTATAAACAGGCTATTCTTAATATTCCCATTTTGAACCACATGAACATCCTTGTCGCTGTCTTCACCTAGGCAATTCAATGTTTCTCTCGAAGGTGATGTGCTTTGCCCCTGCATTGACCTTGACCACGTCGTTACTTTTGGAATGCGAATGACGTTCTATCCGATACCGACTTGACCTTGCTTCTGGTTTTGAAATGTTCCACAGGATTGCACTAACGATCGGTAACTCCAGCAATGAATTAATAAACTGACCTGTGAACCATTTCTCGATGTGCGTTAGGTTGTCTGGAATCTTCGTAAAAATCATAACTCTGATCTCAATGTGACGTTCAAAGTGGCACTATGATACGGAAGGTTAAGAACGGCGGGTAAAGTATAATGTTAGTGGTTTATACCTCGAGTCTGTTGAACAAGTTCCAATCTCAAATTCCAATCTCTTAATGCATATTTCTACCCTCTAACGTGAAAAATTTGGTGTAGTAGTTGAAATTCAACCTGAACTGGGACGAGTGTCGCAATAGGGCCAGCATTCGAGTTGACGATAACAGGTTGGAAAGGCAATACTTATTAACTACTGGAAAAAGCGAAAGTTTGGATGTAAAAATGGTTGCTGGAAATTTGAAATCGGGCGAAAATAACTTGAAACTCTGCAGCAAGTCCTTATGCCTGAAATGATTATCAATTAGGGAATGTTACAAATGAAAAGTTTTTATCATTACGGACCTTTAAGCCCGTTCATTCGTAATTTTCTGCCAATATGCCTTCTGTCGTTCCCTTCAATTCTATTGGCGGCACCTGTCCAGCTCAGTGAAACCGATAAAGACGTCAGTATTAGTTTAAGTGCCGATCAGTTAGGTGTGATTTATTCTGCAGGTAATAATCATCGCGGTGTGCGTTCAAATACAGCCATTCAGCCCGGGAGTAGATTTTTTTATTAGGAAGGTCGTCGTGAAATAGGGATTGATAATATGGGCTTTGGCGTAGCCACTGCGCAGGCTAGTTTACAAAACTACGGTGGGTACGGCGCACAAAGTATTGGTATCAATTCAGCAGGTTTTATTTATTACGATCGAACCAATCAATTGGGTTCAGCAAATTCTAGTATTACTGGTACCGATACCTTTGGCGTTGCTGTTGATTATCGTGGTGTTAATCCAGTGGCCTATTTGATAGCAAGTGACACCTTGTTATTTACTCAGGTGTTAGATCAAGTTACGAATCCCCTATACATTCTTGTTTATGGTCATGAAAATACACCCGGCATTCAGCAGACAATTAACAATGCTGCAGATCTATCAATCCATTTGTTTATGATGTTCGAAGCATATTAAGTAATGCCGGTGTCAGCGGTACTGGTGAAATTATTGATGGTTGGGAAGAGTCCAGCCCGATCACATCTATTAATGTAGATGCGGCAGATCAAAGCGTAAATGTAGGGCAAAGTATTACTTTAACGGCAACTGCAAGTAATGCAGCCGGTACTGATATATCTTCAACAGCAATCTGGACAACTGACACCGGCTCGGTAGGGAGTGGCGCCAGCTTTATTTTGACTGATGCTCAGCTATCAACTCACGTGGTGAGTGTCCATGTTTTAGATGAGCTGGGCCAACCAGTGATTGCAAACGTTACCATTCAATTTATAGATGTTGACTCGGATAGAATGGAACCTATTAGGTGCCTACAGTTTTAATGCAGGTACCAATGGCTGTCTAGAAATTACAGATGAAGGTATAGCGCCTCCGTCTGCAACATATATGGGTGCAGATGCAGCACGTTTTGTCGCAGCACCATAAAGGAAATTCATGTTTAAAAAATATTATCGATTACTTGTTTGTTGGTAGGTCTAAGTCAGGTTTCTCACGCCTATGAAAGCACTGGATATCTTAAAGACATTTTCGTAAATAAAGATGGTCTGGTTTTGTTTCGTTTGACAAATCCGGTTCATCAGCGGCCAAAATGTGCCAATAATCCGGATTGGGATTATAAGTTGGATTTATCTATGCTGAGCTCAAAAGCTATGTTTGAGTTGCTTCAATTGGCCGAACTAACATCCAAACCTATTAGGGTAGGATATGGTGCTGAGCCGAATTGTGGTGATGGATTCCCAGCGATAGATACTCATTATGTTTTATTTAATAACTTTCATGAATTTGATAAAGCAAAAACAGGCAATTATGTGAACGGAGAATAAATCGGGCATATACAGCCATAGGTTATGGATAATCCTTACTTCTACCCGTCACATTAATCAGAATTGGAGATAATAATTATATTGACCATTTCAGAATTTCGTCGAACTTTAAAAATGATTTCCCACCATTAGTATCCGCTGGACTCAATTGACCTATCTCACCGTTAAAAAAAAATGTAATGCATACTAGTATTCTCCACCTTTTAATAGCTCTGGTACGGCTGCAGTTGATTTAATTGAAAACTTCAAGGTTTTGACTACGCTATTATCGGTTCTTCTGCGATAGACTCTGACGGATCGTTACTGGATTTGGACTTCCGAGAAGTAAGGGTGGCTCAAGCTATCATTAAAAATCGGGCGCCTAATCGGGGTTCTGTTTCAATCCATTCTTCAAGATCCTGCTTAAGGAAATACACCAGTCTGGAATCTTCCAGAGCATAGGCCGCTGCGGTCCTTTGATCATTTTCAGCCAATGCTATTTCACCAAAAAAATCGCCCCTATCGAGCTTCGACAACTCAGTCTTATCAACCATAATCCTGACTGAACCTTCAAATACCAAAATGGCACCAGCCCCCTGATCTCCCTGACGAAATATCACTTCCTCTTTCTTGAATGTAAGCGCCGAACCAACCCCACACTATTCAACTAATCGATGATTGGTTATGTTTACTCCATTTGGAGAATAACATGGTTAGACGCAGTATCGAGGATTGGCAAACCCTCATTGCCGAGTAGGAAAGGAGTGGATTAAACATTGCCGGGTTTTGCCGGAAACACGGAATGAATACCAAATACTTCTATCTCCGTAGAAAAAAATCATCCACTCAATCAGCGTTTGTCCCGGTTCAACTGAAGGCACCGTTACCCAATGATATCCGACTTGAATTGAATGGCCTGTCATTGCGATTACCCGCCTCGACTCCCTCCCAGTGGGTTGCTGATCTGATCAACCAATTACGTACATGAAAGGATTAGCTGATATCAATGCGGTTTACCTGCATCGCGAGTTTGTAGATTTTAGAAAAGCGATCGATGGCCTGGTGGTTATTGTCGAGCAGGAGATGCAGTTATCACCCTACACGGATGCCGTTTTTGTGTTCTGTAACCGTGGCCGCGATAAGCTCAAGATATTGTACTGGGATCGTAGCGGGTTCTGTCTGTGGTACAAACGCCTGGAAAAAGATCGGTTTAAATGGCCTCGTGAACTCGATGGTACCGTCATCGATTTATCCAGTTCACAATTCGACAGCTTGTTAAAGGGTTTATCGATTGTTGAACATCAACCCTTACATTATCAGTCTCTCGCTTAGATAGTCTGCGGTATAATCCGCACATGAGTGCGGCCACATTACAGGTAGAAAACCAGACATTAAAGTCAACGTTGATCCAGAAGGATCAGCGTATCGCTCAGCTTGAAGAACTCATCCGTAGCTTTAACCAACGTCAGTTTGGTTCCTCCAGCGAACAGTCTATTAATCAAGGTCAGTTGTTTGATGAAGTCGAACAATACAGTGAACCTGAGGTTGAAACCAATACTGTCACAGTACCTGCGCACACGCGCAATAAGCACCGACGCGTCTCAATACCTGCGGATATCCTTCGCGAAGATATCGTTTATGATTTACCGGATGATCAAAAAATCTGCCCGCAGGATGGCACCGCGTTAAAGTGTATCGGTGAAGAATCTCACGAGCAATTAGACATTGTGCCCGCCAAAGTCACGTGCCTACGCCATGTTCGATCAAAGTATGCCTGTCCGTGCTGTGAACAGCATGTTGCCACCGCTGC
>JBLIOG010000171.1:0-8542 GCA_047639625.1 Gammaproteobacteria bacterium
ATGCCGGTGACTTTTCGATTCCTAATAGCGAATCAGATCTGGATATTGATGCAGCGCGACAACGAAATTTCTCGATTCTACAAAAGGGTTTTTTGAACAATAGCTGGTTTTCCGACCCTATGATTCTTGGTGCTTACCCACAGGATGGGCTCGCTCTTTATGGTCGCGATATGCCCGAAATATATCTAGATGATATGGATACCATCTGCCAGCCGCTGGACTATGTCGGAACCAATATTTATAGCGGTAATTATGTTCGTCACGATGAACAGTGTTCTTTTGAGGTGGTTTATCGTGATGGTATTTCCTATACTGACATGGGTTGGCCGGTAACGCCCGAAGTGATGTACTGGGCTCCTCGGTTCTACTACGAACGATATGGTTTGCCGGTTATCGTAACCGAAAATGGCATGGCTAACCCCGATCACGCAACGGGTGATCGAGTTGACGATAAAGTTCGCATAAACTTTTTACAGGAATATCTACACCACTTTGGCCGTGCCATCGAAGATGGTATTCCTTGCCCGGCCTATATGTTGTGGTCTTTGATGGATAATTTTGAATGGGCCGAGGGATATTCCAAACGGTTTGGTATGATTCATGTTAACTATGAAGACCAGACACGCACGCTGAAAGACTCTGCCTATTGGTATCAGGACGTTATTCAAAATAACGAGGTGTTACCCGAATGGCAACGTCCAAATTATCAATTTAATGCGGAAGCAAGCTAAGAGTCTGTCTGTGTTTTCTTTTTACAGGTGATCGAAAATTAGTTTTTTCCAGAACCTCGCTAATTCCTGGATGCTCTGTTTTATGGCATTGATGCTTACTAGTCCACCCTCCATTTCCAATGAGGTCACATATCCAGAGGTAACTTTAGATAATGGGGTCATGCAGGTTATTGTCCTGTTGCCGGATGCCGAGAAAGGGTTTTACCGAGGTAAACGATTCGACTGGTCGGGTGTTATCGGGAAAGTTATCGTTGGCGATCACCAGTTTTATACAACCCTTTATGAAAATCATGACCCTGATGTGCATGACTCTATAAGTGGTCCCGCAGAAGAGTTTGGCATGTTTCATCCTATGGGTTATGCCGAGGCAGCCCCGGGGGAATCATTTGTTAAAATAGGAGTTGGACTATTAGAGAGAATAGATGATACAGCGTACAGGTTCGATGAAGATTACCCGTTTGTCCGTCGAGGTAGATGGGACATTGATCAGGGTCGTGACTGGATACGTTTCGAGCAAAAGCTTGTTGGCGAACGTTCCTGGTCTTATCAGTATGAAAAAGTTATTCGATTATTGCCAGGAAAGTCAGAATTAGTTATTGAACATAAACTCATCAATAGCGGATCTAAAAAGATTGATCTATTTAACTATAACCACAATTTCACACTGATTGATGATGTCCCCTTCGGCCCTGACTATCAGGTTGAGTTTCCGTTTGATTTTCGTAACACTTTACCTAATAACGACATTGTTGAATTTACAGGCAACACATTATCAGTGAATGAGCCGCTGGGAAATCAGGCTTTATGGCATCCTGTATTTGAAGGGGAGGACCCCGGTCACTATAACGCAGCGGTTGTGCATAATAATCGAACGGGTGCGTCGGTTGCTTTCGAAGGTGATATTGCCATTTCAAGAATGGTGTTTTGGGCAGTCGAAAGGGCAGTCAGTGTCGAGCCTTTTATCAAATTAGTAATAGAGCCTGGACAGTCAAAACAATGGCAAACGCAGTACCGCTATATTGTCAAAAAGACGGCAAAAGACTCCTAGTCAGGACGTTGGCCTCGTAAATGGCCCGGTCTGAGTTGCCCTTGATCGAGCGCTATAATCATTTTTTCCCAAACTTCAATTTCGTGATCGACGAACGCCCGTCCTGTTGTATTTGAGATTATTTTATACAGATCGTTGCTGAGACGTTGATGTTCTAACCGAGCTAGTTTTTTGTACCAGTGATTACGATCAATAATTTCGACGTTGATAAAGCCCGCTGATACCAATGCTTCTTTATAAATTGTTGCTGATGCAAGTCCGAAGTCAAGACCCTCGGCTGCAAGATAATCTTCCATCTCGGGTGATGGTTCTGATTCGTATCCTGCTAGCCAGTCGCTTGCTGCAAACCAACCACCAGGTTTGATTATTCGGAAGATGTCTCTGGCCATGCTGGCCTTATCTTCAATATGGATAATTGAATCCTTACTGGTGACAATATCGAAACAATTATTTTCGAATGGAAATGGGCCCGGCTCAACGCACTGGAAATTAAGTCGATTGGATAGATTGTGCCGTTTTGCCAGTTCCTGGCAGCGTTCTATCAAATGTTCTTCGATATCGATCCCGGTGACACTCGCGGCGCCAAGTTGTTTGACCAGGTGGATATCTACGCCTCCTAATCCGCAACCAATATCAAGAACTGTTTTGCCGACTAAATCAATGGTCTCGAGATATCGATTGACTTCGTCAACACCGCCCGGTGACAAAAAGCCTTCTCCCCAGATACCCTCCAGTAGTGTTGTTAATTTGTTGTCGTATTCCTGATTTATTGGTTCGTACATAGTAGTAAGTTCCGGGCTTAGCGCGTTGGTATTTTATTGTTTATAGGTTTTAAGGCGTTCTACAAACCGCTTCGATATTATGACCGTCGGGAGCGATGATATAGGTTGAATAATAGCAAGGTTCGTATTCAATACGAAACTCAGGTTTGCCATTATCGATTCCTCCTGCTGCGAGTGCGCCAAGAAAAAAATCTTCTACCTGTGCATGGGTTGATGCAACGAACGCAACATGCATAGAAGTTATGGGGTTGGGTTCCAATACGATGCCAAACTGCCAGATCTCTTTTCCAAATCCTATTGCATCACTATCCTGAAATAGTAGATGTACATTCAGATGATTCAGTATTGATTGATAGAATTTCGAGCTATGACTGAGATTGGATACCGGCAGATTAAAGTGATCGATCATGTCTGGTTGTTCCTATACGGGCTTTGTTTTCTGGAGTAGAAAATACAGCTTTAATATCAGAAGCAACCATGGGGTTCCATGAAGTAATAAATCAAACGCGTCGATAGGATTGGTGAGCTCTCCTGAGAACAATAGTCGTAATTTATCAAGGACATGTGGTTCAAGTGCAAAAGGTACCAGGCCCAGCGTAAGACTGAGAACAATCAGGATAAGCAATGGAATTCGATTAAATATTTTACGCATAAGGCCAATTCTCAGGTGGTGTGGGACTTTCTGATGGCAGTTAATACCCGCGCTGCAACGATAAGTAACATGCCCAGTGCATTTTTAGCCCCGGAATTTCTTCAAAAAAGATAAGCCCCCAAACCACAGCAAAATCCACATAGGCGAAATCGAAGGTAGCAATCGTTTACGGCGGCCCATTTTGATAAGCGAAAGCGGCCCCAACACTACCCATAAAAATGGCGATTGCCAATATCGCGATAACACCCCATTCCCATTGGACTCCAGTGGCCCAGTAAAAAATCACTATTAGACTTTAAATCTGGAGCAATGAGTAAGAGTAAAATTAATGCAATAACGCCTGTTACCTGCATCGATAAATTAAGCCATAAAGACAATATAAAAATACTTTCATCTCGGCAACGCGATCGAGTCAGGATCATAGATAAAGCGAATAGAATTGCGGATACAACAGGGAGTAGGGCGAACCCGGTAAAATCTTCAACTTTTGGTTCGAAAATAAGAATAACGCCGACGAATCCCAATGTAATAGCTATTCATCCTACTTTCCCAAAGTTGTCGCCAAGCAATAGCAAGGAAAATAAAGTAATAAATAATGGCAGGGTATAAAACGCAGAGGCAGCGATAGACAGATCAATATGGGGTAGCGTTGCGTAGAAGGCGACCCAAATCAAAGTCAGCATGAAACTGGTTAGCAAGGTCCAGCGAGGCACTTTTGCAAGCATCGATAAAGATGGTCTTCGAAACCTTAACAATAGTATGAGCGCGGGGATAACAATCATCGAGTGAAGCACGAAAATTTGCCACAAAATAAAATTGGCGCGGATATATTTGATTACAGCGTCGCCTAAAGCCAGAGCAAATACTGTAATTATGATCGTTATGACAGCTAATCGGGTTCTGTCGTGAACGATCATAAGGGGCCGATGTTAGTTAGCGAGTAAACTGGAAATAGAAATCATCAATACAAATACTGCGGGCAGTTTTGTAATGAATGAATCCTCCCGACCTGATTTTGTGCGCCCCTGAGTATGTTCAAGTGATCACCGTGGATATCTACTTTAGTGACCGTCAGCTTACAAGTGATCGCGTCCAGATCACCATTGGCAATAATGTTGATCTGGTATTCGATATTAATGCCATCTTCAAATTGAATGCCAAACAGTTCGGGAGCAGGTGAATACTGGTGATATTTGACGGTTGCCCGCACTTGGGCATCGTAGACGGAATCACTGATGAGTTTAACCTCAATCGATTCGATTCGACTCCAGCCGCGATTACCGCATCTTCCCGAACAGGCATTGCTGGCTCTTTCATCATAATTGCTATGGCGGAAAACCTTTTTGGTGATATCCCTGGCCTGCAATGGGCTGAGAACAAGAACAAGAATTAAGGCTGAAATGAGTTTCATGATTATTTCTATTAGTCGTAGTTGGCTAATCAATGACGATCAATTCGCGTGGTGCCTGAACTGGCAGTATTGCTTCATTTTCTTTAAATAGGAGCGTGCAAATATAATAAGTGATACCCGACATATTCGGGCTGAAAAACTGGCTTTCAAAATTCACACAGGTTCCGGGTTCGAATACTTTTTGAGAATCAGTGTGAGACATTTCATAAACAAAGTTCCCTACCCAATCGGGTGGAAATCCAATCCCCAGTTCGTATCCGCCTACCCACCCGGCATCTGACCAAATACCAATGTCCTTATAGTAACGCAGGGTATTCGAAACCAGCTCTCCGACACTCATGCCCGGTTTAATGCAATCGGCTATCACTTTAAAAACGTCAGAGGATTTTTTGTGATAATCAAAAACTTCTTTCGCGGGTTCACCGACATAAAAGGATCGTGCCGCATTGGCATGATACTTCCAGTAAACACCACAAACGTCGATGTTGACCTGCTCACCAGCCTGTATGACTTTCCGGCTTGCAAGTGAATGACCGGTATTAGCTTTTAAGCCCGATAGTACGGGTAAAGTGATTGCGGGATTTTCGCCGCCTGCCTTCGCCATGGCATGAATCATGTCGGCATAAACGTCCAGTTCGGTGACGCCGGGCCGAATGGCATTTCGGGCAGCTTCGACCCCGATATCAGTAATCGTGGCCGCCTTTTCAAGGTGAGCTATTTCAGCGGGAGATTTAATCCAGCGGGTTTCTCGTAATACATCACTACCGTCCATAACGGTGGTACCACTGTCAGAAAATGCTGATTGAAAGCGAGCGCTAATAGCCGGATTAGGTCGATAGCTGTGTAGCTCCAGACCAACATTGCCCCCAAGCCAGCCCTCGGCCTTCAATTCGTCAATAATAAATCCAATACCGTCGCGTCGATTATCGATCGGAAAAGTTCTAATATCGGATGCACAGGTGACAAACCGGCACATGACTTTTTCACTGGGGGTATCAAATAGTATGAATGTATCGCTGTTGAAATGGATCGCGATTCCACTGGTCGCAGGCCACTGCTTAGGGCTTTGAGCCTGATACCATTCACAGGAATAACCACTGACATAGTAGAGGCTTTCTGGTGCCATCAGCCAGAGCAGATCGATATTGTCTGCAGCCATTCGCTGGCGTATGGCAGTGAGCCTGGTTTGGTATTCTTCCAGTGAAAACCCAAGCTCGGTATCCGGTGTGCAATGATCAAGAACCAGATCTCGATTTATACCCATGGTCAGGTCTCCGTATAGTTTCGGTTGGTTGTTTAAGGTAATCTTATGGATAGAATATCAGGACAGTATTGATCTGTCAGATCCCGTATGAAGCAGAGGCCTGTTCTAATGAGTGAAAGAATTTCAGTTTTTTTTGATCCCGCCTTTTATCAGCATGATACTGGTAGCGGTTTCTTCGAAGCACAACCGTCACCGTACCTGTCGGTTCTAGAAACCCACCCCGAAAATGCCGATCGTCTGCGCAATATGGAAGCCGTTTTAAAAAATGGGCCAGTTGCTGAGGCTCTGGACTGGTATAAGGGTGAACCCGCGAATCATGAAGATCTTCTTCGGTTTCACAGTAAAGATTACATCGATGAACTGGCGGGCAATCCAGTCGATGAAACCCGATATTATTCTGGAACCACAGTTTTCGGGCCCGGTAGTTTTGATATTTGTTGCAAAGCGGCCGGAATGGCTATAAAAGCAGCCGAAACGGTGTTCCATAATGAAAATCGGTTAGCCTATGCGTTAGTTCGACCACCTGGCCACCATGCACAACCTGCAATGGCCGATGGTTACTGTTTTCTCAATAATATCGGTGTCGCCCTCGAAAAATTACGAAGTCAGGGATTGAGGCGCGCAGTCGTTATCGACTGGGATGTTCATCATGGCAATGGTACTCAGGAGGGATTTTATGATGATCCGGATATCCTGACTATCTCTATGCACATGGATCATGGCGCCTGGGGTACGACTCATCCTCAAACAGGATCGCTCGATGAGGTAGGTCGGGGCAAAGGTCTGGGTAAGAATTTAAATTTGCCTATGCCGTATGGATCGGGTGACCATGCCTATAATGAAGCATTTAAACGTATTATTGCGCCGATTGTAATCGAACATCAGCCCGAGTTGATTGTGATAGCATCGGGGCAAGATGCGAATCAATTTGATCCCAACGGGCGTCAGTTATTAAGCATGGCGGGGTTTAATGAGCTGGGCAGGCAAGCGAGAGCCCTTGCCGATGAATGTTGCGATGGTAAGTTATTATTGGTTCAAGAAGGTGGCTACGCGATTAGTTATGCGGCTTACTGTTTGCATGCAACGCTCGACGGTGTTTTAAATCGGGAAAGTAGTTTGCCTGACCCTCTTGCCTATATGCAGGAGAACAAGTCAGGGGTCGATATTTTTCTAGATCAGCTGAGGGTTGATTATCAAAATGCAGTGACCACAGCGCATTCGCCTTGAGCCCGTAAAACCTTTCTAAATTATTTAACCGAATTAAACGAGAATTAAAATGAAACCAATATTAGTTGTTCAGGGCACTAAAAATTGTGCGGACGTTCCCGGTCTGGATTCAATATCCGATCAGGCTGAAATGCGTTATGCCATCACCACCGAAGAACTCATGGAGGCTTTGCCAGGAGCCGATGCAATGCTCGGTTGGAATTTTCGAGCAGATAGTTTACAAAAAGCCTGGTCTCAGGCTGATAAATTGCGTTGGATACATTGGTGTGGTGCAGGAGTGGACGCAGCGATGTTCACTGAGCTGGTGGGTAGTGATGTGAAATTAACTAATGCGCGGGGAATATTTGATCGACCTATGGCTGAATGGGTTTTAGGGGTCATACTGGCATTTGCCAAACAAATTCCTCAATCAGTGAAGTTACAGATGAATGCCGAGTGGAAGTATCGGATGAGCGAAACAATTATTAATAAATCGGTTCTTATCGTGGGTGTTGGTTCCATTGGACGTAGTGTTGCAAAGTTATTGAGTGTGGTGGGCATGAACGTGGAAGGTGTCGGTCGCAGCGCACGCC
The DNA here is from genome assembly GCA_047639625.1 of Gammaproteobacteria bacterium. Lineage (GTDB taxonomy): Bacteria > Pseudomonadota > Gammaproteobacteria. Next base: position 7,688 of record JBLIOG010000171.1, read on the forward strand.
AGGGTGATGCTGATTTTGGTGATATTCATGCGATTGATAGTTTGCATGAACGACTTCCCCTGGCAGATTATGTCGTCTTGATCACACCTTTAACCGAACAAACCCGAAATCTGTTTGGACAACATGAATTCAATGCGATGGCTTCCCATGCACGTTTTATTAATATCGGTCGAGGACCTCTGGTTGTCGAAGCGGATTTACTCCAGGCGCTCAATAGTGAACGGATAGCAGGTGCCGCGCTGGACGTTTTTGTTGAAGAGCCTTTGCCCGCCGACAATGCCTTTTGGTCAGCAAAGAATTGCTTTGTTTCACCACATATATCGGGTGATTACCTGGAATACGAAATAGCAATGGCCGATCAGTTTCTAGCCAACTGGAAATTATTTGTTGATGGACAGCCATTGAACAATATGATTGATAAAAAACTAGGTTTCGCCGCCAGCTCGTAACTCTAGAGCAGGAAAAGTTTTCAGTTATTTGCAACTCAAATAGTGTTCGAAGTGGCCTTTCTATGCATCCTGATAGGTCGCAAGTTGCGGTCGAATCAGGCGGTTACAGAAATTAAATGTTCTGTTGCAATCATTTTAAGGTAGCTTTTAAGTGGATGCGCCATTAATCAGTTATCGCAAAACGAAATCTATCAAGAGTATATCGACAAATTCGTTGTAACTAAGGATAAATCTAACCCATCTTTAGGCTCATCTGACAACAATTCGTTTAAAAACAGGCAGTTAAAAATTAATTGTCCTTGCGTTGGCACTACAGATTTATATTTCCTGTAAAAATCGGGAATAAACTATATCAGTGTTCTTTTAATGCCACCGGGCTGGGCGGAGATTCCAAGTAGGTTATAGA
>JBLIOG010000172.1:0-8414 GCA_047639625.1 Gammaproteobacteria bacterium
CCAGTTTTAACCGAAACAAACAAGATTAAGATATAGGCCACAAAAAATTCAGGTGTTGAAATTGATGTCAGAGTCAGAGCGTTGACGGCCCGATCATAAAATGAGTTTCGATACAGGGCCGCTAAAATACCCAATACCAGGGCCAGAGGTACGGCAATACAGGCTGCAAACGTTGCGAGGAAAATAGTATTTGAAAAACGAATGCCGATGACCTCACCAATTTGGCGCCCATTACCGATAGAAACACCAAAATCACCCTGTAATATGCCACCCAACCAATTGAAGTATCGAGTGTGTGGCGGCAAATCGAGCCCCAGTTGGCGCCTTAATGCGGCAACAGTATCGGGGGTAGCAGCCTGACCCAGAATAGCTTCAGCGGCGTCACCCGGTAGCATATTAACGCCAAGAAAAATGATGAGAGAAATTATGAACAGAACGACCATGCCCAAACCTATACGTTGCAGGAGCATTCGTACTATATTGCTCGAAGGCAATAAGTTACGGTTTGGTTCAGTTGCTGGGATTTCAATCGGCATTTTAGGATTAACTCAACATTTCGTGTAGGCGTTGATTAACCCGGGCAGTCATATCCTGTCGGCCGGCATCGATCCAGGCGTCGGCATCTGAGCGTTCAAACAGGCCGGGATACCAGTTTTCAGTGAGGAACCGATCCTGGGTATGTTGGTCGGTTAGAAAGCCATTGTCACGTGCCGATCGTTCGATAACGTCTTGCGCGATAGTCTCAGCATTGACCTGTATTCCAGTAGACATTTTGCTCGACCAGCCAATAATTTCATCACAGAGTACCAGCATTTGTAATGAGCCGGTACGACCACCGGATAAAAAGCCGAGGTTGTGAACGAATGGTGTTTTGGCGAGTGCAGCAATAGCCAGATTTGCGCCTGCTTCAGCCGCTGCCTGTGCATCGAACTGATGCGAATCGGAGCAACCAGCACCAATCCAGGATGGAATACCGATTGATTTGAAATAATCAGCCGCGCCGAGGCCGGCACTCATGTATTCCGGTGATCCGTAAGCCAGATTTGCCTGTCGTAAATCCATTGGCAAAATAGATGACCCAGCCATAATCGGTGCGCCGGGCTCAGTCAATTGGTGAACAATCATGCCAGCGATTGATTCTGCAGAGGATTGCGCAATCGCCCCAGCATTTGTAATCGGGCAGGACATGCCGGGGAATGTCGCGGGATAACAGACCGTCGGGATTCGCCATTTGGCACAATTGATTAACCGGAGGCAAAGTTCTTCGGGTAGTTTTAATGGTGATATGGGACCCATAAGTTCGAGACAAACCGGTTTGTCGCCCATTCTTTGCCAGCCGCCGGTCATATCGGCGATCAGGTTTAACATTCTTTCCTGGATTACTTCATCATGTGCCAGTAATGCTGCAGGTTTATTACAGTTTTCATACATAGCCCGAACGGTTTCGACCACTTCATCTTCCGGTGGGATTTCACTCGGATAACCCAATGAGCAAACCATATCAATATTGGGTAGTTGCTCACAGACCTTTGCTGTTTCTCGAATATCTTCAAGTTTGCAGGGACGTAATTCGTTGTTTCGGTAATCAAGTATTCGGACACAGTTATGGCCGGGGCAAAAACTCGAGATTGGACTATCTGTATCAACTTTAACCTTGCCATCCTGATCGTAAAGTAGGAGTCGTGATGGAATAGTTTCAATGGTACGGTCGATTAAATCGGGTGGTATATGAAGATAATTTTGATCGTCTTCACGACAATGATGGTGTTTAACCAATAGATCGCGGGTAGGTCGATGCTCTATTTGAACACCGACATTCCATAGAATTGCTTTTACTGAATCATGCAGACTATTACATTCGTCTGGATTGATTAGTTCGAGAGAGATTTTTTGTGCTTGTTTGCTATTTTGTTGGGCGGCCTCCGCATTGCGCTTCGCCTTTACATCGCGACCTCTGCTTCTTCTGCGTTTTGAACCGCTCGATTTTACCATTAATAAATTCGCCTTAAGGGCATTTCTAAAAATTAACTGAAGATTGAGCCTCCGGCGAAGGTGTCGCCGGAGACAGTCAGAGGGTTAAATCAGGAGTTGATCCACCAGCGTTCGAACATTTTGTACCCATCAAACTCCCAGTTACCGGCAAGTTTCGCAGGAACACCGACCTTTTTACTGTTAGCAGTAATGTGATTCGCAAAAACATGAATAACTGATCCACAGTCATCGCGACAAATTTCCTGCATTTCCCAATACATATCGCGTCGTGTTGAATTTTTAAGTTCACCACGGGCTGACACCAGAAGTTTGTTGAAGCGTTCGTTTTTCCAGAAGGTTTCATTCCAGTTCGAAGTATCTGAATAACCTTGAGTAAACATCCAGTCTTCAGTAGGCCGACCACTCCAGTAGCTGGCACACCAGGGATGCTTCAACCAGACATCTGACCAGTAACCATCATCTGGAACACGATTTGGTACGAGTTCTATGCCTGATTTTTTTGCATGTTCACTGAACAGCACAGCAGTATCTACCGCACCTGCATAGAGACCATCTGAAGCACTCAATTTGACTTTGAGATTGCTCATGCCTGCCTGCTTGAGATGCCACTTGGCTTTTTCAGGATCGTAGGCGCGTTGTTCTAGTTCAGTATTGAAATAACGATTTGCTGGAGAAATTGGATGATCATTACCAATCACTCCGTGGCCACTCAATATTCTTTCAAGCACATCTTCACGATCAATTGATAATTTAAGTGCCATTCGAACATGGTTATTATCAAATGGCGCTAAATCGGTACGCATCGGGAAGGTGTAATGTTGTGTACTGGCAACATCCTGCACGTTGACTTTTGAATTACGTGCTAGTCGGTCAGCAGCGTTTGAATCAACGTCACCAATGACATCAACTGCACCCGTTATAAGGGCATTCAGCCGGGCCGTTCCATCTGCAATAGTCAATAACTCGGCTGAATCAACATAGCCTCTATCTGAACGATAAAAGTTGGGGAACTTTTTAAGTTTTGAGTGCTGACCGGGTTCAAACGATTCAAGCATATAAGCGCCACAACCAATATTGAATTGTTCGATCTTACCGTTATTAGATGGCAAAATCGAAAGAGAGCTAGCACCTAAAATGACCGGGAAATCTACACTGGCTGTTTTCAGCTTCATTCTGACGGTATGTTTGTCATCGGCTTTGATATCAATGACTTCTTCCATGAAGGATTTCATAGCAGAAGCCGAATCTTCACCACGATGTCGTGCTAGAGAAGCCACTACGTCGGCCGCTTCGAGTTTTTTACCATTGTGGAATTCAACATCCTTTCGCAGGTGAAAAATCCATTCAGAAGCATCACTACCGGTTTCGAAAGATTCTGCAAGTAATGGCTGTAACTGACCGTTTACATCGATTTCAGTCAATTGACCGTGGATTGTATAGTGTAGAAAGTTTGTGTGCCCACTGGTGAGCTTGATCGGATCGAGGGAATCGGTTGATGAACCCTGGGTTGTTGCCACTCTTAAATGACCGCCACGTTTTGGCGTCATTGCCATGGCTGAACCACTAAACGCTAGTGGGATCGATGCTGCCAGGCCTAATGCCCCGGCTCTCTGAATAAAATCACGTCTGGAAATCTCGCCTCGATTGAGTTGCGCGAGCATTGTGTCGATAGGTTTCATGTCTCCTCCTGACAGTTATTAGTATCAAAGTGGCTCAGTTATGTGAGGGACACTTCATTTATTGTAATTCGCTGCTTTGGTAAAAAACTACAGGTCAATAATTACATATCTAATCTGTGATCTCAACTAAAGTAATCTGTGATCTCAGAACTAAAATCGAATCACTATGTTGCTTGATATCGTTGTTAACCCGGGGTATTGAACCATTCAGGGAATCACAGTCTGTGATCTCAAAATTCAGTTGTTTAATCTACACGATCGAAAACTAGTGATATATTTGAACCAAATAAGGGCAGGTTGTTCGAGTTTGAATATCGCAGTAATATCACGTGGCTATAGTAATCTGCCATTAAATGCTTTCAGGTAATTCTGAGGATGCGTCATTGTTGTATTGGGTTGATTATAACTGTGGGCCAGGATTAACCTGAAGGAACTAAGCCGATATGTCGAAACATGTGATCTTTTTACTGCACGAAATGAAAGATACGCAGCCGGGGTGGTCTCAATCCTTACAAAATTTCATTAAACAGAAATATCAGCTTTATAAAGTTTCGAAAATTAAGAAGTTGGATCAACAGTAGAGTGTTACAACATGGACATTAATAAGCCAATCAAGATTAGAGCCGCAGTGAGAAGTGACTGCGAAGAGTTACATTTGTTGCTGAATGACATTATTCGAGTGGGTGGGTCGACCGCCATGGATCGTCCATTATCGGTGACCGATTTTGAAAATCATTTTCTATCTGGAGACGATTCCATTTGCTGCCATGCAGCCGTGAATGAAGATGGAGAATTAGTTGGATTTCAATCGTTAAAGCAACACTCTAAATTACCGAAGGACTGGGCTGATATTGCAACTTTCGCTAAGCTATTGCCTAAAACGCCAGGTGTCGGAACAACCTTGTTCCAAACGACATTAGCTTACGCCAGGCAATTCGAGTTTGAGGCAATCAATGCAACTATCAGGGCCGATAATGTTTCTGGCCTGGCATACTACTCAAAAATGGGGTTTATTGATTATACAATTGACAGGGCTGCTGCGTTAAGTGATGGAGCACCTGTTGATCGTATATCGAAGAAACTTCAAGTTAAATAAATGTCAGTGGATTTTATGCACATCCTTTAACGATAAAAAACGACACTTTTAATCAATATTTGCGCCAACGAATGGCTTAACCAATAACGTTATCAACCTTATAATGATTATTAGGGCCGGCTTCGTAATGATCGGGAAGGAGGAATGAAATGCAGGGATTTTTCGACTTATAATGAAATGGCCTTATTGGCTATAGTTTCAATTTAGATAATTTTGGCACTGAGTTGGAAGTTTTTAATAATGCAAGCTGAGTTGTTTCTCAGGTCATCAGTAGGGGTAGCTGAATGAATATGTATGGTCCGTTATTTTTCGCTTTGACTGCCGCTATTGGGAACGCTATGTTTGCCACGGGTCAAAAGAAAGCCACAGCATTTGATAATCCGTTTACGTTTATCGCACTGGCAGCGATAGTTTGTGTTTGCCTTACTGTGGCTGTAGCGCTTTTGTATGGTCAACCGCAGTACAGTGCCGTAACCAAAGAAAACGGATGGTGGGCGGTGCTGAGCGGAACGGGTCTCTTTCTGACTTATATTGGTTTTAATCTGTTGTATTCAAAATATGGCGCTTCAAACTATATTCTTTATGCCGTGTTATCGATTATAACGACCTCAATCATCGTTGGTGTTTTTATGTTTAAAGAAACCTTTAACCTTTATCACTGGCTCGCATTTGGTTCATCGATTGTTGCTGTTGTGTTATTTTCGATTGGTAATGCTTCTATAAAAACCTGAGAATAATCTGCCTGTTCACTATCAGGAATCAAAAATTTCACGATAACTCTGTACGATGGGGTTGATCCTGCACAATTCAAATTTGTGATTATCGGGTGTGAAACTTTTGAAAAATTTATCACGTCTACGAGCTACTAAAAAAATGCAGAGTGAGGTTTTAAAGATCTTTGAATGGCCAGATAATGATGAGTTGCGAATGCGATTACGTTGATTGCATCAGTGTTCAGGCCGGTACATTAGATAGCGAGTACGATCAGAAAATTATCGCGCATAATTTCGCTAAAGAGAATGGCTGCAACATCGATATTCACGAGGCGGCGAACATTCCTGTTTTTTCAGCGGTTGGGCAACGCTTGGACTATCATAAAACGCTATTGTGCTAGAACGACTGGCGGGTCATTCTCGAGATCAACATAGACATCAACTTCAAAAACTGAAGATAGAAGCTGACTGTCGAGTACTTCTTCAACCGTTCCCACAATGACTGATTCAGCGTTGTTCATCAGGACTAACCGATCGCAATAACGCGCTGCCAGGCTTAAGTCATGGATAGCAATAACGACAGAATGCTCAGCTCTGGCATAGTTATGAAGACACTGCATTACTGCCTGCTGATAGTGAATGTCGAGGTTGGCAACCGGTTCATCGGCCAGTAACACTTCGGGTTGATTAGCGAGGACCCGAGCAAGCCATACGCGCGCGCGTTCACCCCCCGACAATTCATCCACATGCCTGCTGGCCAATGATTCAATATTGGCCTGGTGCATGGCCTCCTGAATGATTTTCTGATCAAAATCACCCCAGGGTAAACGACCCATTGACACGATATCTTCTACCGAAAGTGCCCAGACACTATCAATAAATTGTGGTAACAAAGCAATCCGTCTTGCTCGTTGGATGCTACTGATATGATCGATATTTTGATCTGAAAGCGTGATTAAACCTGTCCGCGGTAAAATTCCAGCAATGGCGTTTAATAGCGTTGATTTACCCGCGCCATTCGGACCGATTAATCCCAGCACTTCTTCGGGATAAACTTCCAGACTGGTACTCGATAGTCGGTTGGTTACAGAGAGATTTTGAACTGACATTAAAGCCATCGTTGTCGCTCCTTCCAGACCAGCCAGATAAAAAACGGGGCACCGACCAGGGCTGTTAATACACCCAGTTTTAGTTCGCGTTCGGGTGGTAACTGACGAATCAGGCAGTCAGCCAGCAATACGATTATGGCACCGGCCAAAGCCGATGGAATTAACAACCGGTCGGGTCTAAACTTAACCAGCGGACGCATTAAATGTGGCACGATTAATCCAACGAAACCAATGTTACCGGCAACGGCAACTGATGAGCCTACCAGTAGTGCGGTTCCTAAAATAATCAACCGACTGCGTTTAGCCACCTCTAATCCCATGCTATCAGCGACTTGTTCGCCGAGACTCAGTCCGAGCAATAACCTTCTCTGTGACATGAGCATGAATGACCCGATTACAAAGGCCGGGACCAATACCAGGATATTATCGAGTCCACGATTTGAAACTGAGCCGAGTAACCAGAATACGAGTTCCTGCATTGCGTAGGGATTGGGCGCAAAATTGAGAACGACCGCTAGCAGTGAACTTGATAAAGTCGAGATTGCCAGCCCAGCCATTATGATGATCGCCGGCCTTGCCATGGAACCAGAGAGGGCCATAAGAATAAATAGAGTGATCGCTGCACCGATTAAACCTGCTAGTGGTGTCGCGAGAGCCCCGAGGCCTGAAAATAAATTAAAATAAAAAACCAGCGAAGCACCGAGTGCTGCGCCCTGGCTGGCCCCAATTAAACCCGGATCGACCAGAGGGTTTCGCAGCAATCCCTGCAAAGCGGCACCGGATAAGCCCATGGAAGCTCCGACTAGAATAGCCAGCAAAGTTCTCGGCAGTCGTATTTCGCCGACAATAATAGCTGCGCTGTTTTGTTCATTCCTCAGCCAGTCAAGCAGCGCTGGAATGATATCGACATCGAGCGTACCAATACTCAGTGATAAAATCGCTGCTAGTACCAAAATCACAGAGAGGAGGGGATTCAGTACTTTTGCCACTGTGAAAGCTCCTCTATGAGATCAAGACTCCAGGGTCCGGGACATTGCCATCGCCAGTTTTCTTTCTCGGGTTGTTGGCGGTTATTGGTAATCTGAGTAATAGCAGGGTGATCGATAAACAGATTAGACAATGACTGAGATTCAGGTGCCGACCAGTAAATGGCGTCGGGAGGCTGGTCTACAATTCTTTCCATATCAAGGGATATATATCCGGTTGAGCCCAGATAATTTTGCCAGCCAGCTTTATGCAGTAAGTCATTTTCCAGGGTTTTTTTTCCCGTACCGATACCGTTTGGCCCAAGTAAAAGTAGCGATTGATTGCGATCAGGATAGGTTTTATTCCAGTCAACAGGATTTTTTCCGGGATCTACATCAATCAATGTTAAAAACTCGCGATGGTAATTTTGAATGTTATCAAGATTGGTCGGTAGTGATAGAACGGATACATTCTTTCCAAGTTGTACCAACCGCTTACGTAACAACAGAGCATTGTATTCGCCAGTGATCAGCAATTCGGGTTCAAGTTGTAGAATATTTTCAAGACTCCCATCGTGTAAAGGTAATCCTAATGGGACCCAATCTGCATGGTACTTATATAAGAGTGAGGAAAAAGCGCGTACCTGGTTTCTATCTGCATATTTCAGCAACATCCAGTCAGTACATAGATCGAGAGAAACAATACCTTTGACGGAAGAGGCTTTTGATATTCCTGATAGGGACATGATCATCACACTGAATAGGATGGCCAAAGTCCGGATAATGGTCGGTTTGCGAGTCATAAACGCGTTGATGAATAGATGAGGCCTCTGTTATACAACAGAGGCCTCTAAAATGTT
>JBLIOG010000173.1:0-8339 GCA_047639625.1 Gammaproteobacteria bacterium
GGTGTTTCAGTCGGTGAAGAAGATCACGTCCGAATAGCGATAGAAAGCCTCGGTGAGCTAATGATGTGGCGGCTCGGCATCAAGCCCGGTAAACCGTTGGCTTATGGCAAAATCAAGGGCACCCATTTTATTGGGTTGCCAGGTAATCCGGTGTCGGTATTTGCAACCTTTTGTTTATTTGTCTGCCCATTGTTAAAAACTCTGCAAGGTCGTCAATGGCAAAAGCCGATTGCCGTTTCGGTTAAATCAGGCTTTGATTGGCCAAAACCAGACTCCCGGCGGGAATTCCTTCGGGCCAGACTTGAACAAAATGATCAGGGCGATGTAGTTGCCACGATCTATGCAAATCAGGATTCGGGTGTTTTAACTTCAACGGTCTGGGCCGATGGATTTGTCGAAGTTCCCGAGCAAACAACCATAAGTTGTGGCGACTGGGTAGACTATTTATCCTTCTCAGAATTCCTGGATAGGAACGCATAGTGATAATCCAAATTCAAACTGAAGATTTCGATATCAGCGAAATTCAAAAAAGGCTTTGTAAAGATCGAGTCAATGTTGGCGCAATTGCCAGTTTTATAGGTCTGGTCAGAGACTTGCCCGGCAACCCGTTAAAAACCATGACGCTTGAACATTATCCCGGAATGACCGAGAAGGCGCTTGAAACAATTGTCACTGAAGCTGAGGGTCGATGGGAAATTATCGATTGCGCAATAGTTCACCGGGTCGGAGATCTTGAGCCCTCCGATCAAATCGTAATGGTCATGGTGCTATCAGCCCATCGGCGCGATGCTTTTGAAGCCTGTCAATTTATAATGGATTATCTCAAAACTCGAGCACCCTTCTGGAAGAAGGAATCCTCGGAGCAAGGCGAAAAGTGGGTCGAATCCAGGCAAAGCGACGAGGATGCGAGCAATCGTTGGTAAAATGAGAACGGAGTTCAGATCACTGGAACTAATGACTTCTGCCAGAAGTTGACTAATATAAAGGTCCCATTTTAAAAAATTTAAGTTCGATCGTTGAATAACACGTTACAGCCTATCAATGCGCTTTATAGACCGCTCAATGTGGATAACAGGCAGCCGCCTGCGCCTGAGCATAAATATGAGGTCGACAACAAAGGTGATGGAAATTCAATCTATGATCGTCGACGTAAAGTGGATGATTCGGTTATTCGTGGAGAATATATTTCGTCATTGAATGCCAACCAGCAAAATCAGCGACTCATCAATCAGCAGATTGATCCACAAAACCGCAGTGCTATTGAACAGTATTCGCAGGGCGCAGGATCAGAATCAAATATTTCCAGAAGCGGAATCTTACTGGACTCTTTCGCCTGAATTTCAGCCTGCCATAGGGCTTTATTTTCATTTCAATTGTCCGCGAATTTGTACGTTTCCCTGATACAATTGCGTCTTTTTTTGGTAGCCACATCAGTTTATGGATGTTTCTCACTTACTGGATTCCCTGAATGATCGGCAGCGCGAAGCTGTCAGTGCGGACGCCGAACCGATACTGGTCCTGGCAGGCGCTGGAAGCGGGAAAACACGTGTTTTAACCCATCGAATTGCCTGGGTCTGCCAGGTTATTGGTTTATCTCCTTTTAGTATTCTTGCGGTTACATTTACCAACAAAGCCGCCAGTGAAATGCGATCTCGGGTTGAATCATTGCTTGGAATTTCGGCTTCAGCAATGTGGGTAGGTACCTTCCACGGCCTGGCGCATCGAATGCTTCGCGCGCACTACGAAACCGCCGGACTTCGGCAATCTTTTCAGATTTTGGACAGTGATGATCAACTGCGTATGGTAAAACGCGCAGTCTCTGAACTTGAACTCGACGAAAAACAGTGGCCACCCAAGCAGGCCCAGTGGTTTATCAATCACCATAAAGATGAAGGTGCCCGACCGGATAATATTGATGCCGGCGGTGACTGGATTCAACAGAAGCTCATCGAAGTTTATCGGCTATACCAGTCAAATTGCGAAAAGGCTGGCGTTGTCGACTTTGCCGAGTTATTGCTAAGAGCACTCGAGTTGATACGCGATAATGATAGTTTAAAAGGTCATTACCAACGTCGTTTCCAACACATTCTGGTTGACGAATTTCAGGATACCAATGCGATTCAATATGCATGGTTGCGTTTGTTAGCGGGGGCGCAAACGCCCATATTTGTTGTCGGTGATGATGACCAGTCCATATATGGTTGGCGCGGTGCCCGGATTGAAAATATCCAGCATTTTGAAACCGATTTTGGCGCAGCCCGCACCATCCGCCTTGAACAAAACTACCGGTCAACCGGAACGATTTTAAAAGCAGCGAATGCTCTCATCGATAATAACCAGGGCCGATTAGGTAAAGAGCTCTGGACGGACAGCGCAGATGGTGATCCCATCATGCTGTATTCAGCCTATAACGAAAGAGATGAAGCTCGATTCGTGGTCGATCGGATTAACGATTGGGTCAATCAAGGGCGTAACCGTAACGATGTGGCGATTCTCTATCGTTCAAATGCTCAATCCAGACAGTTCGAAGAAGCGCTAATAACTCAGGGCGTGCCGTATAAGGTTTACGGCGGACTGCGCTTTTTCGAGCGAGCAGAAATAAAGGATGCCCTGGCCTATTTGCGTGTGCTGTCGAATACTTCAGCTGATCATGCTTTTGAGCGAACAATCAATCATCCTCCCCGGGGTATTGGGCAGAAATCGATCGATCGTATCCGTCAGGTCGCCCGTGAACGATCGGTCACATTGTGGACCGCGGCTAATGAACTGGCCAATGACAGTCAGCTAACTAATCGTGCCCGTTCGGCCATTTGTGTTTACATCGAACTCATTACCCGGATGCAGAAAGAACTAGCTGGCCTCGATCTGGGCGAGCAAATCAAATACAGTATTGAAATCAGTGGTTTGAAACAGCACTTCGGTAAAGATCAAAGTGAGAAAGGGCAATCGCGTACGGAAAACCTGCAGGAATTAATTGGCGCTGGAACTGGTTTTGCGATGGATGCTGCACTGGCCGAAGAAAATATGTTGCCGCTGGATGCTTTTCTGGCGCATGCGGCACTTGAGGCCGGTGAAGGTCAGGCGGAAGCCTGGGAAGACTGCGTTCAGCTGATGACATTGCATTCAGTCAAAGGGCTCGAATTCCCACTGGTTTTTCTGGTGGGTCTTGAAGAAGGTTTGTTCCCCCATCAACGCTCCAGTGAAGATCCGGGCCGTATGGAAGAGGAGCGCAGACTTTGCTATGTTGGTATTACGCGTGCCCGCGAGCGATTGGTGATTAGCCGGGCAGAAGTTAGACGACTTTATGGCAATGAAACCTATAACCAACTGTCACGTTTTATTCGAGAAATACCCACTGAATTTGTTGAAGAAATCCGCCCTAAAGCTCAGTTCAGTCGACCAACCTACGACGTGTCGGAGCGGATTGGACGTTATTCCGCGGAAGAAGATTCCGGGTTATCGGTTGGCCAGCGTGTCAGTCATGCGAGATTTGGTGCAGGCGTTGTTGTAAATCTTGAAGGCCAGGGATCGCAATCGAGGGTCCAGGTTCATTTTGAATCCGAAGGCAGCAAATGGCTGATTGCTACAATGGCTAATCTCCAACCCATTTAACGGGCTATTGAGCCAGAAACAAAATGAAGTAGTAAATTATTGAGAACCAGTCGACTAAAGGGCATTTTTAGAGGCGCCCTAAACAAAATTGATAGAGAGGACAATTATGAGTAATTTAACAGTAGCGTTTATTGGATTAGGTGTTATGGGATATCCAATGGCGGGGCATCTGGCCAGCGCAGGCCATACAACCCGAGTTTACAATCGAACTGCGGCAAAAGCAGAGCAATGGTGTGCAGATTATTCCGGATGGGCAGCGTCCACTCCGCGCGAAGCTGCTGAAGGAGCCGACTTTGTTTTTATCTGCGTTGGTAACGATGATGATCTTCGTTCAGTGGTTTTTGGCGCTGACGGTGCGCTGGCTGGCTGTAAAGAAGGCGCAATACTCATTGATCACACGACTGCTTCTGCAACCGTTGCCCGAGAAATTGCCGAACAATCGTCCGTCGAATTTATAGACGCGCCGGTCTCCGGTGGACAGGCGGGTGCCGAAAATGGTGTTTTGACGGTTATGTGCGGTGGTAATCAGGCCGCTTTTGATTCTGCAAAACCTGTGATTATGAGTTTTGCCAGAGCCTGTGAATTGTTAGGCGGACATGGTGCCGGGCAGTTAACTAAAATGGTTAATCAAATTTGTATTGCCGGTTTGGTTCAGGGTTTATCTGAAGGTCTCAATTTTGCAATGAAGTCAGGACTCGATGGTGCTGCTGTCGTCGATGTGATTTCAAAAGGAGCCGCGGGTTCCTGGCAAATGGAAAACCGCGGATTAACCATGCTCAAAGATGAATTTGAATTTGGCTTTGCTGTTGACTGGATGCGCAAGGACCTCTCTATTTGCCTTGAGGAAGCTTCACGCAATGGTGCCGACCTTCCTATTACCACGATCGTTAATGACTTTTATGCGGATGTGCAAGCGAAGGGTGGTGGGCGTTGGGATACTTCCAGTTTGCTGCGTCGGTTAACAGATAAAAGCGAGTAACACGCTACAAAACCTTTTAGTAAAAGAGTCGGTTGGGTCGAACACCAACCTACATTCGGAGTTCCTCAATAGTGACAAGGATGTCACTATTGACTGAATTCATCTTTATAACTGGAACAGCCCTTCTTTTGTTCGCCCTAAATTTCTGATCGATCACCTGCCAGTGACGTTGAGGCAGGATTAAAAACCTAACGAATCAATAAAGTGATTCCACCAAGAAATGGATATTGGCCCATTTTTAAGTACGATGTATTTTTAGAGGATGAATAATCTGACTCACTCGTTACAAAAAATAGGCTATCCGGCCGTAATAGCTGCCTGCTTACTTACAATCACTTCGGTTCAAGCCTGGACCTTGCCTGTGGGCGAATTCAGTTTTGAAGCGATTAATGATCAGGTCTACGTGATGCATGGGCCGCTCGAAGAACCAAATATCGAAAACCATGGTTTTATGAATAATCCCGCTATCATTATCGATGAAATTGGGATCATTTTGGTTGATCCGGGTTCAAGCCTTCAGGTTGGCCAGCAGGTATTGGCAGAAATAAAGAAAATTAGCACCAGGCCCGTGATTGCGGTATTTAATAGTCATATCCATGGTGATCATTTCCTCGCAAACCACGCGATCCGTAATCAATTTCCGGCGGCAAAAATTTATGGCCACCGTGAGATGATAAAACAGGTCCCAACCGAGGGACATAGCTGGATAAGCCTGATGTCGAACCTGACGGGTGGACTAAGCGACGGGACGGAGTTAGTCGGTCCGACCGAAGCGTTAGAAGATGGAATGGAAATAACCATTGGCCAGCAGCGGTTCAAATTTCACAGTCGTCTGCCTTCGCATACCAATACCGATATAGTCATTGAGCACTTAAATAGCAAAACGGTATTTCTCGGAGATAACGGATTTAATCAGCGGATGGGACGTTTCGATTCGAGCGCCTCTATTTTTGGCAATATTAATATTCTCGAGGCACTGCTGGAGAGAGATATTGAGTGGATTGTGCCGGGGCATGGTATGAGTGGAACTAAACCAGATGTTTTGATGCCCTGGTTAAATTATCTCTATAAGTTACGGGATGTTGTTGAAGCGGGTTTTGAAGAAGGTCTGGAAGCCTACGAAATAAAGCAGGAAAGTAACCAGATATTTAAACATTACGAATCATGGGTGGGTTTTAAGTCTAATTTCGGTAAGCATTTAAGCCAAATGTATCTTGAAGTCGAGCAAGTTGCGTGGTAAAGACGATTTTGTGAAAATATTACATAAAGAGTTTGTAAATAATTCTTTATGATATTTATCAATGATTTACTTTGCTTATACGCTAATAAACATTAAGTAATCGATCTAATTGTCATGTTTTTTATAGCTTTTATTAGAGTTTGGACTGGTAATATAAAATATATGCTATATATATATAGTGTGTTTGGGCAATCTCCCATATTACTCAGACATGATGTCCTCCTTTGGTTATATTGTCGATTACGACATTTGGCTGGTTGAATTTTTCAACCAGCCTTTTTTTTGCCCGCGATAAATTGTCCACCGGTGAGTCTGGGAAGATGATTGAAGTCCTCTAGCGTATAGATTTCTTTAAATTTCGATTCTGCCATCAAAGCCACAATTGCATCAGATTGTTCATGCCCATGTTCCATAACAAGATGTCCAGCCGGAGTCAGAAATTGACAGGCTCCTCGAACAATGACCTTTATTGATTCTAGTCCGGTCTCTCCGGAAGACAGTGCCAATAAGGGTTCGGCAGGTAAATCGCCGATCTGCAACCAGGATTCGTCTGCGGCAATATAAGGCGGATTCGAAATAATCAGGTCGAATTGATAATCAGGATCCAGTGATTCATACCAGTTCGATTGAACCCAATTTATTTTAGTTTGATGCTTGATTGCATTACGTTTCGCCAAATTCAGGCAATCTGAACTGATGTCAGTGGCGGTAATTGATAAATCGGGGCGTTGTTTTTTCAGACAAATGGGGATGATCCCGCTGCCGGTACCCAGATCGATCACCTTATTTAAATGATGCAGGTCACAAAGCTCAAGAGCCTTATCAACCAGTAACTCAGTTTCCGGCCTTGGCACGAGGACATCGTGGTTAATTTCGAACTGAAGTGAATAAAATTCCCTGGAACCAATCAAATAAGCAATGGGAGTGGGTTGGAGCCGTTGTTCGATCAGATTGTTGAAGTCTTTTAGTTGATGTAATTCCAGGCTTTGGTGGGGCCAGGTATATAGAAAACTTCTGGATTTCCGAAGCACGTGAGCGAGCAATATCTCGGCGTCGAGTTTGGCAGAGTCACTGCAGTCGGCGAAACTCGCAGTAGCTCGCCTCAGGGCTGATTCGATGTTTTCAGTCATCAGTTGCAGACTGCTAGCCGATCTTACAGGCCCTGATTGTCGTCAGCCAGATTTGCCAGTTGTTCTGCCTGGTACTCATGCATCAGTGGCTCGACGACATGTGCGAGTCCGCCTTGCATGATTTCGTCGAGTTTATAGAGCGTCAGGTTGATTCGATGATCGGTTATGCGACCCTGAGGGAAATTATAAGTCCGGATACGCTCGGATCGATCCCCGCCACCAACCAGTGACTTTCGTTCTGCTGCTTGCTCCTTGTCCTGTTTTTGCTTCTCAGCATCATAGATCCGAGCTTGTAATAGCGACATGGCCCGTGCTTTATTTTTATGCTGAGAACGTTCATCCTGACATTCAACAACGGTACCCGTTGGTAAATGCGTCAGTCGAATCGCTGAATCGGTTTTGTTAACGTGCTGTCCACCCGCGCCAGAAGCTCGAAAGGTATCAATTCGCAGATCAGATGGATTTATTTCGATCTTTTCAACGTCGGCCGTTTCGGCAATAATTGCTACGGTTGCCGCTGAGGTATGAACCCGACCCTGTGATTCGGTTTCAGGGACACGCTGTACCCGATGAGCGCCCGATTCAAACTTCAAATGTGAGTAGGCACCCTGCCCAATAATGCGAGCGATGATTTCTTTGTAGCCGCCGTGTTCACCTTCGTTGCTATTAAGAATCTCAAGTTGCCAGCGCCTTGATTCTGCATATCGGCTATACATTCGAAACAGATCACCGGCAAAGATGGCCGCTTCATCACCACCGGTTCCGGCGCGCACTTCGAGAAACACGTTTGCACTGTCACTCGGGTCTTTCGGCAATAGCAAAGTCTGGAGGTCAACTTCGATGGTTTCTAGCAGGGTTTCATTATCGCTTATTTCTTCTGCGGCCATTTCTCGCATGTCGGCATCATCTTCATCCAGCATTTCGCGCGCGCTTTCAAGCGCTTCTCGGGCTTGCTGAAAAGCACCAAATTTTTTTACCAAATCTTCAAGTTGAGAATATTCCATCGACAATTGGCGAAATTTATCCTGGTCACCAATAGTTTGTGGGTCTGAAAGCAGGGCTGCAATTTCTTCGTGGCGGGCACAGAGGTTTTCGAGCTTTATTATGAGCGATTCTTTCATCAATTTGTCTTAGTCGGATTAATCAGAGACTTCAGTATATCTATCGTATGTTGATCATTTTCCCTGATCGCTTTCCTTAATTCCATAGTGGGTCCATGAAGCAATTTGTTAGTGAGATTGTTGGCGAGGAATTCCAGTGCCTTGTTGGGATCATTTTCCTGCGTCAAAATAATTTGCGCACGTTCAAGTATTTCCGTTTTTAGTATTTCGGCCTGTCGACGCAGGTTTCGAATATGATCGGCCGACTGATGTGTGCG
>JBLIOG010000174.1:0-8309 GCA_047639625.1 Gammaproteobacteria bacterium
TTCGCGTGGGAAACATTATTTCCACTAACTGGGCGTTTTCCTGTTACTTGACATACCCGTGACATGCTGGATCTCCGGCGAGCTGGCGGTTTAATTTCGAGGGCGCGAACTCTACCAGATGAATATCGACTATTCAAGCTACAGCCCGCTAAAAACGGCAAGATTACTCCGTTCCCTTCGTGATAGATAAGGGATAAGATTGCGACCAAATCAATCAGGGCAAATTCTCGAATGGATATTGTATTTATCCGCGAACTTGAAATAGAAACCGTCATTGGAATCTATGATTGGGAACGCAAAATCAAGCAGACTATCAGTCTCGATATAGACATGGCAACCGATATCAAAAAGGCTGCCAATAGTGACAATATTGATGACACTTTGAGTTATAAGACAGTCGCTAAACGAATCATTAGTTTTGTCGAAGAAAGCGAGTATGAACTGGTTGAGGCGCTTGCGGAGAAGATATGCGCGATCATTCGTGAAGAATTCTCAGCACCCTGGGTCAGGTTAGTGCTAAACAAGCCCGGAGCCGTCAGAGGTGCACGATCTGTCGGTGTCATCATAGAGCGTGGAACTAAACCCGAATGAACTCCCGCGTGCTGGTGAGTGTAGGCAGTAATGTCAATGCCGAATCGAATGTCAGGCGGTCAATTGACGAGATACGGTCGGATTTCGGGGCATTGGCATTGTCACCTGTTTATCAATCTGCGTCAGTTGGTTTTCAGGGGGATGACTTTCTAAATTTGGTTGTTCGTTTTGAAACTGATTATTCGATTTATCAGGTTGTCGACCGATTGCATGAAATTGAACGCAGAATGGGACGTGACCGCAGGCAACCCAAATTCTCCAGTCGGCCGATTGATCTGGATCTCCTGACCTTTAATGGCCTGATATTGGACGAAGATAATATTCAGGTACCGCGCCACGAAATTTTAATGAACGGTTTTGTCCTCAAGCCGATGCAGGATCTGGTGCCCGAAGAGTTACACCCGGAAGTGGGAAAAACCTATCGACAGTTATGGCAGGATATGGAAATCCATGCTCCGACATTGACACTGTTGGATCTTGAAGGCCTTGATTAACCGTAAATGTGATTAGCAAGAACACTCAGTTCAAGCTGAAAATTAAATATCAAAGTATAGAAATTGAAACGAGTTATTTTGGCTGATGGCTAAACATTTTTCCGCACCCAAATGATGATTGTATTCCATAGTGACGCGTACCCTGTCGAGAGGTTTGCTAAGAAATGAGGTAGCATTAAGGGTGCGAAACCATTGCAAATAATTACCATGGGTGACAATTAATTGTATTCCGCTGAACACTGTTGCTAATCACCACCGTTAACGATCACCGTTAGAGCCGAAAACAATGCTTCACATTCACTTTCATTCCCTACTGTAATCCGAAGGCATTGATCAATTCGATCCGCTTTAAAGTGTCGAACGAGAATGCCAATATCACGGAGTTTACCCGCCAGGACTAACGCATTCTGCCCGGGGTGATGAACAAACAGAAAGTTACTTTTTGATGGGAAAACGGCAAATCCCAACGTTTTTAAATTTTTTGACAAACTCTCGCGGCTGTTAATAATAAGGTCGCAGGATTGCTTAAAATAGTCTTCATCTTCTATCGATGCAATCGCAATCCGGGTTGTCAGGCGATTAACCGGATAGGAGTTAAAAGAATTCTTAACCCGGTTTAAACCGTTAATCAATGCACTTGAGCCCATTGCATAACCGAGACGAAGTCCTGCCAGGCTTCGAGATTTTGAGAAGGTCCGGATAACCAGTAAATGTTCGAACTCATTAATAAGCGAGATAGCCGATTCGGCTCCAAAATCAACATAGGCTTCATCAATAATCACCACAGACCGACTGTTGACCAATAGCCTTCGAATTGATTCGAGCGGTAAAGCGATGCCTGTCGGTGCATTAGGATTAGGTAGAATAATGCCGCCATACGGGTTTGAATAGTCTTCGATATCAATTTCGAACCTTGTATTCAATTTGATAGTGTTGAATTCGATTCCATATAACCCGCAGTACACTGGATAAAAGCTATAGCTGATATCTGGAAACAGCAATGGATGAGTTTGCTGGAAAAAAGCGAAAAAAGCATGGGCGAGTACTTCGTCAGAGCCGTTGCCTACAAATAACTGATTTACGTCTAGATGGTGATAATCGGCAAGTGCCTGTCTTAACTCAACCGATTCTGGATCAGGATATAGTTTCAGATCATTTGCATTGAACTGCTCAATCGCTGTTTTGACACCCGGGGCCGGTGGATAAGGGTTTTCATTCGTGTTGAGTTTTTTAAACACACGATTACCGGGCTGTTCGCCGGGAACATAGGGGTCCAGTTGATGAACCTGTTGTGACCAGAATTGACTCATGTATTGTGACTTTAGCGTGACAGGCGCCGACCACCGTCGACGTTGATAACTTCGCCGGTAATGTAATCGTTTTCGATCAAAAACAACACGGTTTTTGTAATAACCTGTGGATTTCCGATACGTTTGAGAGGGATCTGATTCAATATTTCCTGCGCCCTGGCAGAGTCAGATTGCTCCGGCCAGAGGATAGCGCCGGGTGCGATACCGTTGATTCGAACTTCTGGCGCCAATTCGAGTGCGAGCGATTGCACCAGACTTTGATTGGCGGCTTTTGAGGCGCAGTAAAGGCTATGTCCGACGAGAGGATTGGCCGCGTAAATGTCGAGCATGTTAATAATAGATCCACCGGTTTTTGTCAGTTCGGGTGCAAGCGCCTGAATTAAAAATAGTGGTGCTTTAAAATTGCTCGCAGATAAATCCTGCCAGTTATCTTCATTAATTGATCCGATTGGGGTTGCATAGAAAGCTGAAGCATTGTTAATCAGCAGGTGTAAGTTTTGAAAAGCTGCTTTGGACTCAGATACAAGTCGGTCACGGTCCGTTTGAGAGTTAAGATCTGCCTGGCAGACTTTTGCCGACTCCGGACGTAGTAGATTCAAACTGTTGCAGAGACTATCGGCTTCCGATTTAGAATGGCGATAGTGAATAATGAGATTTGCGCCATTATCATGTAAAGTCCTCACGATTTCGGCGCCAATGCGATTGGCGGCTCCGGTTACCAGTGCTGTTTTACCCGAAAGTAACATTGAGTCAGGGCTCTATTAAATAAAGTGTCATCATATCATTCCAGTCCCGCGCCCGTGATGCAACTACCCGAACCGGATAGTGATTCTATTCAACAAAGTCAGGTGCTTATCGAGCACCTGACTCGAATTATTGAGGAGAATGGCGGTGTAATCAGTTTTCAGCAATATATGGAAACCGTACTCTATGCGCCAGCTTTGGGTTATTACAGTGCAGGAAGAACCAAGTTCGGAGCCGCCGGAGATTTTGTCACTTCGCCTGAAATTTCTGACTTGTTTGGTAAGACACTGGCTGTGCAATTAAAGTCTTTATTTGATCAGGGTTGTAACACCAGCATTCTTGAATTTGGTGCCGGTAGTGGTGAGTTGTGTCGACAGATATTGAGCCAGTTTGATTGCCCGCTTGAATATTTTATTCTGGAAATTAGTGCGGACTTGAGGGGCCGACAACAGAACTATCTTGCGCGAGAACTTTCATCTGACCAATTTGAACGTGTGCACTGGCTTGATCGACTGCCCGAGAAATTTAATGGTGTAGTGCTGGCGAACGAACTACTCGATGCTATGCCAGTAGCGCTACTCGAAAAACAAACCGAGTGGACGGAAGTGGGCGTGGGATATAAGGATGGGAAACTGTATTGGCGGAATATTGATATCCATGGACCTGCGATCGACGCGATGTTTGAAATTGAATCGCGCCTCGGTTCATTTGAGTCGGGCTATCGAACAGAATTCAATTTGAACTACCAACCCTGGTTTAATAGTTTGTATAAAAGTTGCAATCAAGCCGTTATATTATTGATCGATTATGGCTACGAACAACCTGAGTATTATCATCCAAATCGATCTCAGGGAACACTGATCTGTCATTTTCAGCACCATGCGCACGCAGATCCACTGGTTTATCCCGGTCTCCAGGATATCACTGCATTTGTCGACTTTGATGCGGTTGCAGATGCTGCTGAAGCAGCCGGCTTTGAAACATTGGGATTAACCAGCCAGCATCGTTTTCTTTTACAGAATGGTCTACTTGATTTAGCCGCCATCCATAGTGCGGAAGCTGATATTACAACGACGATCCGAATTTCTCAGGAAATTAAAACCCTGACCCTGCCTGAAGAGATGGGCGATAAATTTAAGGTCGTCGCCTTTCATAAAAATAGCCGAATTCATATGCCGGCCTTTGATCAACTGAGATAGTCAAATGGATTGGATTCAAGTAGTCGTAGTGGCAGTCGTTCAGGGTTTGACTGAGTTTCTGCCAATATCTAGTTCGGCGCATTTAATACTGGTACCGCTTCTTCTTGAATGGCCTGATCAGGGATTGGTGTTTGACGTGGCAGTGCACCTTGGTTCATTAATTGCAGTCGTTGTTTATTTCCGTTACGAAGTACTAAAACTTCTTGGTGCCTGGATATCGGCTACTGCAGGTCGTGGCCATACAGCCGACAGCAAGCTCGCCTGGTGGGTCATTGTAGGAACCATTCCTGCGGTCGTAGTGGGGTTTTTGTCAAGTGACTTTATCGAAACCAATTTGCGCAGTGGTTGGGTCATAGCGGTAACCACCATCGTGTTCGGTATCCTTTTGGGCTGGTCTGATTTAGTCGCGCGTAAACAGAAAAATGAATTTGATTTGTCGTTTAAAGATGTGCTTTTTATCGGCCTGGCTCAGGCCGTGGCATTGATCCCTGGAACTTCGCGTTCGGGAATTACAATGACTGCGGCTTTATTTTTAGGGTTATCGCGAAGTGCTGCAGCCCGGTTTTCCTTTTTATTGTCTATGCCAATAATCCTTGCGAGCTCAATTTTACAACTACATGAATTAATGACGTCAAACTTACTGATCGACTGGTTGGCGCTGTCTTTGGCCATAGTCTTGTCGACTTTGAGTGCGGGCTTATGCATCCATTTATTTCTGCGATTAATAGACAAAATCGGCATGATGCCTTTTGTTATTTATCGCCTGTTATTAGGCGGATTTCTGATTTATTTCCTGTGGTAGGTCGAAAACGATAGCTCTGGTTGTTTATGTTTCAACGACGAGTTGATTGCGGCCCTGATCTTTAGCGCTATATAAGGCATGATCGGCGCGTTTTATGACTGTTTCCAAATCCTTATCTTCGGTTGTAGTTTGGGTTAAACCAATGCTAATACCTACCTTAAACGGATGATGACTACCGACACCAATTGAAATGCTCTGACGAATTTCTTCTCCAAGCTTACTGGCTGCGTCAATGTTGGTGTTAGCCAGTATTAAGATAAATTCATCACCACCAATACGGGCCAGAATATCGTTATCGCGTAGGCGCAGTTTCATCGCGCCAGCTATGTCTACTAATAAATGATCCCCCGTATCGTGACCGTATTGGTCGTTAACCTGTTTGAAATGATCGATATCAATGAACATCACGCAAAGCGGTGAATCGTTTCGTTTATAATCAGCAAATAGTCGCGTCGCGAGGTAGTTAAGCTGGCGCTGGTTATAAAGCCCGGTCAAGGCGTCTGTGATCGCCAAAACGTGATTTTCACCTATACGATTCTCGCTTTGGCGAATATTAAGATAGGCAGCGATCGAAAGAACGAAGAAACTGCCAAACAAATTGAGATTCCGAATTAACTCTACGTCATTTTCAGTAAACATAAATGGACGAATATTATCGTCAGTACGTAGTTGTATAATCGTCAATAAAATGGCAATCAACCCGCTATAAAAATATCGGCAAAAACTTTCATGACGATTAAACAATATAAAGATCAATGGAATAGCGACCAGTAAATATAGTTGAAAGTAAGCTTCTCCTGGAAATAAATAGGTGGACTGCAGGGTTACCTGAGCAATGAAAACCCAGCTCAGAAAGTGTTTTCCCAGATAGACGCGATCCATCAGGTAAAAAAGAAATGTTACAAGATAGATAACACTGAAAATCAGATTGGTCATTCCACCTTTGTAATATCCCAGATAAAAAAGAAAACTGAGAAAGTAAAAAAATGAAATTCCGGTGCCACAGGCCGGCAGGAAATTAAGCAACAACTTATTGTCTATCGCCACGTCGATATCGGCTTTGGGGGCAATGGCAGTTTGTTGCGGAGAGTTTTCCAATGTTATAGTTTGTGCGAAAAAGCCCACTGCTTGCTGAAAGCATTTCATCATAACGTATCGCCAACAGTTGCTCAAAGAATGACCTCATTAAATACTAACGTGCCTAAACCGGCACTGAATATGACTGGATTATGGTATGCACTCGGTGCAATGCTGCTAATCCTTGTCGGAATATTTTCTCTATTACGGGGAGGGCCGGATATTAGTGGAAATGATAAACTTGTTCATTGCCTTACTTATATGGTGTTATCAGCCTGGTTTAGTATTTTACTGGTGCGAGTTCGAGGGTTGATCTTTGTTTTTGTTGGGCTGGTGTTTTACGGTTATTTAATCGAACGATTGCAGGGTATGACTGACTATCGTTTTGAGGATTTTGCCGACATGTTGGCTAATGCCATAGGTGTGTTTCTTGGGCTTGTTTTTTATTTTTCGCCGGTACGAAAGCTACTACTGGTTACTGAAAATTTCCTGTTTCGCCTGAAAAGGTGATTTATCAAAATTTCGGATGAGGTTGATTTGAAATGCGCGAATGGCCTCGCCGAGCTGCAGACCTGTTTTGCCGGATTCAATCACACTCGATACCTTCGACGAACGTATGGTTTTGTTTAGCTCGCGTAAATAATCGGCCTGAGGATATGGGTTTTGTTCGAAGCCGGTACGACCACGCACATCTGCTACGCAGGCCATCAGCATTTTTTCGAATTGATCCGGTTGGCGCAATGCACCAGTAGCGGAAAGTAGATCATGTAGACTACTGGCTTTTAATTCGAAAGCGCGATGCACCTGAGTATGGTATTGCGCAGTAATTAAGGCGAGTTGCCTGAACTGGTTAGGCGCTTTCCACCGTAGACAAAATTCTTTCACTTTTTTAACCCCTCTCAGTTCGTGTCCGTGGTGTGAGGGTAAAATATCGACGGGTGTGTTTGCTTTACCTAAATCGTGCATGAGTACGGCGAATCGAGTAGAGCTATCAAGTTCGAGTTCGGCACTTTTGTCGAGGGCCAGCATGACGTGAATTCCAGTATCAATTTCTGGGTGATATTTCGCAGTTTGAGGAACACCAAACAATGCATAAATCTCTGGGAACAATTTCTCAAGCGCCTGACCTTTCTGCAAGGTGTAAAAAAATTGCGAAGGCGTTTTTTCTTCTAAAGCGCGTGACATTTCAGTCCAGACTCTTTCGGCCACCAACGCATCGAGTTCTCCCGAATGGCTCATTTCTTTAACCAGTTCAATGGTTTCGTCGGCGATCGAAAATCCAAGGGCATAGAAACGGGCCGCGAACCGGGCAAGGCGTAAAACCCGCACAGGATCCTCGACAAAGGCCGGAGACACATGTCTCAAAATTCGAGCATTGAGATCAGCGATTCCGTTGTATGGGTCAATAATTCTACCATCACTGTCTTCGGCAATAGCATTGATGGTCAAATCTCGTCGAGCCAAATCCTGCTCGATAGTAATATTGATGTTGGTATTAAATTGAAATCCAGCATAACCGGCGGAAACTTTACGCTCACTCCGAGCCAACGCGTATTCCTGTTTTGTGTCGGGGTGTAAAAAAACCGGGAAGTCACGTCCAACGGGTTTATATCCGAGATCGAGCATCTCTTCAACGCTGGTTGCAGTAACAACGTAATCGATATCTTTTATGCTAAGGCCTAACAGCTGATCTCGTATACAACCACCGACGCGATAGATTTCCATTTGATTAATCGTGTTTTTTCAGGCCAGGTATTCGACTACGGTACTGGTCATAGGTAGATTTTCGTCCAAACAGAACATTGAGGCCTTTTACATAATGCCTGAAACTCATTCCGCTGGAACTATTCTCGGTACAGATACTATCCGTTTTGAGTGATTGATAGTTATCGATAGTAAACAGTTTCCCAGGGAGAATTTGCAATACTCGGGCTTGTAACCTCGAAAGAAAATCACTCAGTGGGATTATTTTACAGGAAGGATTTACCTGTTCTGTGATCAATTCCAGAATCTCTTTTAAGGTGAATTGTTCGGGCCCACAGACCGGATAATGTTTTGAAAAACTATCTGGATTATCGAGTGAGCTAACCAT
>JBLIOG010000175.1:0-8299 GCA_047639625.1 Gammaproteobacteria bacterium
GAATTTTTGGAGCACTGATTAACGATGTTGGATTATCACTACGTCCGCCAACTGCAATCTGATATTTATAGAATTGCTTTAAACTTGACAACAATCTAGCAGTAGAACGTGCGGATGAGCCCGCTTCAAACCGATTCAGGAGATAAGCTTGAATATCGGTTTGAGTTGCGTGTTTAATCCGAATTTTATTGGTTTGTAGCCATTTTGAAAATCCATTTAAGTCTTGTCGGTAGGCAGATAAAGTTAAGGCTGACAATCCCTTGTGTGCCCATAATGTATCAAGACAGATTTCGATATCAGGATCTATCGGTACAGGCTCCAGACTAGCATTCATAGGTTAAACCTTAATCGAAGATGGACCAAACGGGTAAATTCAGACCAAAAAAAAGGCACCATAAATGTGCCTTTTTCGAATTGCTGAAATAATCTTATCCAGCTGATTTTTTTGCTTTTCGCTTTTTACGAGGCTTGCTGCCTTTAGATAATGCCGCTGCAGCTTTCTTATCCCAGTCACCCAAAAATTTGGCTACGGCTGAGTCTCGTTCACCGGACAATTTCGCAATCGAATCGCCACGTTTTTGAGCCGATTTCAATGCATCCTTTAATCCTTTAACTTCTGCTTTTAATTCTTTAACACTGGCTGCTAACGCTTTTGCTTTTGCTACAGCTGGAGAAGCAGACTTTGCCGCCTTTTTCTTAGCACCGACCGCCTTCTTTTTTACTGCAGGAGCTGCACCCTTTTTCTTAACCGCAACTGCTTTCTTCTTAACAACTGGCTTTTCGGCCTTTGCTATAACGACCGCTTTTTTTGCGCTTACTGCTTTCTTTGCTACGTTTTTCTTCGCTGCTTTTTTAGCCACTGCCATTGTTTGTCTCCTCAGACTAGTCATCCAAATATCATTATAGAAAGCATTTCTAATTTTACAACCGTAAACCTTCCTTAAAGGTCGCTATATTGTTCAATTAGTTAATGAAAAGGCAAAAATACACATTTAATAAACGGTGGAATGTCAGACTTGAATATTTATCCCTAATTTCAGACCAAAAATTAATTTTAAATTAACGACACAATCTCAAAAAATCAACCAGCATTCAGATAAGTCATCCGGCACATTGAAAATAATTTATTGTGCATCGGCGAACCAATTTTGAAGTGAGTGTAGATCACTAAATTTACTGCCCATTAATTCTTTGCTCCTTAAAAATCGATTGGCAATGCGTCATCATTAGAGTTCATCAAATTTAGCAGTACTAAAATCACTCACCTGAAGGTTTTTATTGTTAGCCACACGGTTATTCCATAAAATCACAGCCTTTCTTCTGTACTTTCAAACCTTGACTGAATCCAATCCCTCATTTGAAAACGCCGGACTAGCAAGACAATTTGCAGCCATGCTTTATGACAGCTTATTAATACTTGCTTTGTTGTTTATCACGATGGGTTTAGCTGTCGTGGCTAATAATAATGAAGTCATCCCTCCACCAATCGCACTTTTATTCGTATTAGTGGTCACCTTTGGTTTCTACACCTGGTTTTGGACAAAGTCGGGGCAAACACTGGGAATGTATATCTGGAAAATTAAAATTGAATCAGAATTTGGAGGGCCTCTGCCCTGGCAAATTTGTATTTTACGATTAGTCTTCTCGACGCTGTCAATACTGTGTATTGGTTCAGGTTATTGGTGGCGTTTATTCAGGCCCTATACTTTAGCGGATTATTTTAGCCAGACACGAATTATAAGGATAAGAAAGTCCGAGACCAAAACTTGATGAATAGAATTCAACAATTTTTTAGAACCTATCGAGTTTGTATTTTTCGGTGTATCAGGTAAATCGCTAAAAGCAGAAAAATGAGTATCGGAATTATCGCATTAACGAAAGGCACTAATCCAATCTGGATACCTAACTGTGTAGATAGCCGACTTCCGACAACAAACAAAAGCCCGATCACGATGCCAAACATCAGTCGCTGTCCGGAATTACTTTGGCGCTGAGACCCAAGTACAAACGGTACAGCCAGTAAGCACATGATAATAATCGACAAAGGTGACAGGACTTTCTGCCATAGGGTTAAACTCTCAACTGAATGATCGAGCTGATTGCCCCCCAAAAAATTAACATAATCAAACAAGTCGAAAGTGGACATTTGTCGGGGCTTAATAATCAGTGCAGCAAGCAACTGATTCGATATATTGCCGTTGTAAGGCAGTCGGTCAAATTGGAAAACCGACTGATTATCTTTACCAAAGACAGTTTGCTGGACATCTCGTAAAATCCATTGTTGATCGATTGCAACCGCCCAGTCTGCTAGCAATATAGACTTAATCTGGTTATTCCCTCCGATTTCATAAATTTCAATTCGTCGAGCCATACCATCAGGTAACAATTCATCGATATGCAAAATTTGGGATTGATCCTTAATCCAGATTCCTTTTTTGGAAACTACCGATGTATTATTGTCAATTGCGAGGCTTCTGAATTGGCGAGCGTTGGTTTCACTGTATGGCACAACAAAATCGGCGATCAAATAACTCAACAAAGCCAGAACGATAGCGGCTTGCATTACAGCAACGATTAAATTGATAACTGAATAACCTGATGCCTGAAGGGCTATAATTTCACTATTACTGGCGAGTACGCCCATACTCAAAATTGTCCCAAGTAGCGCTGCCAGAGGCATAAACTCTACCAATTTGGCAGGTAACCTTAATCCTATATATTTGAAAATCGCCAGCAAGTCATAACGCCCACGACCCAGATCTTCAAGTTCACCAATAAAAAGAAAAAACGTAGCCAGGCTAACCAGCACTAATAAAGTCAGTAAACTGCCCTTATGAATATGGATCAGAATATATCGGTTGATGATCATGTTTTTATTGACGATGAATCAAAAAACAGTCCACGATTCCTACGATAAAGCAGAGCCATCATCAAAATTAGAAATAAACCATGGATCCACCAGAAGTTAATGGTCATTGGTAAATCCCCATCTTCAAGTTTTGCCTTTGTGAATGCCATTAAATTGAGATAAATAATGTAAACCAACAATGCGATTCCTACTTTTCCAAAACGGCCCTGACGGGGTGCAATATAAGATAAAGGAACCGCCAGCAACCCGAGCACCAGCAATACAATCGGAATTGCGATGCGCCAATGTAATTCTGCGCGGTCTGTGCGCTTTTTGGATTTTCGAAGTTGATCAGGAGATTTGATTTCAGACCGGACAGAGCTGTTCTTTTTCGGTGGGCGGTGTTCGATCAAAATTCCATGTTCCGCAAATTCAATCACCTGATTCGCAGCATCACCTGCCTGTCCTTCGAAACGACTACCTGGACCGATTACCAGGAAAAGATCGCCAGTATCCGGATCGCGCTGATATCGTCCGGTTTTAGCTGTTTCCATAATCATTTTTTCTGAACCGGACTGACTGACAATAATATCATTTAGCTGACGGTTATTTTCGCTCACTGACTCCATAAAAAACACATGCCCGCCGCTTTTTGACTCATTGAACTGACCAGGACGGATGCGTTCAAATTCGTTCAGATCATTTTCCTGATTAACAATGGACTGAGCATAGCGTTGCATTTCAGAATTGAGCCAGATACTACAATAGGCGCTTAGCATAAATACCGGAATTAAAACTAAGATGACAGGTTTGAAAAAATGAAGGTAACCAACTCCACAGGCATTTAAAACGACTATTTCATGATCCGTATAGAGTCGGCCAAAAGCAAAAATAACACCGAGAAAAACGCCTATCGGCAACAATATTGAAAATATGTTGATCGATTGGCTCAATAATACTGGCCACAATGCCTGATGAGGCACCTCTCCATCTGCGACATCAGCCAACACCCGCCCGAGCGCATTGCTCATTAGTATAACGAACAATACTAAAACAGTAGCAGCACTGTTTTTAAAAACTTCGAGCATTAAATATCGGGTAATTATTCCTGGCATATGAACACGTTAATTGCTGGGATCCTACGGCTCTGGATTATCCGTCTTTCAAGTTAATGGAGTCTGAATTGAAACGCGGCAGAATGTTATCCCCAGGACAATCTATTTTCTGATTAATTTCGACTGGTTTTTTTTTAGACTTCACGTATCTTATCGTGTTATCTCAAACACCTGTACCCGGAGCACCATGGAATTCACTGTTAAGTCATCCAAAGCAGACTCTCTTCGAACCGATTGTCTTATTTTAGCTGTCTCCCAATCGGGGAAATTATCCGTTACTGGGGCTGCTGTTGATAAGGCCTGTGACGGACAGATATCCGCCATCATCAAAAAAGGTGATATGAAAGCTACCCTGGGGCAAATCCTGACACTGCACAATCCAGCTAATATTAATGTTCAACGGATCGTTCTGGTAGGAAGCGGAAACGAATCAGATATGAATGATCGGAATTTTATCAAAATGATACAGGCAACCGCTGCTAGTTTTTCAAATTGTGGCGCCAAAGATGCTAATTGTTATCTTAATGAGGTTGATGTTGGTAATCGAGATAACAGCTGGAAATCTCGCCAGACGGCACTGGCATTTGCTAATAGCACATATGTATTCGATCAAACCAAAAGCAAAAGAAGTTCCGATAAGCCAAAGCTGCGGAAATTAACCATTCAAGCCGCCGTGACCGGTGATATCAAAAACGCGACAAAAGCGGCTGCGGAAGGTAAGGCGATTAGTGCCGGGATGGACATTGCACGTGATCTTGGAAACCTTCCAGCGAATATATGTACGCCCTCTTATCTAGCCAAACAGGCTATTAGCATGTCAAAAGGACAGGCTCGGTTGAAAACAACCGTTCTTGACGAAACAGCCATGCAAAAGTTAAAGATGGGCTCGTTGCTGTCGGTCAGTGCGGGTAGCCGACAACCGGCTAAACTTATTGTAATCGAATACAGTGGTGGCAAAGCTAAGGATAAGCCGATAGTGCTGGTTGGCAAAGGCGTTACATTTGATACCGGAGGTATCTCACTCAAGGCAGGCGCTGCGATGGATGAAATGAAATTTGATATGTGTGGAGCTGCTTCGGTATTCGGAACCGTAAATGCGGTTAACCAAATGAAATTACCGATCAACGTTGTCGGCATTATTCCTGCTACTGAAAATATGCCTGATGGCCTCGCAACTAAACCCGGCGACGTCGTCACCAGTATGTCAGGTCAGACCATTGAAATTCTGAATACTGACGCGGAAGGCCGGCTCATTCTTTGTGATGCATTAACCTATGCCGAAAAATTCAAACCATCCTGTGTCATCGATATCGCCACATTGACTGGTGCCTGCATTGTAGCGCTCGGCAAGGTCCCTTCAGGTGTCCTCGGGAATCATCAACCATTGATCGATGAACTGATTGCATCGGGTCAGAAAATCGAAGACAAAATTTGGCAGCTGCCTTTATGGGATGAATACCAGGATCAGATAAAAAGTAATTTTGCAGATATGGCCAACATCGGTGGTCGCGATGCGGGCACCATCACAGCAGCCTGCTTCCTTTCTCGTTTTACTAAGAAGTATCAATGGGCACATCTTGATGTCGCAGGGACCGCCTGGCATTCGGGGGAACGCAAAGGATCCACTGGCCGACCAGTTCCCTTGCTCAGTCAGTTCATTCTCGATCGCTGCGGCCAATAATTCGTAACTGAATCGCGATTAAAATGACTCGGGTAGATTTTTACCAGCTCAATCCTGATCGACATAAATTCGATCAGGTCATTTGTCAGCTTTGCCAGAAAGCCTATGAAAGCCGTCAACCTACATTGCTATTTACCCACAGCCCCGAACAGACTTCGATTCTAGATAAGTATATGTGGGTCTACAAGGAAGATAGCTTTTTGCCGCATGACGTCGAAGAGGATCCTCGTATACAAACTCCGATACTTATCCAGCATGAGCATCAACCAATTGGGACCCGAGAACTTTTAATCAATCTCAGTTCGGTAATCCCACCCTGGTTCGCACAATTTGAACGAGTCATTGAATTAGTAACAGAAGACAATAAAACCAATTCACGTGAACACTATCAGTTCTATCGCGAACGTGGCTACCCGTTAAACCATGTGACCTTATGAATATTCAAAATACGGATGACAATATTCCGGTATTGACCGACCTGATTGAAAAAGGCATCGAAATAACAATGTCTGACCTGGGTTTTGACGCCTTCGAAAGCCCAACCATGGAATCCGAACCGGTCTCAAATGAAGAAATAACATCGCTTCCTTATAAGGCTTTCCCCGAAGATCAACCCACCTTGAGCAACACTGAACTGGCGATACTTGACCGTGAAATTCGAGATCTAATCGATGAAAAAATTGATGAAGCCATGTTCGAAATCCGCAAATTGATTCAATCCCGCCTCGGTAAGCAAATCTAGTTCAATCTACTTTTCCATTGACTTTGAACACAGAAATCAAACCCGACTGCACGGCAAAAAACCGGATGCGACTCTGACATAATGCAAACTCTCATTGTATAATCGCCGACTTTATTTGGCTCGGCCCGACACTGATGGACAAAACCTACAATCCCCACTCTATTGAGCAAACCTGGTATCAACACTGGGAAGACAAAGGATACTTTTCGGCTCAGGGCGGTGACGATCCCTACTGCATAGTCATCCCACCGCCCAATGTGACCGGTAGCCTGCACATGGGGCATGCATTCCAGGATACCATCATGGATACGTTGATCCGGTATCATCGTATGAAAGGTGATAACACGCTCTGGCAGCCCGGAACCGACCACGCCGGCATTGCGACGCAAATGGTAGTAGAACGCCAACTGGCAGCCGAAGGTAAAAGTCGTCACGATATGGGCCGAGAAGCCTTCACCGAGCGGGTCTGGCAATGGAAAGCTGAATCAGGCGGCACCATAACTCGCCAACTACGACGCATGGGGGCATCCCCTGACTGGTCGCGTGAACGATTCACAATGGACGAAGGTTTGTCCGCGGCTGTTCAGGAAGTCTTTATCAAACTCTACGATGAGGGTCTGATTTACAGGGGTAAACGGCTCGTCAACTGGGATCCGGTTTTATTAACCGCTATCTCAGATATCGAAGTGATCAACGAAGAAGAAAAAGGTTTCATGTATCACGTCCGCTATCCATTAGTAGATGGACCGGTAAATGGTATTAGCCACCTAGAAATTGCGACGACTCGACCAGAAACAATACTCGCCGATGGTGCATTGGCAGTCGCCGACGACGACGATCGCTATCGTGATTTTGTTGGCCTGAAAGTACAGGTTCCGCTCACAACAAGAATTATCCCCGTTATAACCGATCAATACGTCGATCCGGAATTTGGAACCGGTTGCGTAAAAATCACGCCCGCGCACGATTTCAACGATTACGAAGTTGGACAACGGCATGATATGGAAGTTATCAACCTGTTCACACCCGATGCAAAAATGAACGAAAATGCACCGGAAGCTTATCAGGGAATGGATCGCTTTGATGCTCGATCAAAAATCGTGAAGGATCTGGATTCTGAAGGCCTACTGGTCAAAATCGAAGATCACGTTTTCAAACGACCCTATGGCGATCGTTCCGGCGTTGTTATCGAACCCTACATGACCGATCAATGGTTTGTAAAAGCCGAACCATTGGCAAGACCAGCCATTGCAGCCGTGAAAGAAGGTCATATCAAATTCATTCCAGATAACTGGACCAAAACCTATTATAACTGGATGGAAGACATTCAGGACTGGTGTATTTCACGTCAATTATGGTGGGGGCATCGCATTCCTGCCTGGTACGACGCTGAGGGGAAGTTTTACGTTGCTCCTAGCGCCGAAGAAGCTCGAATTAAATACCAACTAGCTGACTCGATAGAATTAACTCAGGATGAAGACGTTCTCGACACCTGGTTTTCGTCAGCACTCTGGCCCTTTAGCACTCTAGGCTGGCCTGACCGCACAGATCCAGCATTGAAAACGTTCTACCCGACCAGCGTTCTGGTTACCGGTTTCGACATCATATTTTTCTGGGTTGCCAGAATGATCATGTTTGGTCTTAAATTCATGGATGAAGTACCATTCAAAGAAATATACATGCATGGCCTGGTACGTGACGGTGATGGAAACAAGATGTCCAAATCCAAGGGGAATGTTCTGGATCCACTGGACCTGATTGATGGTATAACGTTGGAAGATTTGCTACAAAAGCGAACCTCAGGATTAATGCAGCCACAAATGAAGCCGAAAATTGAGGCGGCAACTAAACGTCATTTCCCGGATGGGATTCCGGCTTTTGGGACTGATGCTCTACGGTTCACATTCGCGGCT